>NZ_PREY01000025.1:0-107186 GCF_002959955.1 Burkholderia sp. BE12 | reverse complement strand
GATCAGAGGGGGCCGGATCAAGGCACGAGGGAGGTGATCCGGCAAACCCGGCGGGCGCGGCGGCACGGATGTGCCGTCGCACGCGTTTATAGTTCCTGAAATATGAGAATAATGAGGTGCTGCCGGTCTTTGGTGTTTTTATTCCTGAAATATAAGAACAATTGGCGATCTGGCTGGCGAGCTCCTATAATTCCGATATTCTCGTAACTATGTCGTCGATCGACCTTCGACGGCGCTTTGTTCCTGAAATTCCGGAATTATGGCCCGCACCTTACCGCAACCCGTCGCGACACCCGACCCACTCGCACCGACTCTCGCCGCCTTGGGGGCGCTCGTGCGCAACCGGCGCGCGCAGAACCAGATGCGGATCGACGATGCGGCCGACATGCTCGGCGTCTCCAAGGACGTACTGTCGCGCCTCGAAAACGGGCGCGCGGTGAGTCTCGACAAGCTGTTCAAGGTGCTGGACGGCTTCGGCCTGAATTTGCTCGTCGTGCCGAAACGCGACGTTCAGGTGGCGCGCAATGCCGTGCGCGATCACGCGACGGTACGTGCCGCTTCGCCAGGCTCGTCCGGTTCGCCCGAGGGCGCGTGATGATCCATCGCCTGCGGATTTCGGCTGACGGCTCGCCGGTCGGGGAACTGACTTACGATGCCCGCCGCGACGACTACGGTTTTTCCTGCGATCCGGCGTGGCTCGCGCGGACAGACGCGTTTGCGTTGTCGCCGTGCATTCCGCTCGATGGCGGCACGCCGCCGGCGGGCGCGCTCCAGCGCTTCGTGGGCAATCTGCTCCCCGAGGGCCGCGCACTCGATGTGGCCGCATCGATGTATCAGATATCGAAGGACAACGTCTTCGGCCTGATCCGGATGCTCGGCAAGGAGCCCGTCGGTGCGTTGAGCTTCGTTCCGGACGACGACGAGGCCGGGCGGGCGGCGGAATCTCTCGAACCCGTGCGCCGACCGGTCTCCGCGGAGGAACTGGTCGACCGTATCCGCAAGCGCGATGCGATCCCGTTTTCCGTCTGGGACGATCGGGTGCGCCTGTCGATCGCCGGTCATCAGGACAAGCTGCAGGTGCTCGTCGAAGGTGAGCAGTTCGCGCTCGTGGACGGGGCGCTGAGCAGCTCGCATATTCTGAAGCCCGAGTCGCGCAGTCCGAACGCGCCGTTCATGGTCGCCAACGAGCATTTCTGCATGACGCTGGCGGCCCGCATGGGTTTGCCGGTCGCGCCTGTCGAGATTCGACGTATCCCGGAGCCCATTCTGCTGATCGAACGATTCGACCGGCTCGTGACGACCGACCCGGACGATCCGCGGCGCGTGAGCGCTGTGCGGCGGCTTCATGTCATCGATGGATGCCAGGCCCTCGACTTGCCGGCGACGCTCAAATACGAACGCAATCTCGGCAACAACGCGGACGTGCGCAATATCCGTGAAGGCGTGAGCTTCGAGAAGCTGTTTTCGCTGACGTCGTCTCTGGAGACACCCGCTGCCGCGCGCTCGGCCATGCTGCGCTGGGCGTTGCTGCAATTGTTGATCGGCAACAGCGACGCGCATGGCAAGAACATTTCGTTTTTCGTCAGCAGCGGCGGGCTCGAGCCGGCGCCGTTTTACGATCTGGTGTGCGTGAACGTGTACGGCGACGCTTATGTGCAGGACATGGCGATGGCGTACGGAGACGTGTTCCGCACCGAGGAGCTGACCGCTTTCGCGCTCGCCGATTTCGCGCATCGCGTGCGGATTCGGCCGGCGCTCGTTGCGCGTGAGATGGCGCGGATGGCGACGCTGGCTGCGGAACTGGCTCCCAGGCTGGCGGAGTCGGGCGTCTATGTGGGCGACGAGCGTGCGTGGGTACATCGCATCGCCGAGTACGTGCGAGCGCAGGCCGAACGCGTCATGCGTATTGCGCCCATGGTGCCCAAGGTCGACGTCGCGCTGCTCTGAGCGCGAGTGCCCATTGCTTACTTCGCGTTGCGGTTCGCGGCGGGCGCAGAGCCGGACGGATCGCTGACCGGCATCATGTGCGCGTTCGTATCGGTGGTGGCTTTCGCGCCGTCCTCGGGTTCGAGCACGAACCGGAACGATTCGACCCGCTGCATGACCTTCGCCGCATACGCACTGGATCCGCCGCTGTAGCTCTTCAGCCCGGCCTGCACGTTGCCGCCGGCCGCTTTCACGTAGCCCGACAGAATGCGCGAGCCGGCTTCGACGTTCGCATTCGGCTCGGTGAGATCCTTCACGTTGCGCAGCATGCCGCGGTGCGCGGCGGGCACGACCTGCATCAACCCGGTCGCGCCGTGCTGGCCGCGCGCCTTTTCCTGGAAGCGCGATTCGATCGAAATGATCGCGTAAACGAGGGCCGGAGGCAGCGAATATTTCGTCGCGGTCACGCTCACGATATCGGCGAGCTTCGCCGCCCGTTCCTTCGCGACGCCGAATTTCTTCGTCAGGTAGGACGTGATGCGGCGGTTTGCTTCGTTCGGCTGAACGTTGTCGCTCGCGAGCGGCGCGGAGGCGGCAGTCGGCGCCGATGCCAGCGCGTCGGACGCGGATGCAGGCACCGCGGGTGCTTGCTGCGCCCATGCCTGTTGCGCGATGCCGAACGAGAGCACGATCAGCCAGAGAAACCGTCGTCGCATGGTGGAATGCGGGGAAATGGGAGGCGCATAGTATATCGGCCAATCGTCGCCGATGGTCGAGCGCCGGCTCGAATGAAAGCGCGATGTAGGCTTGTGTCGATTCGGGCGGGGCCGACCAGCTGATCGTTGCACGCACACGCATCGGAGTCCGGATAGATGCGGCGCTTTCGTCCTGTCGTGCGACTCCTCCCACGGTACGCGGGCGTGTCGTTGCCTCGCGTGTTCCGTTGGCCGCCATCCCGGCTTTGTTCGCGAATCGGCCGAACGGATCGCTAGTTGATGATCTCGCCGATGCCGGTTTCGATTCGGCTTCTGAGTTGCTGGATGAACGCCGGATCGTAGGATTCCCAGCTATCGAGTTCGCCGACGATCTTCAAAGGCAGTGTGCTTCGATACGATCGCGTCGGATTGCCGGGGAATTTCTTGTCCGTGACGTTCGGGTCGTTTTCGAATTCCCCGGTGGGCTCGACGATGTAAACGCGCGGCCGGCCGTCGCCTTTGGCCATTTCCGCAGCCAGACCGGCGCCTTTCGGTAGGGCCGTGAAATAAACGTGGTTCATCACCACGTCGTTCCGATAATTCGATCTGAAGCCCGCTGTCAGCAAATCACCGATCCGCAAATTCGCTTTCGTGCCATGAAAAAACGGGCCGGCGTCCAGGACAGACATGGTGGCTCCTTCGAAAAATTCCGTGACGGATGCTAGGCGCGCCGCGCGCTCGCCACCCGCGCAATCGCGCCGATGGCGTCGCTGACGAGCACCGCGAGCAAGCCGACGATCACGCCGCCTTGCAGCACGAACGCGGTGTTCGATGTCTGCAGGCCCGCGATGATCACGTCGCCGAGCCCGCGCGCGGCGACCGTCGAGCCGATCGTCGCGGTGCCGAGATTGATCACGACCGCGAGGCGGATGCCGTTGACGATCACCGGGAACGCGAGCGGCAGCTCGACGGACACCAGTTGCTGCCAGCCGCTCATTCCCATCCCGCGCGCGGCGTCGACGACGTCGCGCGGGACGTCCTCGAGCCCCGCGATCGTGCTTTCGAAAATCGGCAGGAGCCCGTACAGCACGAGCGCGATCAGCACGGGTTTCAAGCCGAAGCCGACTGCCGGCACGGCGAGCGCGAGCACGGCGACCGGCGGGAAGGTCTGGCCGATATCGACGACGCTGCGCGCGAGCGGCAGGAAATCCGCGCCGAACCGCCGCGTGACCGCGATGCCGGCCGCGACCGCGACGATCGTGCCGATCAGGCTCGACAGCGCGACCGTGCCGAGATGCGCGAGCGTGAGATCGAGCAGGCTCGCGCGATCGTAGATCACCGGCGCGCCGTTGTCCGCGAACGGCGCGAACAGACCCTGCAGCCACGCGGGGCGCAACAGCAACACGAGCAGCAGCGCGAGCGCGGCCGCGCGGGCGACGTACGCGGGAAGCGAAGACCGCTTGGGCCGCATGCTGCCGAGCGTCGTCATGCGGGCTGCCTCGCGTGCGAGCGAATCGCGTCGAGCGTGATGCGGCGGGGGCCGTGTGCGTTGCCGTTGGCTGCATCGTCGACGGGCAGCGCATCGACACCGCGCCACAACAATTCGGACACCGCATCGCGCAGCGTGCGCGTCGCCGCGATCGGCTCGCCGTCGGCGTGGCCGGCTTCGGCCACTGCGTCGATCGGCGTCAGCGCGAGCAGGCGCAGCGGACGGTCGACGCCCGCGACGAGCTGCTCGACGACACCCGCTGCCGGCCTGCCGAGAATCTCGGCAGGCGGCGCGACCTGCAGCAGCCGGCCGTCGTCCATCACAGCGATCGTGTCGCCGAGCTTCAGCGCTTCCTCGATGTCGTGCGTGACGATCACGACCGTGATGCCGAGGCGGCGCTGCAGCGCGAACAGGTCGTCCTGCGCCTTGTTGCGGATGATCGGATCGAGCGCGCCGAACGGTTCGTCCATCAGCAGCATCGCGGGCTCGGCCGCAAGCGCGCGCGCCACGCCGACGCGCTGCTGCTGGCCGCCCGACAGTTCGTGCGGCAGCTTGCCCGCGAATTCGGCCGGCGCGAGATGGAACAGGTCGAGCAGTTCGTTCACGCGCGCGTCGATACGGGCGGCCGGCCAGTCGAGCAGGCGCGGCACGGTCGCGATGTTGCGCGCGACGCTCCAGTGCGGAAACAGCCCGTGCCCCTGGATCGCGTAGCCGATGCCACGGCGCAGCTGCTCGGGCGCAACGGTCGCCGTATCGACGCCGTCGATGCGGATCGTGCCGCTGGTCGGCGCGATCAGCCGGTTGATCATGCGCAGGAGCGTCGACTTGCCGCTGCCCGATGCGCCGACGAGCGCGGTGATCGTGCCGCGCTGCATCGTCAGCGATACGTCGTCGACGGCGACCACGTCGCCGAAGCGTTTGCCGACCCGTTCGATCTCGATCATCCTGCACGCCCCTTCGCGAGCGACGTCGCGGCTTCGAACACGACGGCGGCCGCCAGTGCGAGCGCGATCGTCGGGATCGCGCCGAGCAGCACGAGATCGGCGGCCGATTGCCCGATCCCCTGGAAGATGAACGTGCCGAATCCGCCGCCGCCGATCAGCGCGGCAACCGCGGTCAGGCCGATGTTCTGTACGAGCACGATGCGCACGCCGCTCAGGATCACCGGCAGCGCGAGCACGAGATCGACGCGCAGCAGCCGCTGGGTGCGTGTCATGCCCATCGCGCGCGCCGCTTCGGTTACGTGCGGCGGCACCTGTCCGAGCCCGACCACGACGCTCGATGCGATCGGCAGCAGCGAGTAAAGGAACAGCGCGAGCACGGCCGGCGCGACGCCGATGCCGCGGATGCCGAGTTCGGCCGCGAGCGGCACGTGCGCGGCGAGCAGGCCGAGCGGCGCCATCATCAGCCCGTACATCGCGATGCTGGGGATCGTCTGCACGATATTGAGCACGGGCATCGCGACGGTGCGCACCGTCGCGACGCGCGCGCATGCGATGCCGAGCGGCACGCCCGCGACGAGCGCGGCGGCGACCGAGCCGCCCGCGAGCGACACGTGACGGATCGCTTCGCGCCAGAAATCGTCGCTGCGCACCGCGTATTCGCGCATCACGGAGAGGCCGTCCCACCAGCCGCTCGCGAGCGGCACGGAAACCGCCGCGATCGCGACGGCGAGCGCGAGGAGGCGCCGCCACGGGCCGAACGCGAGGCGCGCGAGCGCGTCGGCGATGAGCACCGCCCACGCGAACAGCAGCAGCCAGACGCCGGCGTCGGGCGACACGCGGGCCAGCATGTCGTCGGGCGCGACGACATGCGTCGCGGCCGCGCCGACCGCATACGCGAGCGTCGCGAGCCCCACGCACCCGGCCGCGAGCCGCCACGCGGGACGGCTCGCCGTCATCGCCCACAGCGCGCCGACGGTCCATAGCGCGGCGAGCGCCGCGCCCTGCATCGCCGGCAGCGCGGCGAACACCGATAGCCCGGTGCCGGCCGCGATCCGGTTCGGCCGCAGCACCGCGAACGACAGACCGAACACGGCGACGATCGTCAGTACGCCGATCAGGATGCCGACCTTGTCGAGCGTGACGCGCCGCGCGGACGCTGCCGCGCCCTCCGTCATTTCACGAAACCCTTCGATTTCAGGTAGCTTTTCGCGACGCCGCCAGCCGGCTCGCCGTTGAGCTGGATGCGGGCGTTCAGCGATTGCAGCGTCTTCAGGTCGAGGCTCGCGAACACGGGCTTCAAATACTCGGCGATTTGCGGATGCGCTTTCAGCACGGCTTCGCGGATCACCGGCGCCGGCGCGTAGACGGGCTGCACGTGCTTGTCGTCGTCGAGCACCGCGAGGCCGCTCGAGGCGATGCCGCCGTCGGTGCCGTAGACCATCGCGGCGTTCACGCCGTCGGTCTGGTTCGCGGCGGCCTTGATCGTCGCGGCCGTGTCGCCGCCGGACAGCACGACGAGCTGCTCGGGCTTCAGCTTGAAGCCGTACGCTTTCTCGAACGACGGCAGCGCGGACGCGCTGTTCACGAATTCGGCCGACGCCGCGAGCTTCACCTTGCCGCCGCCGGCCACCCACTTGCCGAAGTCGGAGAAGGTCTTCAGGTGCTGCGACTGCGCGACGGGCGCGAGCAGCGCGACGCCCCACGTGTTGTTCGCGGGCGCCGGTGCGAGCCACACGAGATGGTTCGCCGCGTAGTCGAGCTTCTTCGCGGTGTCGTAGCCCTGGCTCGCGTTCTTCCACACCGGATCGTCGGCCTTGTTGAAGAAGAACGCGGCGTTGCCCGTGTATTCGGGGTAGATGTCGATCTCGCCGCTCGTGAGCGCCTTGCGCACGATCGGCGTCGTGCCGAGCGCGATCTTTTCGGTGACGGGAATGCCGTGGGCCTTCAGCACCTGCGAAATGAGGTTGCCGAGCAGGTTGCCTTCGGTGTCGATCTTCGACGACACCACGACGGGCGTGTCGGCGTGCGCGCCGGGCGCCGCGAAGGCGGCGGCGAACGCGAGGCCCAGGATCCGGGCGGGCAGGGCGAGCTTCATCGGGGCCAATCTCCAGGACGGGGGCGTACGCCGAAAGTTACTTGACTGAGCCGGCTTTGGCAAACCGCGTGCGGCGGCGTGTCCACAGCCGGTGTGGGGATAACCCGCACCCGTCATGCGGGCTTGTTACACTGAAATTCGTTCTCCGCCTGCGGACATTTGCTGACATGAAGCCCGAGCTGCTGGTCCTCATCGCGCTGCGCGGCGACGCGCATCGCGAGATCGCCGCGTCGTTCGACGTGCGTTACGCCCCGACGCCCGACGAGCGCGAACGCGCGATCGCCGAACATGGCAGCACGATTCGAGCGGTGCTGACCAACGGCAGCACGGGGTTGACCGCCGCCGAGATCGACCGGCTGCCGCGGCTCACGTTCGTCAGCGCGCTCGGCGCGGGCTACGAGCACATCGATGTCGCGCACGCGAAGGCACGCGGCATTGCCGTGGTCACGGGCGCCGGCACCAACGACGACTGCGTCGCCGATCACGCGTTCGCGCTGCTGCTCGCGGCGGTGCGCAACGTCGTGCAACTCGATGCGACAACCCGCGCGGGCGTGTGGCGCGACGGGCTGTCGATGCCGCCGAACGTGTCGGGCAAGAAGCTCGGCATCGTCGGGCTCGGCAAGATCGGCGAGAAGTGCGCGCGTCGCGCGGCCGGCTTCGACATCGAGATCGGCTATCACAACCGGTCGGAGAAGCCGGGGCCGTACCGCTATTTCGACCGGATCGACGCACTCGCGCGGTGGGCCGATTTCCTGATCGTCGCGACGCCGGGCGGCGCGGGCACGCGGCACCTGATCGATCGCACCGTGCTCGACGCGCTCGGCCCCGGCGGCTTTATCGTCAACGTGTCGCGCGGCAGTGTTGTTGATACCGCTGCTTTGGCAGATGCGCTGCGCGAACGCCGCATCGCGGGCGCGGGGCTCGACGTGTACGAAGGCGAACCGGAGCCGCCGCGTGCGCTGACGGAGCTCGACAGCGTCGTGCTGACGCCGCACATGGGCGGCTGGTCACCCGAGGCGCTCGATCGTTCGGTGCGGCAGTTTCTCGACAACGCGGCGCGGCATTTCGCCGGGCAGCCGGTGTTGACGCCGGTGTGAGCGTCGGGCGGCGGCGTCGAGTCAGTCCGCCTGTTTGCTGAATACCCGGTAGAAATCCGGCAGGTTCGCGGGCTTGTCGGCGTCGAGATCGACCCGGCCGAACGGATTGCGCTCGTCGCTCGGCACGATTTCAGACGATCGACCTTGCACTATCTTCGTGCAGCGATTCCCCCGCCCGCATCGACACGCATGCAGGCGGGGCAGTGGTGTCGTTACGCCGGCAGCCGGCGCACGACTAGGCGCCCGCCGCCGACGACGCCAGCGGCACCGTCACCGACGTGCCGGCCGGATCGAGCGTCAGGCCCGTGCCGGGCGTCGGCCGCAGCGTCGCCTCGTAGTCGCTGGAGAGGACGACGAGCCCCAGCCGGTGGCCGGCTTCCAGCTTGTAGTCGCGCGGCATGAACGTCAGCTTCAGGTCGTACGGCATGCCGGGCAGCACGGGTTGCGACACCCACTCGGACAACCGGTTGCGCGGGTCGGTCCACGCGCGCGTGACGATCGTTGCCGTGCCGTCCGGCGCGCGGTCGACCAGCAGTGCCGTCACGTTCGCGACGCCCGTGAAGGTCAGCCGGACGCGCGCGGTCGCGGCGCCGGACAGGCGCGTCGCGGCCGTCAGCGGGGCCGTCTCGAAGCGGCTGCGGTTTTCGCCCGTCGGCGTGTTCGCCAGCGTGAGTGCGGGAATGCGCGCATCGTCGGTGAAGCGTGCGAGCGGGCCGCCGCTCGGCAGCCGCAGCAGCGTGCCGGTGCCGGCGCCGTCGCCGCCCGCGAAGTACGTGACTGGCGTGGCGTGCCGCGCGGCCCAGTCGGCTTCCTTCAGCAGCGTGCCGTCCGCCTGCGCGATCACCGCGCGCGGATCGTGCTCGACGCCGTTGTCATAGCCGATCAGGTAGCGCGTGAACCACCGGTTCACCTCCGCGGTCCATGCGTCGGCCATCGCCGGCACACGGGTTGGATCGGTGTGTTTCAGGCGATGCAGCCACAGCTGGGTCGGCACACCCTGGCGTCGCATCGCCAGATACCACGACGTCGACTGGTCGACGCGCACGTTGTCGTCGGTGAGCCCCTGCGCGACGAGCGCCGGCGCGACCGCGAACGCGGTCGGAATGTCGCGCGCGGCCCAGAACGGCGAATAGTCGCCGGTCTTGCGGTCTTCCTGCTGCAGCGCTTCGTCGATCAGGTGCGTGCAGCGCTCCGGATGCGCGTTCGTCAGCAGCGCCTTGATGTACACGTCGACATCCTCGCCCTGATAGCCTTCCGGCGCGCGCACGAGGCCGCCCGAGCGGTAGTAGCCGTACATGTTCGACAGCCCGGCGATCGGCACGATCGCGTCGAGCCCGCGCGTGCGCAGGCTCGCGACCATCTTCGGCAGCGTGCCGTCGTACGACACGCCGTACATGCCGACGTGGCCGGTCGACCAGTTCGCGACGACCGTCTTGCCGTTCGCGTCCTTCGCGGTCGCATCGCGGCCGAGCCAGCGGATCACCGATGCCATCGCGACCGATTCGTCGCGCGTCAGGATCGTCGGGCAGCCGTCCGAGCCGGCGGTGCCGAGCGAATCCGCGTAGACGATCGTGAAGCCGCGCGGCACGAAGTAGCTTTCGATCCACGAGCGGCCGGCCGCGGCGGCCTCGACCTGCTGCAGCATCCGCGACTGCGGCGCGGCGGCCAGGATGCGGGTGGACGCCGATGCCGCGGCGCCGGCCGCCGCGGCCGGATGCGGCGTGCCGTCGAGTTCGACGTCGACGTCGTGGTCGGGGCTGTCGGCGAGCCCCGCGTAATACGGGCTCGCGAGCACGATGACCGGCGTGCGCGCGCCGTTCGCGGTTTCGGACGGCCGCACGATGCGCACGTGGATGCGGTCGCGCGTGCCGTCGCCGTCGGAATCGACCGGCGTGTCGACCCACGCGTTCTCCTCGATCGTGCCGCCCGACAGCGACGGCTGCACCTGGCCGTTGCTGATCACCGGCTTGTAGCGCCCGTTGCTCGCGGGGTTCGCGTACGGGACGCCGGACGGCGAAAAGTGCGACGCGAACGATTGCGTATCGGGTGTATCGGCCGCGGCGGCGGCCCCTGCCTGTTGGCCCTGCGCGAGCGCTGACACGCCCGCCACGCTGCCGCCGTCGTCGCCGCCGCACGCGGCGAGCGTCGCGGCCGCCACGAGCGCGGGCAGCCACGCGCGCCGCACTCCGGTTCGATGAATGTTCATTGAATCGACCTCGTCTCTTGTGTTTGTCTGGAACCGGCCGGCTCGCGATACGCCCCCTGCGGCCTGGCCGGGTGCTGCGTCGGATGAAGCGGAACTGCACCATCAAAAACGGCGGGCGAGACGTATGGGACGCTCGCATGGGACCGGCGCGCGTCAGGCGGCGCGCATCCGGCGGGTACCGAGGCGAGTGCATCGCCCCGAACGGCAATCGTCAGTGCAGCGGTTCGCTGCGAACGCCATGAATACAGGAGTGCGAATCAAATGCGGGCATGCCCGAGCTTCCTTCAGGTTTCGGATGAAACGGAACGGCACGATGCGATGAGGCGGGAATGTTGCGAACGACGGTGCTGCAACGGCAGGAAAGCGCGACACGAGTCGGCACGCTGGCCGGATTGCTTTCCGGAAGCTTGCGCAAAAGTTATCTCAGTGAAATGCTCGTGTCAAACTTTTTTAGTTTGGGTCAAACAAAGTTTCTCTGTGCGGGCGGCGGGCGATCTCAACTTCCCTGAAATCCATCCGTAAACAGCGAAAAACAGGCTCAAAACGAGAGAGAGGGCAATGACGATTCCGGTCACGGCGGCGGGCGGCCTTTCGCTCGCACACATGGCGCAGGCGGCGCTCGACGGGCGCCGGAAGACGGACACGGCCGCGTCCGGAGCGCTGCAAGACCAGCCGCTCAGCGTCCGGGCACTCGATCCGGAAGCGATGCAGGCGGCGATGACGAAACAGTTATCGATGGTGGGCGACCTGTCGATGAAGCTGCGCGGCGTCACCGACGCGCTCGCGACGAGCCTTCAGGACATCGTGGCGAAGCGCCCGGATCTGGCCGATGCACCGTTCGACTTCATGACCGACGACGGCCGGATCAAGGTCGTGTCGAAGACGCTGACGGACGGCGATCGCGCATGGATCGAGTCGATGCTGAACGCGAACGCCGGCCTCGTGCTCGCGACGCGCGCTTTTCACGAGCAGGCCGTCGATATCGCCGCACAAGGCGCGGCCGTGCGCGGCGACACGTTCACGGACGGCGATCGCGCGGCGGCGAGCCAGGGCGCCGATGCACGCTTTCATTTCATGAGCCTGCTCAACCGGTCGGTCGCGGACAACCCGCCGCCCGTGCCGCCCGGCGGGCACTTCACCACGCAGGACGGCACGACGCTGACGATCGCGCCCTCCGTCGGCAGTGCGCGCGGCACGCTTGCGCTGCTGGACACGGCACGCCAGTTGTCGTCGGGCGCGGCGATTTTCGTCGACTCATCCGGCAAGAAGTCCTACGGCATGCGGGTGGAACTCGTCAACGTCGGCTTCGACGTGCTCGCCGCGTACGCGCCGGACGGCGGCAACAGCGTCGGCTTCCACGAGATCGCGTAACGCCGCGCCGGTCGCGCCTACTCGTCGCGCAGCGCCTCGGCCGGCCGCACCCGCGCGGCGCGCCAGCTCGGGTACAGCGTCGCGACGCACGACATCAGGAACGCGGCCGCCGCGATCTCGATCACGTCGATCGCCGAGAGCCTCGACGGCAGCGAGCTGAGGAAATATACGGACGGCGTCAGGAACCGGATGCCGAGCACCTGCTCGATCGCCGGCAGCACGACCGGGATGCTCACCGCGATCGCGCAGCCGAGCGCGACGCCCGCCAGCGTGCCGGCGAGGCCGATCGTCATCCCCTGGATCGCGAAGATCTTCATGATCGCGCGGGGCGGTGCGCCGAGCGTGCGCAGGATCGCGATGTCGCCCTGCTTCTGCGTGACCGTCATCACGAGCGACGACACGAGGTTGAACGCGGCGACCGCGACGATCAGCATCAGGATCAGCGACAGCATCCGTTTCTGCAGCCGCTCGGCTTCGAACCACGTGCGATTCTGCCGTGTCCAGTCGCGGATATAGAGGTTGCCCGACAGCGTGCGCGACAGTGCGAATGCGATGTCGGGCGCGCGCTGCAGATCGTCGACGCGCAGCCGGATGCCGGTCGGCGCGGGCACGTTGAACAGTTGCTGCGCGTCGCGGAGGTGGATGTACGCGAGCGAGCTGTCGTACTGGTAGTGGCCCGATTCGAACGTGCCGACCACGTTGAACTGGCGGAACCGCGGCAGCGCATCGCCCAGGCGCGCGGTATTGCCGGGCGCGAAGAACGTGACGCGGTCTCCGATCGTCACGTGCAGCGCGTCGGCGAGCGCGGCGCCGAGCACGATGCCCATCTCGCCCGGCACGAGCGCGTCGAGACGGCCCGTCTTCAGCTTGCGCGCGATCTCGGACACGCGCGGCTCGAGCACGGGATCGATGCCGCGCAGTGCGACGCCCGTCACGTTGCCCGCGTTCGTCAGCAGCGCCTGCGCGTCGACATAGGGCGCGACGGCACGCACCGCAGCATTCTGCAACGATTCGTGCGCGGTCAGCCGCCAGTCGGGCATCGAGCCGGACGGCGAGAAGATTTCCACGTGCGAGAGCACCGACAGCATCCGGTCGCGCACCTCGGTGCGAAAGCCGTTCATCACCGACAGCACGACGATCAGCGCGGCCACGCCGAGTGCGATGCCGGCCATCGCGGCGCCGGCGATGAACGATACGAAGCCGTCGCCGGCCGAGCGCCGGCCGCCGCGCGCGTAGCGCAGCCCGATCTGCCATTCGAACGGGAGTTTCAAGCGGTTTCCTTTCATTTCGATTCGATCCTGCCGAGCCGCGCATTCTAGCGAACGCTGCGCGACCGCGTGCGGAGGTCGGACGGCGGCGCGTCGCCCGCGGAAATCCGCCCGCCCGGCTGGTGGTCGGCAGGCGTTGCGCGCCGGCACGCCGATATTTCCATCGTTTCGGGTCTGGTCGATAATGGCGCCCAGCATCCGGTCGAACATATCAAGTATTCACGGCGCAACCGGGCCGCGCCGTCACAGACCCATAACAATTCGGGGAAGGTTGCCGCTTGGGCAGCATGTCCTTGACAAGGAAATAACAAAATGGATTTGCTGCGCTTCCTGCTGCTCCTGCCGATTCGCGTGGCGGGTTTCGTCTGGTGGCTGCTCGGCTGTGCGCTGCGGCCGCTGGTCGGCAACGTGTCGTGGACGGCGCCCGCGTGGATGGGCGTCACCGCCGCGGCCGTGCGCCGCCGCCCGTGGCATGCCGGCGGCATCGTGCTGCTCGCGGCCGCGCTCGGTTACGGCGGCTACTGGTTCAAGCATCGCCCCAAGCCGCCGGAGCCCGAAACCGTCGGCTTCACCGTGAAGGCGCCGGCGATCACGACCTACGAGGTCGACGACACCGACAAGCCGAAGATCACCGTGCATCCGCTGGAGGTGGCGTTCTCGCAATCGGCCGCGCCGATCGAACGGGTCGGCAAGCCGGCCGGCGACGGCATCGAGATGACGCCCGCGCTGAAGGGCGCGTGGGAGTGGGCCGACGACAAGACGCTGCGCTTCACGCCGGCGGCCGACTGGCCGGTCGGCGCGCACGTCGAGGTGCGCTTCGCCGTGCATCGGGTGTTCGCGCCGCAGGTGACGATGCACGACGACCGTTTCGCGTTCGACGTACCGGCATTCGCCGCGACGTTCGGCAACAACGAGTTCTATCAGAACCCCGACAATCCGGCGGAGAAGCAGGCGCTGCTGCAGTTGCATTTCAACTACCCGGTCGATCCGGCCGAGTTCGAGAAGCGCATCGGCCTCGTGCTGGTCGGCCGCGACGGCAAGACCGTGTCGCCGCTGCGCTACACGGTCAACTACGACAAGATGAAGACGAGCGCATGGGTCCACTCGCAGCCGCTCGAGATTCCGAAGGATCCGCTGTCGGTGCGGCTCGACGTCGACAAGGGCGTGAAGAGCGCGCGCGGCGGCAACGGCACGCCGGACGTGCTGCACGCGTCGGTGGGCGTGCCGGGGCTGTACAGCCTGTCGATCGACAATATCGCGCCGACCCTGGTCGACAACGAGCGCTACGAGCCCGAGCAGGTGCTCGTCGCCGAAACCTCCGACGGGGTGCGCGGCGCCGAGCTGGCCGCGCGCGCGAAGGCGTGGGTGCTGCCGAAGCGCAAGCCGGGCGTTGATCAGCCGGACGACGATCCGCCGTACGAATGGAATTTGGCCGACGTCAGCGACGCGGTGCTGAAGCAGTCGAAGCCGCTGCCGCTCGAAGTCGTACCGACCGAGGACGACTTCGCGACGCTGCAAAGCTTCAAGTACCACGCGACGCCGGGCGAGCGCGTCGTCGTGCGGTTCGAGGGCGATTTGAAATCGGCGGGTGGCTATCGGCTCGGCGAGGCGGTGACGAACGTATTCACGGTGCCCGACTATCCGAAGCTGCTGCGCTTCATGGCCGACGGCTCGCTGCTGTCGATGAGCGGCAGCAAGCGGCTGTCGGTCGTGTCGCGCAACCTGCCGGGCATGAAGGTCGAGATCGGCCGCGTGCTGCCCGACCAGATCCAGCATCTCGTGAGCTTCAACAACGGCACGTACGCGCGGCCCGAGCTGTCGTATTCGTTCAGCGAGGATCACATCGTCGAGCGCTTCGTGCAGACGCGCGCATTCCCGGCCGGCGATCCCGGCAAAGCCCATTACGAAGGCATCGATCTCGGCCAGTACCTGAAGGGCGGCAAGCGCGGCGTGTTCCTGCTGCACCTGTCGAAGTACGATCCTGCCGCCGAGAAGAAGGCCGACGATGCGAAGGACGGCGATGCATCGTCCGACGGCGGCAGTCAGGATCAGTCCGACAACGCCGATTCCGGCGACAGCAGCGGCAATGGCGACGACGGCGACAACGCGCTCGGCGACACGCGCCTGATCGTCGTGACCGATCTCGGGATGCTGGTCAAGAAGGCGCTGGATGGCAGCCAGGACGTGTTCATCCAGTCGATCCGGTCGGGCAAGCCGGTTGCGGGCGCAACCGTGTCGGTGCTGGCGGTGAACGGCCAGGCGCTGTTCTCGCAGACGACCGGCGCCGAGGGCATCGTGCATTTCCCCGCGTTCAAGGGGCTCGACCGCGAGAAGCGTCCGCAGCTGTACGTCGTGAAGAAGGACACCGACCTGTCGTTCCTGCCGGTGGCCGGCCGCGACCGCCAGCTCGACTTCTCGCGCTTCGACGTCGACGGCGAACGCAACGCGACGGGCCAGGGGCAACTGTCCGCGTACCTGTTCTCGGATCGCGGCCTGTACCGGCCCGGCGACCCGTTCCACATCGGCCTGATCGTGCGCGCGGCCAGTTGGGCGCGCAGCCCGGCCGGCGTGCCGCTGCAGGCGGAGATCGTCGACCCGCGCGGGATGACCGTCGAGCGCAAACCGGTGACCGTCGACGCGACGGGTTTCACCGAGCTCGGCTACACGACCGCCGAAACGGCGCCGACCGGTGCGTGGACCGTCAACCTGTACATCGTCAAGGACGGCCAGCCGGGCGCCGAGCCGATCGGCAGCACGACGGTGCAGGTGAAGGAATTCCTGCCCGACCGGATGAAGGTCGGCGCGAAGCTGTCGCAGCAGGTCGTTGAAGGGTGGGTGAAGCCGAAGGGGCTGAAGGGCATCGTCGATGCGCAGAACCTGTTCGGCACGCCGGCCGAGAAGCGCCGCGTGGCGGCGACGCTGACGCTGCGCCCCGTGTGGCCGTCGTTCCGCAGTTGGCAGGGTTATCACTTCTTCGACGCACGCCGCGCGAAGGAGGGCTACACGACCACGCTGCAGGACGGCACGACCGACGACAAGGGCCATGCTGAGTTCGATCTCGATCTCGACAAGTACGCGGACGCGACCTACCAGCTCTACTTCCAGGCGAAGGCGTACGAAGCGGAAGGCGGCCGTAACGTCGCCGCGAACGCGCAGGCGCTCGTGTCGAACAACGACTGGCTCGTCGGCTACAAGTCGGTCGACGATCTCGGCTACGTGAAGCGCGGCAGTCCGCGCACGGTGCGGCTCGTCGCGATCGACCCCGGCGCGAAGGCGATCGACGTGAAGGACCTGCGCGCGCAGCTCGTCGAGCAGCGTTACGTGTCGGTGCTGACCAAACAGGATTCCGGCGCATACAAATACGATTCGCGGCTGAAGGAAGTGCCGGTCGACGAGAAGCCGCTGTCGATTTCGGCGGCCGGGCTCGACTACGCGCTGCGCACCGACAAGCCGGGCAGCTATGCGCTCGTGATCCGCCGCGCCGATGGCGCCGCGGTGAACCGGATCGAGTATTCGGTCACGGGCGCCGCGAACGTCACGCGTTCGCTCGACCGCAACGCCGAGCTGCAAGTGAGCCTCGCGAAGCACGACTTCAAGCCGGGCGAGCAGGTGGAGATCGCGATCCGCGCGCCTTACGCGGGCAGTGGCCTGATCACGATCGAGCGCGACAAGGTGTATGCGCACGCGTGGTTCCACGCGGACACGACGAGCTCGATCCAGCACATCACGGTGCCGGCCGGTTTCGAAGGCAACGGCTACATCAACGTGCAATACATCCGCGATCCGTCGTCGGACGAAATCTTCATGAGCCCGCTGAGCTACGGCGTCGTGCCGTTCTCGGTGAACCTCGACGCACGCCGCAACGCGGTGAGCGTCGATGCGCCGGCGCTCGTGAAGCCGGGCGACACCGTCAACTTCACCGTGCATTCGGCGAAGCCCGCGAAGGTCGTCGTGTTCGCGGTCGACGAAGGCATCCTGCAGGTCGCGCGCTACAAGCTCGGCGATCCGCTGAAGTTCTTCTTCCGCAAGCGGATGCTCGAAGTCGGCACGTCGCAGATCCTCGACCTGATCCTGCCGGACTTCGAGAAGCTGATGGCGATGGCCGCGCCCGGCGGCGACGCCGACGACGCGATCGGCCGCCAGCTGAACCCGTTCAAGCGCAAGCGCGACAAGCCGGTCGTCTACTGGTCGGGGATCGTCGACGTGAACGGCGAGACGCGCCTGAGCTACACGGTGCCCGACTACTTCAACGGGAAGCTGCGCGTGATGGCCGTGTCGGTGTCGCCGGACCTGGTCGGCACGTTCGAGAGCGCGACGACGGTGCGCGGCGATTTCGTGCTGTCGCCGAACGTGCCGACGACGCTCGCGCCGGGCGACGAGGCCGACGTCAGCGTCGGCGTCGCGAACAACCTGACGGGCCTCGGCAACCAGCCGGTGCCGGTCGCGGTCACGCTGAAGACGGGCCCGCAATTGCAGGTGATCGGTGCGGCGACGCAGAACGTCGCGCTCGCGCCGCAGCACGAAGGCGTCGCGCTGTTCCGCGTGAAGGCGACCGACACGCTGGGCTCGGGGGCGCTGTCGTTCGGCGCGCGCTACGGCGCGAAGGGTGCGCAGCAGCGCGTCGACGTGTCGGTGCGGCCGGCCGCCGCGTTCCGCACGCAGCTCGACATCGCGCGGCTCGATCCGGGCAAGAAGGCGGGCGTGCCGAACCTGCGGTCGATGTACGACGCGTACGCGTCGCGCGACGCGAGCATTTCAACCGCGCCGCTGGTGCTGTCCGAAGGGTTGTCGTCGTATCTCGTCAACTTCGATCACTTCTGCAGCGAGCAGATCGTAAGCGCGGCCGTGCCACGCTTGTTCGCGGCGAAATGGCTGTCGGTACGCGCGCTGACGAGCGCGATGCACGCGCCCGAAGCCGGCGCCGATGCGGCCAACGCGAGCGCGATCGCGCAGTTCCTCGGCGTGTTGCGCGGCCGGCAGAACGCGCAGGGCGGCTTCGGCCTGTGGAGCGCGACGCCCGATGCCGATCCGTTCGTGTCCGCGTATGCGATGCACGTGCTGCTTGATGCGCGCGACCGTGGCGTCGCGGTGCCGAAGGACATGCTCGATGCAGGCAACGCGTATCTGCAGCGGCTCGCCGCGAACGATTCGCTCGGCTCGCTCGACCTGCTGCGGCAGCGCGCGTACGCGGTGTACCTGCTGACGCGCCAGGGCAACGTGACGACCAACAGCCTCGCGGCCGTGCAGAAGCGGCTGCAGGCGGCCTATCCGAACGACTGGAACAAGGATCTCGCGGCGGCGTGGCTCGCCGCGTCGTATCAGTTGCTCAAGCAGGACAAGGAGGCCGCCGCGCTGATCGCGGGCCCGCAGGCGTTGCTCGAACGCAAGCGCGCGTCCGACGGCGATGATTCGACGGGCTACTACATCGATCCGCTGACGCGCGATGCGAGCGTGCTGTACCTGCTCGCGAAACACTTCCCGGAGCGCGTGCGCAAGCTGTCGCCGCGCGCGATGGACAACCTCGCCGCGCCGCTCGTCGACAACCGTTACAACACGCTGTCGTCGGCGATGACGATTCTCGCGCTCGACGCGTATGCGGCATCGAACGCGGGCCAGCTCGACCAGCTCGCGATCAACGAAGTGCGGGCGGGCGCCGCGCCGAAGGACGTGTCGTCGATCCAGGCGAACCTCGTGCGCTCGGGCACGTGGGCGGCCGGCGCGTCGCGCGTCGATTTCGTGAACGCCAGCGCGCTGCCGGCGTGGTGGGTCGCGAGCCAGTCGGGCTACGACCGCGGCACGTCGACGAAGGCGATCAAGAACGGGCTGGAGATCGTGCGCGACTACACGGATACGGACGGCAAGCCGCTTGCGAAGATCGCGCTCGGCCAGGAGATCGACGTGCATCTGAAGATTCGCGCGACCGGTTCGGCGAACGTCGGCAACGTCGCGATCGTCGACCTGCTGCCGGGCGGCTTCGATCCGGTGATCGCGCCGCCGCCCGTGACCGATACGCCGGACGGTGACGGCAATGGAGACGGCGGTGCGTCGGCGCCGGCGGCCGATGCGCCGTGGCATTCGCCGATCGGCGTGAAGGGCTCGACGTGGCAGCCGCAGTTCGCGGATATCCGCGAGGATCGCGTGGTGATCTACGGCACCGCGACGACCGACGTGCGCGAGTTCGTCTACCGGATCAAGGCGAGCAACGCAGGCCGCTTCATCGCGCCGCCGGCCTACGGCGAATCGATGTACGACCGCCGCGTGCAGGCGCAGGCGCCGGGCGGTACGGCGCTGACGGTGGAGCGCGTGCGATGACGATGCGCGGGCGCCGGCGTTGCCGGCCACGTCGAAAGCAAGGAGCGACCGCGCGTGATTGATGCATCCATGCTTCGGCGCGCGCGCCACGGCGCCGGCCGCTGGCTGCATCGCTGGCAGAACTGGCTCGCGGGCGCATTGCTCGTGTTCGGCGCGCTGGCCGCGTGCCGGCTGTGGCCGCATCCGCCGCTGCGCGACTGGAAACCGTCGTCGGTCGCGGTGACGGACGCGCACGGCCGCTTGCTGCGCCTGACGCTGGCGAAGGATGAGCGCTACCGGCTGTGGGTGCCGCTCGACCGGATGTCGCCGCAGTTCGTCGAAGCCGTGATGCTGCACGAGGATCGCTGGTTCCGGTGGCATCCGGGTTTCAATCCGTACGGGCTCGCGCGCGGCGCATGGATCACGTATGTGCGCGGCGGCAATCCGCAGGGCGGCTCGACGCTGACGATGCAGCTCGCGCGCTCGCTGTGGAAGCTGAACACGCGCACGCCGGCCGGCAAGCTCGAGCAGGTCGCACGCGCGGTGCAGCTCGAACTCTTCTACTCGAAGCGGCAGATCCTCGAAGCGTATCTGAACGATGCGCCGTACGGCCGCAACGTCGAAGGCGCGGGCACCGCGAGCGTCGTCTATTTCGACCGGATGCCCGACGCGCTGACGCTGCCCGAGGCGCTCGCGCTCGCGGTGATTCCGCAGGACCCGGCGCGGCGCGTGCGCGGCGGGCAGGAAGAGATCAACCGTGCACTGGCCGCGTCGCGCAACCGGCTGTATGCGCGCTGGCTGACGAAGCACCCGGGCGATGCGTCGCTTCAGCCGTTGTTCGCGTTGCCGCTCGCGATGCGGCCGCTGTCCGCGCTGCCGTTCGATGCGCCGCATGCGGTCGACCAGGCGCTCGCCGCGCGCGGCGCGTGGCGCACGACGTCGGGGGGCACGGCGGCTGCCGACAGCGACGGCGACGGCGGCGCGCGGCTCGCGACGACCATCGATCTCGACCTGCAACGCACGCTCGAACGGCAGATTTCGCGCTACGTCGCGCGCAACGATACGCGCGGCGTGCGCAACGCGGCGGCCATCCTCGTCGATACGCGCGACATGGGCGTGAAGGCGCTGGTCGGCTCGGCGAACTTCTTCGACCGGACGATCGACGGGCAGGTGAACGGCACGCTTGCGCGGCGCTCGCCGGGCTCGACGCTCAAGCCGTTCATCTACGCGCTCGGCTTCGACCAGGGCGTGCTGCATCCGCAGACCGTGCTGCGCGACGTGCCGACGTCGTTCGGCCCGTATGCGCCGGAGAATTTCGACGGTCATTTCCTCGGGCCGATCACGGCGACCGATGCGCTGAATCGCAGCCGCAACGTGCCGGCCGTGTGGGTCGCGTCCCAGCTCAAGTCGCCCGACCTGTACCGGTTCCTGCAGGACGCGGGCGTGCGCCGGCTCGCGAGCGCGCAGCACTACGGGCTCGCGCTCGTGCTCGGCGGCGGCGAAGTGACGATGCAGGATCTCGCGGCGCTGTATGCAATGCTCGCGAATCGCGGCGAGTTCAGGCCGCTGCGGCTGCGCGCGGACGAACCGGCGCTGCCCGGCCGGCGCCTGCTGAGCGCAGAAGCGAGCTACATGACGATGGACATGCTGCGCCAGCATCTGCGCCCCGACGAGACGAGCGGCGCGCAGCCGTCGAGCGTGCCCGTGTACTGGAAGACCGGCACGTCATGGTCGTTCCGCGACGCGTGGACGGCCGGCGTGTTCGGCCCGTACGTGCTGGTCGTGTGGGTCGGCAATTTCGACAATTCGACCAATACCGCGTTCGTCGGTGTCGATGCGGCCGCGCCGCTGTTCTTTCAGGTCGTCGATGCGATGAACGCCGAGCGTCCGCTCGTCGAGCCGCCGCGCGCGGTGCCGCCGAACCTGAAGCGCGTGCGGGTCTGTCTCGCGAGCGGCGATCTGCCGAACGAATGGTGTCCGCAGCAGGGCTGGACGTGGTTCATCCCGGGCACGTCGCCGATCCGCGTGAGCACCGTGCACCGGCCCGTCGTGATCGACGACGCGACGGGGAAGGCCGCCTGTCCGCCGTACGACGGCAAGCGCACCCATACGGAGGTCTTCGAGTTCTGGCCGTCGGACTTGCAGCAGGTGTTCGCGCAGGCCGGCATTCCGCGCCGGCGGCCGCCGCAGAATGCGGATTGCCGCGATGCCGGGCAGGTGGAAGGCGATCCGCCGCGCATCACGTCGCCGCTGCGCGGCAGTACGTATGCGATGCGCGTGAAAAGCGCCGACGAAACCCGCATCGCGTTCAACGCGAGCGCCGATGCGAGCGCGCATGCGCTTTACTGGTTCGTCAACGACGCGTATGTCGGCCGCAGCGCGCCGGGCGACGCGCTGTTCTGGCAGCCGCGCACGGCCGGCAGCTATACGGTGCGCGTGGTAGACGATCACGGGCGCAGCGACCAGCGGCCGCTGGGGGTGGGGCTGGAGCAGTAGGCGCGGCCCCCGCGCCGGCTCAGACGCTGTAGCCGATCCGCAGGACGCCCCATGGCCGCCCGCCGACGACGATCGGCGCGGACACGTCCTTCATCAGCACGAACTGGCCGTTGCCCATGTCGCGCCGATAGGTCTGCAACAGGAACGGCTTGCTGTGCGAGACGGACATGCGCGCCGTCCGGTCCGTGTAGATCCGGCGGTTCCGGCAATTCGCCGCGTTCCAGGCGGCGTCCGCGCGCTGGGGCAGCGAAAACTTCCGATTGTGGGTCGGCAGGTAGCACTGCCGGTCGAAGCTCGCGCAATAGACGACGCGCTCGTCCATGTCGAGCACCGGCTCCTGGATGGCGGGCAGCACGCGATCGGTAAACGCCGTGAAGCGCGTCGTGAACTGCTGCGGGTCGGTGCCTGGAATCGGTTCGTAGTGCGCGTCGAAGAGCGCGTCGAGCGCGATATCGCCGCGGCCGACCGCCTCCTCGAAGAGTTTGCTGATCGCGGCGGCCGTGCGCTGCGCGGTGTCGATCAGGCGCGTGTCGGGCGATTCGATGCCGGTCGCGGCCGTGAGCTCGATCAGCGTCTCGGAAACGGAGAGCAGATTGCCGAGCCGGTCCTTGGCCTGCGAGAAGTTGTCGGCCGAGTGCTCGACGCCGGACGCCATCTCGCCCACCTGCTCGTCGAGACGGTGGCACTGCGCCTCGATCTCGTCCGTCAGCGACGCGATCTGTTCGGCCTCGCCGGCGAGCTCGGTGATCGCGTGGCCGGTCGCGTGCACGACCTCGCCGATCGTGCGCGTGCCCTCGCGCACGCGATGCGCGCGGGCGGCGTTGTCGGTGCCTTCCGCGATCAGGTGTTCGGTTTGCTCGGCGAGCCGCGCGAGGGTCGTCTCGATCTGGGCCGTCGCCTGCCCGGTCTTCGCGGACAGGTTCTTGACCTCGGCCGCGACGACCGCGAAGCTGCGTCCCGATTCGCCGGCGCGCGCGGCCTCGATCGCGGCGTTCAGCGCGAGCAGGTGGGTCTGTCGCGCGATAACGGAGATTTCCTCGGACACGGCCCGTACGTGATCGAGCGCGTCGCGCAGCGCGCCCATCTGGTCGCTGATCGTGGTGACGCCCTCGACGAGCCCGTGAATGTCGGCGAGAGATGCCTCGATCGTCTGCTGCGACTGCCGGACCGCATTCGACGCATTCGCGCTGACATCGCGCACCTGCTGCGCGGTCTCGGCGATCCGGTGGTTGCCGCGCAGCGTGAGCGCCGCCGATTCGCGCAGCGTGTGGCACACCTGCGCCTGCCGGGCGACGCGGGCCGCGACTTCCTCGACGTGGCCCGACACGTCGCAGATCTCGATGCCGAGCCTGCCGGCCTGTTCGGCGATGTCGCCGACGAGCGCGCGCGACGAACGGCGGCCGCGGCCGATTCCGAAGAAGTTCACGTTGGTGGGTCTCCTTGAGGGCACGCGCGCCGGGTTCCCGGCGGATGTTGTGCGTGCGTTCCTGACTTGACGGCCGCACGGCCGCGGACTTGAGGTCGGGTAAACATCGAGATCGGCAGGCCGGACGGCCGGACGGATGCCGGGTGGGATGCTTGCGCGCCACGTTTCCGTGGCGCCGCCGCGGCGTGGAGCCGGACGGGCGGCGCGCGGCGGCGCCCGTCCGCGGGTGCTGCGTCAGAACACGTGGTGGATGCCGGCGTTGACGCCGACCGTCGTGCCCGGCAACCCGTACAGCGCGCCGCCCGTGATGCCGAGGCCCGTGTTCATCGCACCGTGGTTGTTGACCACGCCAACCTGTGCATACAGGCCCGTTCGCTTCGACAGGCTGTAGTCGGCGCCGATCGCGGCAAGCAGCGAATGATTGTGCGAATCGTTGCGGTCGGTCGTGTACCACGCACCGGTGTTCAGGTCGAGGGCCGGCGTGACGCGATAGTCGAGGCCGGCGCTATACACGTTGTTGCTGAACGAGCCGGCGACCTTGTAGCTCGTGAACGATGCCTTGCCGGTCACCGGCCCGAACGTATAGGCGGTGCCGATCGTGCGGCCGACGAACGCGACCGTGCTCGGCACCGGCGTCGGCGACGTGCCGCCGTTGCCGTCGTAGAGCGCCGCGTTGAGCATGAAGCCGCCGTTCGTATAGGTGAGGCTGCCGGAATACTGGCGCCCTGCCTGGAAGTCGCCGGCCTTTCCGCCGAGACCGAACATCGCGCTGGCCGTCAGCCCGGCGATCGTGGGGCTCGTGTACGAAATCGCGTTCGGGTTGAAGAGGCCCGTGACGAGCACGTTGTCGACATACGGAACCAGCGCGGCGCCGAAGTGCGAGACGTTGCGCGGATCCGATCCGAGTATCGCGAGCACGAACGGCGAGAACTGCAGGCCGACCTTCGTTTCGCCGAAGCCGCCGTCGATCCCGACCCACGCCTGGCGGCCGAAGAAGTTGCCGTTCGAATGACCGAACGCGCCGTCCGTGATGTTGAAGCCGCTTTCCAGCTTGAATATGGCGTGCAGCCCGCCGCCGAGATCCTCGGTGCCCGTGATGCCGAAGTTGGTCGGCGTCATGCCCGTGTCGGTCAGCGCGAACTGGCGACCGGCGTTGCCGCCGGTTGCCGAATCGAGCGATCGGCTCGTATAGAGCAACGCCGCGTCGAGGTCGCCGTACAGCGTGACGCTGCTCTGCGCGAAACCGTTCGTGCTTGCCGCCGCGCCGAGCAGCGCCGCGCAAATCGTCCATGTCTTGCTCTTCATCGTCTGTCTCCGTTTTGTGAGTGTTGTAATACGTACGACTAATTAAAATTTCCATGGCGGAAGCGATGCGAGCCGCCTGCATGCCGTGCCGTCGGGGAACGCACGGCGATGCTTCTCGCCGGCGCGAAGGCGGCCGCGAGCCCGGCTCGGGAGCGGGCTTGCGGTCGTGCCGAGGCGCCGCGGTGAAGCGATACGCCCGCCGTGGCGGGCGGTGTCACATCGAGCGGTTCAACTGCTCGAGGATGGCCGGATTCTCGAGCGTGGACGTATCCTGCGTGATCGCCTCGCCCTTCGCGAGCGAGCGCAACAGGCGCCGCATGATCTTGCCCGAGCGTGTCTTCGGCAGGTTGTCGCCGAAGCGGATGTCCTTCGGCTTCGCGATCGGCCCGATCTGCTTGCCGACCCAGTCGCGCAACGTCTTCGCGAGCGCCGCGGCTTCGTCGCCTTCCGGGCGCGAACGCTTCAGCACGACGAACGCCACCACCGCCTCGCCCGTCGTGTCGTCCGGACGGCCCACCACCGCCGCCTCGGCTACCAGTTCGTGCGACACCAGCGCCGACTCGATCTCCATCGTGCCCAGCCGGTGGCCCGACACGTTCAGCACGTCGTCGATCCGGCCCATGATCGTGAAGTAGCCGCTCTCCTTGTCGCGCACCGTGCCGTCGCCGGCGAGATACAGTCGCCCGCCGAGTTCCTCCGGGTAGTAGCTCTTCTTGAAGCGCTCCGGGTCGCCCCAGATCGTGCGGATCATCGCTGGCCACGGCCGCTTGACGACGAGAATCCCGCCTTGCCCGTTCGGCACGTCGTGGCCCGTCTCGTCGACCACCGCGGCCGTGATGCCCGGCAGAGGCAGCGTGCACGAGCCCGGCACGGTCGGCGTGGCGCCCGGCAGCGGCGTGATCATGTGGCCGCCGGTTTCGGTCTGCCACCACGTGTCGACGATCGGGCAGCGCTCGTGGCCGACGTGCTTGTGGTACCACATCCACGCTTCCGGATTGATCGGCTCGCCGACCGTGCCGATGATGCGCAGGCTCGACAGGTCATAGCTCTTCGGGTGGACCTTGTCGTCGGCTTCGGCCGCCTTGATCAGCGAGCGGATCGCCGTCGGCGCGGTGTAGAACACGGTGACCTTGTGATCGTCGATCATCTTCCAGAAACGGCCGGCGTCCGGATAAGTCGGCACGCCCTCGAACACGACCTGCGTGCCGCCGCACGCGAGCGGGCCGTACGTGATGTACGTATGGCCCGTGACCCAGCCGATGTCGGCGGTGCACCAGAACACGTCCGTGGGTTTCCAGTCGAAGGTCCACTTCATCGTCTGCGCGGCCCACAGCAGGTAGCCGCCCGTGCTGTGCTGCACGCCTTTCGGCTTGCCGGTCGAGCCCGACGTATACAGGATGAACAGCGGATGCTCGGCGCCGACCCAGGTCGGCTCGCAGCGCTCGGATTCGCCGTCGGCGAGTTCGTGCATCCACAGATCGCGCGGCGCATGCCAGTCGATCTTGCCGCCGGTGCGGCGATAGACGATCACGCTCTTGACCGCTTCGCAGCCGCCCATCGCGATCGCCTCGTCGGCGATGCTCTTGAGCGGCAGCGTCTTGCCGCCGCGGGCCTGTTCGTCGGCGGTGACGAGCGCGACCGCGCCGACGTCGACGAGCCGCTCGTTCAGCGATTTCGCGGAGAAGCCGCCGAACACGACCGAGTGCGTCGCGCCGATGCGCGCGCAGGCCTGCATCGCGACGATGCCTTCGATCGACATCGGCATGTAGATGACGACGCGATCGCCCTTGGCGATGCCGCGTTTCTTCAGCGCATTCGCGAAGCGCGACACGCGTGCGAGCAGGTCGGCATAGGTGACGCGGGTGACGGAGCCGTCATCGGCCTCGAAGATCACCGCGACGCGCTCGCCGTTGCCGGCGTCGACGTGGCGGTCGAGGCAGTTGTACGACGCGTTCAGCTCGCCGTCGTCGAACCATTTGTAGAACGGCGCCTGGCTCTCGTCGAGCACCTTGGTGAACGGCTTGTGCCACGCCAGGCCCTCGCGCGCGAGGCGCGCCCAGAAGCCTTCGTAATCCTGCTCGGCCTCGGCGACGAGCGCGCGATAGGCCGGCATGCCGGAAATGGTCGCCGTCTTCTCGAGCGCCGCGGGCGGCGCGAACTGACGGGTTTCGTGAAGAACCGATTCGATCTTGGACAAGCGTGTCTCCATGCGTTCATGTGATTCCTGACGGCGCTCGGGGAAACGCAACATGCATGCCAGCCGGGCGACCGCTGCGCGACTGCGCCGAAAGCCTTGACTGCCGGGCGCGTGGCGCCGACCCGGTCGGATCGGCGGTGTCGCGCACGGGAGCGCGATGCGGCGTGGCGTTCAGAAATGCAGCAGATCGTGTTGCAGTCCTGAGCAGTCGACGTGCGTGCCGGATGGTGGCCGGCCGTCGCGGCCGCGTCAGGCGAGCAGCGAGCGTAGTGCCGGCGCGTGCCTGAATTGACGGATGCGTTCGAGCGCCGCCACCTCGAGCTGACGGACGCGTTCAGCCGACAGGTTCAATTGCCGGCCGATCTCGCGCAGCGAATACTCGCTTTCGACATCGATGCCGTATCGCAGGCGAAGAATCCACGCTTCGCGTGTCGGGAGGCGGTCGATCAGCGCGGCGACCGCCGCGCGCAACTGGCCGGCGCTTGCCGCTTCTTCCGGCGTCGGTGCGTCGGGGTCGATCGTGACGTCGCACAACGTGAGGTCGTGATCGGGCGAAACCGGCAGGTCGGCGGAGATCGGTTCGCGCACGATGCTCATCAGCTCGCGCACCTTGTCGACGGGCAGCCGCATCTGCGTGGAGAGCGCCCGCGCGTCGGCGACGTCGCCGGTTCGTTGCCGATGTATTCGCGCGAGCCGCGACAGCTTGTTGAGCGTATCGACCGTATGCGCTGGCACACGTATCGTGCGCCCGAGATCGGCGAGCGCATGCGTGATCGCCTGCCGGATCCACCAGGTCGCATACGTCGAGAATTTGAAGCCGCGCCGGTGATCGTAGCGATCGACGGCCTTCATCAGGCCGATATTGCCTTCCTGGATCAGATCGGAGAACGGCAGGCCGCGATCGGCATAGCGTTTGGCGACCGAGACGACGAGCCGCAGATTGCTCTGAAACAGCTTCGTTCTCGCGGGTTGCGTCGCCCGCTCGATGCGCGAGAGTCGCGCATCGAGCGCGATCGCGATGTCGAGCGGCAGGAGAGACTGGCCGGCGAGGCGAGCGAGCATGCCGCGCGTGTCGATCAGCGCCGGCGCATGGCGGGCGAGCGCGGCGGCGCAGTCGGGATGCGCGGCGCCGCATGCGTACAGCCATGCGCGTACGTCGTCGCACCGTGTGAAAAGGTCGTGGCGCGCGGGTTCCAGATGTATGCCCGAGGCGGCCAGCGTGTCGAGGAGCCGTTTTTCGAACGTGCGTGCCCGAGTCGCGCGCTCGCGGTTCGCCTGCCCGATACGCTCGATCGCGCGCGAGGTGAAGCGGATTCTGTCGGTCGACGCGGCAGCCTCGCGCAGTAGCGCCCGGTAAGCGGCCGACGCGAAACCGTCCGCGTGCAATGCGTGCTGCATCGCCGAGGCCAGCGCGCCCGCGCGCTCGAGCGCTTCGACGACCGTATCGCGCCATGCCGGGCTGTCGAGCGAAGGACCGACGGCATCGTCCGGCGCCGGCGACTCCGCGGTCGAATCGTCGGGCAACATCGCCGGCGCGCTCGCGGACGGCTCGATATCGCCGGCGAATCCCGTCACGTAAACCGACGCCGCCACCTTGCCGGCGCGGATGTCGCTCGCGATCTCCGCGATGACGGCGAGCGCCGCCGGGTCGCGGCTCAAAGCGTCGATGCATGCGGCGCGGCCGCTTTCCAGCCGAAGCGCGAGCGCGATCTCCTCGTCGCGTTCGAGCAGCGGCGTCGCGCTCATTTCCCGCAGATAGAGTCGGACGGGGTCGTTGGTCCGGCCCGCGAGCAGATCGTCGGCCGCGAGCGGCGTCGATGCGTCGACGAGCGGCGACGCGACGTCCGACATCTGCGCAAAATGGCGGTCGAGTGTCCACGCGGTACGCGCGCCGGCATGCTCGCGCACGTCGATGCCGAGCTCGCGCAGCATCGACGCGGCCGCGTCGAAATCCGCGCGTTCGGCCGCGTCGTCGGACGACGCGTCGGGCAATGCATCGGCGATTTCACCGTGCGTCACGTATCCGCGCTCGACGCCCAGCGCGATCAGCGCATGCAGATGGACCGCGCGTTCGGCGTCCGCGCCGCGCCGCGGCGCGCCGTCGCGCTCGCGAGCGGGCCCTGCATCAAGCGCGCTTGGCATAGACGTTGCACCAGCCTTCGGCGGCAACCGTCTTGCCCGCGAACATCGGGCACGTACCGGAGGATTCGCCCGCGGCGGCCTTGTAGAAGCGGCAGTTCGAACAGGTCTGGCCGGCCTGATACTTCGGGAACTTGCCGGCGTCGACGGCCGTCGCCTTTGCGCGGTAGCCGAGCGTCTTCGCCGCGGCGTCGTTTTCGTCGACGGGCGCTGCGGCGGCGAATGCGCGCGTGCCGGCCGCGAGTGCGGCGCACAGGCCGGCGGCCTGCCCGAAGAAGGTTCTGCGAGGGCGGGAGATCATGGTGTCGTCCTGAATGAAATGACAAGAAAAAGTCGGGCCCGCGCGCCGGTCATGCTGACTGGCGCGGCGGTCGACCGAAACGAAAGCGGGCGGGAAAGTTACTTGCGCGGCCCGGCGACGAGCGGCGCCTTCGACGCGTTGGCGATATCGGCGGTCAGCTTGCTCTTCGACGCGTCGTAGCCGTTCGAGTAAAGCAGGAACGCCATCAGGTCCTCGTATTCCTGTGCGGTCATCTTGCCGGGGCGGTCGGCCGGCATGTTGCTCGACATGTACAGGAAGATGCCGCCGACCGTGATGTGCGACTTGCCCTCGGGCGCGAACGATTCCCCGCTCAGCGCGGGTGCGGTGTTGCCCTCGAGCTGGTCGCCGTGGCATTTCGCGCACGAATCGGTATAGAGCTTCTTGCCGTGTTGCACCTGCGCCTGGTCGAACGACGGGACGCCGCTGCCTTCGCTCGTCGAAACCTTGATGAAGCCGCTTCTTGCCGGCTGCCGAGCGGCCGCGATCGCGCCGTCGAGGAACCGGCCGCGCACGGGCGTCGCGGCGGCTTGCGCGATGTCGTCGGGAAGCGTCCAGCCGCGCGTGAGCGATGCGAGACGGCCGTTGCCGCTCATTTGCGACAGCGTGGCGTCGATGCGCTGTTGCAGCGCGTCCTTGCCCGGCCCGAACGCGAACGACAGTTGCCAGTCGGAGTACGGTGACGACGTCGCCGCCACCTTGAACCGTTGTTGCGGGTGCGCATGCGCGTAGGCGACGACGCTCGGATACCAGACGATCGCGCGCTGGGCGCGGCCGGCGGCGAGCGCGCCGATCGTTTTCTCGCTGGTGTTTTCGAGGTCGAAGCGGGCGTTGGTCTGCTGCGCGGCGATCAGTTGCGACGGGCTGCCGTACGTGGCCGCGATCGTTTCCTTCGCGCCGGTCGGCGCTTGCGCATCGCGCAGGGAAACGCTGACGTAGCCGGAGCGCAGATAGCCTTGCGAGAACGTCATTTTCGATCCCGACGCATCGGCGATCGCCGAACGCGGGAAGCCCGCGATCACGTCGCAGTCGCGTTCGAGCGATTTCGTCAGCTCGCCGGCGGAGATGCCGTCGTCGTCGCCGTTGTCGTCGACGCCGCGTTTGTTGAAGGTCGCGGCGATGCCCGCGGTGCGGAACACTTCGCGCGCAACGGAGCGGTCGAGCGCCGTGGTCGGGCTGCCGGGCAGCGTGCAGACGCGCACGCCGGCCGACGCGGCTGCCGGTGTCAGCGCCACGCCCACGGCGAGCAGACTGGCGACGGTAACGGAAGTGAGGCGAGTATTCATGGTCGTGTGTCCGGTTGAAGCGGGTGGGGCGTCGCGCCCGCATCGGGCGCATGCGGGCGCGACTCAGGCGTGGCGCCTGTTCAGTTGAGCGCGAACACGTAGAGCGTGCCGCCGCGCGGGACGTCCTTCGCGATGTCGGCCATCGGGCCGCCCCAGATCGGGTTCGCGCCGCCGTAGCCGGCGAGCACGGCGACGTACTCCTTGCCGTCGACCTCGTACACCGACGGCTGCGAAATGATGCCGCTCGCCAGTTGCGGGCTTTCCCAGAGCACCTTGCCGGTCGCCGTATCGAACGCGTACAGGTGGCCGTCGAGCGAGCCGCTGAACGCGAGGCCGCTCGCCGTGGTCGCGACGCCGCCGTTCCACGGCTTCTTCGACCAGTGGCTCCACAGCTTCTTGCCGGTGTTCACGTCGATGGCCGTCAGTTCGCCGTAGCCTTCGCTGCCCGGCTCGGGCTTGATCTCGAAGCCTTCGCCGAGATACGGCAGGCCTTCCATGTAGCTGACCGACTTGCCGGTCAGGCTCATGCACGCATGCAGCGCGGGCACGACCGCGATGTTGCGTTCCTGGTCGTACGAGATCGACCACCAGTTCTTGCCGCCGAGGAAGCTCGGGCACGTTTCGATCGTCGTGCCGGCCTTCGGGAACTTCGATGCGTCCTGGACCGGCTTGCCGTCGGCCGTGTAGCCGGTGACCGACAACGTCTTCACGAACGGCGTCGCGTAGATCAGCTTGCCGGTCGTGCGGTCGATCGCGTGGAAGAAGCCGTTGCGGTCGGCGTGGATGATCGCGTCGTAGTCCTTGCCCTTGTACTTGATGTCCGCGAGGACGGCCGCGTTCACGCCGTCGTAGTCCCACGTGTCGTTGTTCGTGTACTGGTAGTGCCACTTCAGGTTGCCGCTCTTCGCATCGAGCGCGAGCAGCGAGTCGGAATACAGGTTGTCGCCGGGACGCAGCGCGGCGAGCCACGGGCCCGGGTTGCCGACGCCCCAGTACAGCGTGCGCGACGCGGCGTCGTACGTGCCGGTGAGCCACGCGGCGCCGCCGCCATGGCTCTGCATGCCGTCGGGCCAGGTTTCCGCGCCCTTTTCGCCGGCGCCGGGGATCGTGTAGCGTTTCCAGACCTGCGATCCGTCCTCCGGATTCAGCGCGGCGATGTAGCCGCGAATGCCGTATTCGCCGCCGGACGTGCCGACGACGATCGCGCCGTCGATCGCGAGCGGCGCGAGCGAGAATGCGTAGCCGAGGCCCGGCTCGAACATCTGCTTCTTCCATACGAGATTGCCGGTCTGCGCGTCGAGCGCCGCGATTTCGCCGTTCAGCATCGCGATGTAGACGTTCTTGCCGTACAGCGCGACGCCGCGGTTGACGACGTCGCAGCACGCGGTCTTGAACGATGCGGCGCCGAGCTTCGGTTCGTATTTCCACAGCTGCTTGCCGGTCTTTGCATCGAACGCGTAGACGTTGTCCTTCGGCGTCGTCACGAACAGGTAGTTGCCGTTGACGATCGGCGTGGCCTCGAAGCCCTGCTTCAGGTCGGCGGGGAATTTGTACGCCCACACCTGCTTGAGATCCTTCGCGTTCGACGTGTCGATCTGCTTGAGCGGAGAATGCGAGCGGCCGTCGTAGGTGCGGTAGTAGGTCAGCCAGCCCGGATCGCCGTGTGCATCGGTCAGGCGCTGGTAGGTCACGGCCGGGTAGTCCGCGGCCGCTTCGACGAGGCCGGGGTTCAGCGCGACGGCGGCCGCCACCGCGATTCCGATCGTCGCCAGCCGGCTCGCTGAAGCCGAGAATTTCTTCATGGTTGTCTCCTGGGTCATTGTGGTCGCACCGCCGCGAACGAGTCGTCGCGCCGGCACGGTTGGGATTCCGGGCCGAGTGCACTGCCCGTTACGCAAGTCGCATGCCATCGCGGCCGGAAGCCGGCGTGGTGCGGCATACCGGCGCATCGCAGGTGATGCGTCGCTCGACGCATCGCGCCATCGGCTCAACGAAGGTGTTGCATTCAGGTACACCGTCGCGCGCGAAGTGTTGCCAAACATGACAGGTGGCGCAGTCCGCGGAACAGCGGGCCGTCGGTCGCACGCATGTCGGTTCGAGGCGGTGGGCGGCGCAGCACGCACCCCTCGTGCTGGGGGCGCTGGCACGGTTCTCGCGCGCCGGCTTCGCGACAACCCGTCGCCGCGCGGTGCATCGCACGGGCCGACGCAATACGAGTGCGGAGACAACGGAAATGATCAGGAGACCAAAGGCAGCCGCGCGCGACGGCGCGACGCGGCGTGGCCGGCGTGTGCGAGGCGTCGGCACGGCCCTCGGCGCGCTGGCGCTGTTCGGCCTGCCGCCCGGCAGCGCGCGCGCGCAGCAGCAGGCGGATGGCGCCGCGCTCGCGCTGCCCGCCTCGACCGTCGTGCTGCCCGCGGTAGTCGTCGTCGGCACGACGCCGCTGCTCGGGATCGGCACGCCGCTGTCGAAGGTGCCCGCGAACGTGCAGACGGTGCGTGCGGCCGAGCTCGACGTGCAGCACCGCGCGACGCTCACCGATTTCTTCGCCGCGAACCTGCAGAGCGTGACGATCTCGGACGCGCAGGGCAACCCGTATCAGACGGACGTCAACTATCGCGGTTTCACCGCGTCGCCGCTGCTCGGCACGCCGCAGGGGTTGTCGGTATTCGTCGACGGCGTGCGCGTGAACGAGCCGTTCGGCGACGTCGTGAACTGGGATATCCTGCCCGCGCAGGCGATCGACCGCGTGCAGTTGATTGCGGGCTCCAACCCGGTGTACGGACGCAATACGCTCGGCGGTGCGCTCGCGATCACGACGAAGAACGGCCGCTCGAACCCGGGCGGCGAAGCGGAAGTGTCGGGCGGCGCTTGGGGCCGCAAGACCGCGGCCATCGAGCAGGGCGGGACGATCGGCCCGAACCTCGACTACTACGCGACCGCGAACGTCGCGAACGACGGCGGCTGGGCCGACCATAACGCGAGCCGCGTGAGGCAGGCGTTCGGCAAGCTGCGCTACACCGATGCGGACACGACGCTGTCGATCGCCGCGGGTGGCGCGGACAACACGCTGTCCGGCACCCAGACGATCCCGCGCTCGTTCCTCGGCAACCCGAAGCAGGCATATACGTATCCGGACCGCAACCGCAACAGCGCCGGGTACCTGACGCTGTCGGGCGACCGTTTTTTCGGCGAGCACGTCGAGCTGAGCGGCAATGCGTACTACCGGCACCTGCGCAACGCCAACACGAGCAGCAACAACAATACCGACTACGGATCGGTGGGCGACGACGGTGCGGTCGACACGGTGCAGGGCAGCAACGCGCAATCGACGGTCGTCACCGACAGCTACGGCGGCAGCGTGCAGCTCACGCTGCTCGGCAAGCTCGGCGGGATGGCGAACCGGCTGGTTGCCGGCGTTTCGGCCGATATCGCGAACTCGAGCTACGTCGCGTCGTCGCAGGATGCGTCTTTCACCGACGCGCGCGCAGCGATCGGCATCGGCGATTTCGTTCGGCAGACCAGCGCGAAGACGCGCAACGCGAACGTCGGCGCATACCTGAGCGATGCGCTGTCGCTGACGCCGCACTGGACGTTGACGCTGTCGGGCCGCTACGACTGGTCGAAAGCGCAGATCGGCGACGAGAGCGGCGTGCAACCGCTGCTCGACGGCAACCATGTGTTCTCGCGCTTCAACCCGGCCGTCGGGCTCAACTGGAATCCGGTCGCGGGCTTTACCGCCTATGCGGCCTACAACGAAGGCATGCGTTCGCCGACCGCGATCGAGCTGGCGTGCGCGGACCCGGCCGCGCCGTGTTCGCTGCCGAACGACTTCGTCGCCGACCCGGCGCTCAAACCCGTGATCTCGAAGACGTTCGAGGCCGGCGTGCGCGGTCGCATCGGCGCGGCGACGAGCTGGAGCGCCGCCGCCTACCGCACGACGCTGACCGACGACATCCAGTTCATCAGCAGCCCGGCCAGCGCGCAGGGCTATTTCCGCAACGTCGGCGACACGCGGCGGCAGGGTGTCGAGCTCGCCGGCCGCACGCGGTTCGGCCCGCTCGGTGTCGGGCTGTCGTACAGCTATGTCGATGCGACCTACCGTTCGTCGTGGACCGAACACAGCCCCGCGAATTCGGCGGCCGACGCGCACGGCAACGTGACGGTCAAGCCGGGCGAGCGCATGCCCGGCATTCCCGCGCATACGGTGAAGCTGCGGCTCGACTACGCGGCGACGCGCGCGTGGGACATCGGCGCGAACGTCACCTGGCGCAGCGACGTGTACGCGCGCGGCGACGAGAACAACGGCGACGCGAACGGCCGGATCGCGGGCTACGTGCTGGTCGATCTCGACATGCGTTACCGGGTCACGAAGCGGTTCGAGGTGTTCGCGAGCGTGACGAACCTGTTCGACAAGCGCTACGCAAGCTTCGGCGCACTCGGCCAGAATTTCTTCAACGGGCCGAACCACACGTTCGACGGCGCCCATCCGGCGAACGAGCAGTTCGTCGGGCCGGGCGCGCCGCGCGGCGCGTGGGTCGGCGTGCGCTATGCGTGGGATTGAGCGGCGCGCGATCGCGTGGGCGGCGGCCGCGTGCGTGGTCGCGTCATGACCCGAATGGGCGCGGGGCCGTCACGTGAACGGCACCGCCGCGAACATCGCATTCACGGCGCGTGCGACGCTGCGGGCCAACGCGGGTTCGCTGGCCAGATGCCCGGCCTTCACGCATTCGATTCCCGCCTCGGGAGCGGCTCGCGCGAGGCGCTCGACATTGCCGACCGGGCAAACGGGATCGTGCATCCCGTGCGCGGCGAATAGAGGCACGCGGGCCTGTGCGGCCCGTCGCGCGAGCGCGAGCACGCGGCGCTCGCCGAGCCAGCAATCGTGTTGCAGGTAGTGCGCCTGGATCCGGTATTTGTCGATCAGCCGGCCGACGGTCTTCGCCGAGCGGATCGCGCGCACGGGCGAGCGGCGCGTGTGTGCCGATGCGAGGACGGCGTTTTCGTACGCGCGCCACGCGAGCGCCACGGCGCGCTGCCGGGCGGGGCTCGCGCCGTGGCGCAGCCGCTGCGCGCAGCGCGACAGCAGGCGATCCGGCCGGCCGCCGCCGGCCGCCGCATGCAGGCGTCGCCATTCGCGCGGCGCACGCGAGCGGGACGTCATGAAGAGCCCGCGGACTTCGCGTGGCGACGTCAGGAACAGGCCGCGCAGCACGACGCCCGTCACCCGCTCCGGATGCGTGCCCGCATACGCGAGTGCGAGCGCGGCGCCCCATGATCCGCCGACGACGCCCCAGCGTGCGATGCCGAGCTGCTCGCGCACGGCCTCCAGATCCGCGATCAACTGCGTGGTGTTGTTGTGGCGGGTGCCGCCGCGCGGAGCCGATGCGCCCGCGCCGCGCTGGTCGACGAGCACGACGCGCACGCGGGTGAGGTCGAACAGCCGCAGGATGCCGGCCTGGCTGCCGCTGCCGGGGCCGCCGTGCAGCACGACGACCGGATGGCCTTGCGCGGCGCCGGCCACGGCGAATGCGATCGATTGCGCGTCGCGGTGCAGGCGTCGGCGAACGGGCGTGGCCGGCGACGCCGGCGTGTCGGGCAAGACCCGCGGTGCGGGTGACAGCGTGGATCGAATCGGGCGACGCGTCATGTCGATAGGGTTCGGGCGGAATCGAGGGAGGCAACCGTCACTCGGCCGGGCAGCGGCCGGATGCGTTCTGCGATCAAGCTAGAAACGCGCCAGCCCCGAAGATACGGATTCGCACGGGTAGCCAGGCGTCGGCAAATCGCGGTATCACGAACGTCTGGCCGTCGCGCGACACGCCGCCGTCGCCGCCCGGTCGATCGATTACATCGTGCTTTCAATTCTTGTCGGGGCGTCAGCGTGGCCCGATGCTTGCTTGCAATGACGGCAAAGAGTCCGGCAGTTGACCGGAAGGATCCCCCGGAGGAGACAATGCGCGATGACGTAGAGCAGGCGGCCGGATCATGGGCCGCGCATCCCGCCGGCTGGCCCGCACCGTCGATCCAGAAGGCTCACGAGCGTTCGGAGACGTTCGGCCTGCAGGTATCGGCACGTCCCGACTACGACGTGCTGTCGAACGCGGCGCTGGTGCTCAAGCGCGAGCAGAGCCGGGTGCTGTGCGTGCACGCGATGCCGGTGATGGAGACGCTTCACGAGCAGATCGTCAACACGCAGAGCATGATCGTGCTGACCGATGCGGAAGGGCTGATCCTGCATTCGATCGGCGACGACGATTTCCTGCGCCGCGCGGAGAAGGTCGCGCTGCGCCCGGGCGCGAACTGGGCGGAGAACCGGCAGGGCACCAACGCGATCGGCACGGCGCTGGCCGAGCTGTGCCCGATGGTCGTCCACGGCGACCAGCACTTCCTGGCCGCGAACCGCTTCCTGACCTGTTCGAGCGTGCCGATCCTCGATCCGTACGGCGATGCGATCGGCGTGCTCGACGTGACGGGCGACCACCGCAGCTATCACCAGCACACGATGGCGCTCGCGAAGATGTCGGTGCAGATGATCGAGAATCACCTGTTTACGACGACGTTCCAGGAAACGCTGCAGGTGTCGTTCCATGGCCGCCCCGAGTTCCTCGGCACGCTGATGGAAGGAATCGTCGCGTTCACCGCCGACGGCCGCTTCCTGTCGGCCAATCGCAGCGCGCAGTTCCAGCTCGGCATGCCGCTCGCCGCGCTGCGCGCGCACACGCTGTCGTCGCTGTTCGACGTCACCAGTGCGCAGCTGATCGACCGCATGCGCGCGAGTACCGACCGGCATCTGATGCTGAATCTCGGCAACGGCGCGGTGGTCTGCGCACGCGTGCACTTCCGCCGCGCGACGCTCGCCGAAGGCAGCCGGCCGACGGACGTCCACGACGCGGGGGCGCCGGGCGCACGCGCGAACGCGGTGCCCGCACCGGCGGCGGGCTCGTCGGCCGGCCTGTCGCGGCTCAACTATCTCGACACCGGCGATGCGCAGGTCGCGTGCGTGATCGCGAAGGTGCGCAAGGTGATCGGCAAGGACATCCCGATCCTGATCACCGGCGAGACCGGCACCGGCAAGGAACTGCTCGCGCAGGCGATCCACAACGACTCGCCGCGGCGCGACGCGCCGTTCGTCGCGGTCAACTGCGCGTCGATTCCGGAGACGCTGATCGAGTCCGAGCTGTTCGGCTACGAGGAGGGCGCGTTTACCGGCGCGCGCCGCAAGGGGGCGATCGGCAAGCTGCTGCAGGCGAACGGCGGCACGCTGTTCCTCGACGAGATCGGCGACATGCCGTATCCGCTGCAGGTGCGGCTGCTGCGCGTGTTGCAGGAGCGTCTCGTGAACCCGCTCGGATCGACGAAGACGATCGCCGTGGACATCGCGATCATCTGCGCGACGCACCGCGATCTGCGCGAGATGATCGCGCAGAACCGTTTTCGCGAGGATCTCTACTACCGGCTGAACGGCCTCGTGGTGCGCCTGCCGCCGTTGCGCGACCGCACGGATCTCGCGGTCGTCGTGCAGAAGATGCTGCAACGCGAGGCGTTCGCGGGCCCGGGCCGGCCGCCCTTGTCGGTCGCGCCGGACGTGATGGCGCTGTTCGTGCGCTGCACGTGGCCGGGCAATTTCCGCCAGCTCGGCAATCTGCTGCGCACGGCGGCGGCCATGGTCGACGACGACGGCGAAATCCGGCGCGAGCACCTGCCGGACGACTTCTTCGACGACCTGCGGCGCGGCGATGCGCAGGTTATGCAGGCCACGCCCGATGCCCCCGCCGCGGCGGGCGCCGGGCCTTGTATTGCCGACGCGTTGCCGCCCGCCGACGCGCGTCTCCAGGATGTCGCCGCATCCGCGATCGCCGCCGCGCTAGCCCGCCATGGCGGCAACGTGTCCGCCGCGGCGCGCGCGCTCGGCGTCTCGCGCAACACGATCTACCGGAAGATGCCGGCTGCCGACGCGGGCCGTCTTCCGCCCGACGAAAGCTGACGCGCAGCCGTCGCGAGCTGCGCGACCTGTCACAGCCGGTGTGTCAAGTTGCAACACCGGTGTTCAACGATTCAACACTTGTGACCACTCGCTGGCATCGCGCCGCCGGGGTGGCGGCACGCATTCGCGCGAATCGTGTCGGCGATTCGTAAGGATTGCGTCCCGATGCCCGGAGGACGGCCGTCCATCGCCGCCGCGCCGCCGAAATACGGCTTCGGCACGCTCCTTGCTGAAGAGAAACCGACCGCTCGATTGCCGCGGTTGTTCGACTCACCAGCAACGCATCAATCATCAACTCGACAGGAGACACACCATGCAGTGGACGACACCGTCTTATACCGACCTGCGCTTCGGCTTCGAAATCACGATGTACATCGCCAACCGCTGATTGCCGTGCGTGCCGCCCGTTTCGCCGTGGTCGGCGCGGGCGGCCTCGGGAGCTGACGCCATGAAGGTCAAGATACTCGGTTCGGGAGCCGGCGGCGGCCTGCCGCAATGGAACTGCAATTGCGCGAACTGCCGCCGTGCGCGCAGCGGCAGCGGCCACGTGCTGCCGCGCACGCAGTCGTCGATCGCGGTCAGCGACGACGGCGTCGACTGGGTCCTCGTCAACGCGTCGCCCGACATTCTTTCCCAGTTGCGCGCGGATCCGGACCTGCAACCGGCGCGCGCGATCCGCGACAGCGGCATCGCCGCCGTCGTGCTGTGCGACGCGCAGATCGATCATGTGACGGGCCTGCTGATGCTGCGCGAGCGCTCGACGCCGCTGCCACTCTACGCGAGCGTGCCGGTGCTCGACGACCTGTCGACCGGCTTGCCGCTCGTGCCGCTGCTCGGCCATTACTGCGGCGTCGCCGCGCACACGATCGTGCCCGGCGAGCCGTTCGCGGTGCCGGCGGCGAGCGGGATCCGCTTTACCGCGATCGCCGTCGACAGCAAGCCGCCGCCTTATTCGCCGCGACGCGCGGCGGCCGCGCCCGGCGACAACATCGCGCTGTCGATCGAAGATGTCGCGAGCGGGCGGCGCGCATTCTATGCGCCGGGGCTCGCGTCGGTCACCGACGACGTGCGCGCGGCAATGGACGGCGCCGATCTCGTGCTGGTGGACGGCACGTTCTGGACCGGGACCGAGATGATCGATCTCGGCCTGTCGGGCAAGCACGCGGCCGACATGGGGCATCTCGCGCAGTGCGCGGAAGCCGGGCGGCCCGGCATGATCGACTGGCTCGACATGCTGCCCGCGCGAACGCGCAAGGTGCTCACGCACATCAACAACACGAACCCGATTCTCGATCCGCATTCCGTCGAGCACGCGCACCTGCGCGCGCATGGCATCGACGTCGCACACGACGGCATGCAATTCCAGGTCTGACGATGAACGCACCGATCCCCGCTACGGCGTTGCACGCGACGCCCTGGACCGCGACCGAATTCGAGGCGCGCCTGCGTGCGCTCGAATCGCGCTATCACATCCATCATCCGTTCAACCGGCGGCTCAACAGCGGTGCCTGTTCGCCCGCGCAGATCCGCGGCTGGGTCGCGAACCGCTTCTACTACCAGATCTGCATCCCGCTCAAGGATGCGGCGATCCTGTCGAACTGCCCCGACCGCGATACGCGGCGCCGCTGGATTCAGCGGCTGATCGACCACGACGGGCAGGGCGACAACGAAGGCGGCATCGAGGCGTGGGTGCGGCTCGGCGAGGCATGCGGCCTCACGCGTGCCGAACTGTGGTCGCTCGAGCACGTGCTGCCCGGCGTGCGTTTCGCGGTGGACGCGTACGTGAATTTCGCGCGACGCGCGCCATGGCAGGAAGCCGTGTGCTCGTCGCTGACCGAGATGTTCGCGCCGCAGATTCATCTCGACCGGCTCGCGGGCTGGCCGTCGCATTACCCGTGGATCGAGCCGGCCGGGCTGCATTATTTCCGCAGCCGCGTGCCGCTCGCGCAGCGCGACGTCGAGCATGGGCTCGCGGTCACGCTCGCGCATTTCACGACACCGGAGGCGCAGCAGCGCGCGCTCGGCATTCTGCAATTCAAGCTCGACATCCTGTGGTCGATGCTCGACGCCGTCGAAAAGGCCTACCCGCTATGAACGCGATCGAAGCCGCCAGCGGCGTGCCGCTGCGCCCCTGCCTCAGGGGCATGTACCGCCTGCAATGGGAGGCGGCCCAGGATGCGTACGTGCTTCTCTATCCGGAGGGCATGGTCAAGCTCAACCCGAGTGCGGGCGAGATTCTCGCGCGCTGCGACGGCACGCGCGAACTGGACGACATCATCGGCGAACTCGAGCGCCTGTTCATGCAATCGGATCTCGCGACCGACGTCTACCGTTTTCTCGATCACGCGCGGCTGCGCGGCTGGCTGGACTGACATGACGCCCGACACTTCCCGTCCTTCCGCGCCGCTGTGGCTGCTCGCGGAACTCACGTACCGCTGCCCGCTGCACTGCGCGTTCTGCTACAACCCGATCGACTTCGCGACGCACGGCGCGGAACTCGACACCGACGCATGGCGCACGGTCATCAGCGATGCGCGCGCGCTCGGCGCCGCGCAAATCGGCTTCTCGGGCGGCGAGCCGCTGCAGCGCGGCGACCTCGAGATGCTCGTCGCGCATGCGCGCGGGCTCGGCTTCTATACGAACCTGATCACGTCGGGCATCGGGCTGAACGTCGCGCGCATCGAGCGGCTCAAGGCCGCCGGGCTCGACCACATCCAGTTGTCGCTGCAGGATTCGACGCGCGAGCTGAACGATTTCCTGACCAGCACGCGCACGTTCGAACTGAAGCGCGACGTGGCGCGGCTGATCAAGGCGCATGGCTACCCGATGGTGCTCAACTGCGTGCTGCATCGCTACAACCTGCCGCACGTGGGGCAGATCATCGAGATGGCGCTCGATCTCGGCGCCGATTACCTGGAGCTCGCGAACACGCAGTACTACGGCTGGGCGATGCTCAATCGCGACCAGCTGATGCCGACCGTCGAGCAGGTGCGCGAGGCCGAGGAAACGGTCAATCGCTATCGCAAGCTGATCGGCGAGCGCTGCAAGATCCTGTTCGTCGTGCCCGACTATTTCGAGCGCCGCCCGAAGGCCTGCATGAACGGCTGGGGCTCGGTGTTCCTCGGCGTCGCACCGGACGGCACCGCGCTGCCGTGTCATGCCGCTCGGTCGCTGCCGGGGCTCGCGCTGCCGAACGTGCGCGACCGGTCGCTGCGGGAAATCTGGTACGACAGCGATGCGTTCAACGCGTTTCGCGGCGAAGACTGGATGAGAGAGCCGTGTCGCACGTGCGACGAGCGTCATGCGGATCACGGCGGTTGCCGATGCCAGGCCTACCTGCTGGCCGGCGATCCGAAGGAGGCCGATCCGGTGTGCGCGAAGTCCGCGCATCACGATCAGATCGAACAGGCCGTGCAGTTCGCGCGACGTCGGGCGCCGCGCGACGAACAGCCGCTGGTTTTTCGCAGCAAGGAGAATTCGCTCGCGCAATGCGGCGCGGCGTGCGACGGCTGACGGGGCACGGCCGGGACGGCGGCAGCGGCGACTGAGGCGGCGCGACGCGATGGATATCGGAAGGGTCGATACGCAGTCCTCTTAATATCCTCGGCGCGATTGGCGCGTGCAAGGACGGCCGAACGCTGGACGGAGAGCATGATGCGGACCGCTGCTTTCAGCATGCGACAGACGAGCGGGGCGCGCAGGATCGTCGACGATCGCGCCGGCCCGCGCGGCCCGCGCATCGCATTGGCTGCCGCTGCGGCCTGTGTGCTGCACGCGGGCGTATTGATGCTGCTCGCACGCGAACCGGCCGTGCGCAGCGTGCCCGTGCAACGTCAGGTGATGGTGGCGATGCTGATTGCGCCGCCACCGGCGGTGTCGCCGATGGCGGCTTCCGCGACGCAATCGAAGGCTGCGTCGCGCGCGATGCAGCGCGCGGCGTCCGTATCCCGCTCGCCGGCGAGCGCCAAATCATCGGCGATCAAACCGGCCGCATCCGACCGAACCAGGCCGCCCTCGCACGATGCGTCCGCACCATCCCGGCCCGCGCCATCCGCGACGGCCGACGAGCGGCGTGACACACCACGCGACGATGCGACACCCGATGCCACGCATACACAAGCCCAATTACCGGCATCTCCGGCGCCCGCAACGCCGCGTTTCGTCGCGCGTCCCGAATGTGCGCTGCCCCCACCCGACTACCCGCCGCAGTCGTTGCGCACCGGCGAGCACGGCACCGCGCTCGTCGAGCTGGAAACCGATGCGTCAGGCCGGGTGGTCGCCGCGCGTGTCGTAGCCGGCAGCGGCTATCCGCGTCTCGATGCAGCGGCGCGCGACGCGGTGCTCGCGAGCCGCTGCGCCACGCATGCGGAGAACGGCGCGCCGTCGCCGATACGGGCGCGCGTGCCGATCACGTTCAATCTCGATGAATGACCGGGCACGCCGACGACGTCACCCGTCGTCGGCCTTCGCCTGCAAATCCTTCAGCCCCTGAATCACGACCAGCAGCGCCCGGCCGTGCTCGTCCGAGCCGTCCCACGCGTCGACGATCGCGTCGCGCAGCAGGTCGTTGTACCGGCGGCGCGACGGCTCCGTATCGACACCATAGAAACTGCATAGCTTGTTGAATGGCGCGCTGCGGCGCAGCCGGCGCCCGTTCGACAGCCGCAGGCGCGACACGGTTGGCTGGCTGACCCCGGAAAGTCGCGCGATTTCGCTGGACGAGCGTGTATCTGCCATCAGGCGGCGCAACAGGTCTTGAACGGGAAAATCTTGGTCCGGGGCTTCCATGTGATGCATTATACCTATACAGTTACGGCTGTTGAATGGGCTTGCTGTCAGCAGCGAGGCTGTATCCCGAGAAAGTGATGACACTGAAACACCTCCCACCCACGTTCTGCTGGACCAAGATCGGTACCGAGTCCGGCGAGGAACTGCCGACCGTCGTGCTCCGCAAGGAATGGGAGCGCCGGCTTGGGGGCGGGCGTTTTCTGTGGGGCATCAACCAGCCGCTCGGCAGCAGCGCGCAAGTCGCCGCGCATCGCACGGGCTCGCTGCTCGCGCTGTTTTCGCCGGTCGCGTCGCGCCCGCGCGCGGGCGAGCGCAAGGACGCGCTGCTGTGGAACGCCTGGGTCGACGCAAGCGGGCAGGTGCGGCCCTTGCCGCCGCATACGTTCATCGCCAGCCGTTCGACGTTGCCGTCGGGCCGGCGTCGCGAGCAGCACTACGCGCTCGTGTGCGCGTCGTCCACCGCGCTGACGGTCGGCACGCAGTTGCGCGTGTTTCCCGACCACCTGCGCAGCGTGAGCACCGGCAGGCCGCTGGGCGTCGCGCAGGGAGCGGCCGTGGTCGACTGCATCGGGCGTGCGAAGGAGCAGACGGGCAAGAGCTATCCGCTCGCGCTGTCCGTGGAGCTCGAAGCACCGTATTTCGTGCGGCTTGCGCAGCCGTGCGTGCTGAAGGCACGCGATCTCGCGGAAGTGAACAAGGCCACGCGCGCGGGGGATTTCGATCGTTTCGTCGAGCTGGTCGCGCGCTTGCGCGGCCGCGCGCCGACGGACGCCGTGCGCGGCGTCACGCGCGATCTGTTCGATGTGCCGCCGATCGAAACGGCGGCCGCGTATGTGGCGCCCGCGCATGTCGCGCGCATGCGCCACCGGCCGGCGGTCGAGCATCCGCGCGAGCTCACCGGCGATCTGTTCGACCTGTCGCCGGGCGAGGCAGCCGCGTTCGCCGGGCTGGCCCATCCGCGCGTCGGGCGCGCGTGACGGCGCGCGCGAAGTCGTTCGCGCAAGAATTTGTTGCAATCTCGCCGTAGCGGATCGGCGAGCGCGGAGGGACAATCGGCACGAAGCGCGCGGTGCGGCGGCCGATGCGTCGACAATGCGACGGGTCGTGGTTCACGCCGCCGACATGCGTACCACGCACACTGAGCGTCGGCGTGCTTCACACTGTAATCCCGAGGGAGGAGTGTCGATGTCGACCCACATCTGTTCGCAGGAAGCACGGGCCGCACAACGCTTCGTCGAAGCGACGCGCAACGTGGATCAGGCATTTCGCGCGGTGCGCGGCGAAGGCGACGACGACGGCTCGTCGGCCGAATACGCACGCGCGATGTCGCGTCTCGATCGCGCACTCGACGAGCTGGCGCGTGCACAGGAGTTCTTCGATCGCATCGTCGGCGCGAGCACCACGCACGACAACTGACGGTTTCGTCGTTTCTCTTTTTCGCGCGTCGAGCGACGCGCATTCATCTTCTTGCCGGGCGCGCATGCCAGGCATGCCGGTTCGTCATCCCGTTTCGATCTCCGACGTCAGGCCCTGGCGGCCTTCGGCAGGACAGCCGCTGTAACGGGCAGCCGTGCGTCAGCCCGCGCGCGTCATGCCCGGCGCGGACGGCGCGGCACGAGACGCGTAGCCGCGATGCTGGAACGAGGTCGCGAAAAACCGCATCTGATAGCGGATCGCATTCGCCCAGTAATCCCACGTATGGCCGCCCGGCCGCTCCGCATAGTCGTGCGGCACGCCGAGCGCGACGAGCCGTTCATGCAGCGTGCGGTTCGAGCCGACGAACGCATCGTCGCGGCCGCAATCGATCGTCAGGTCGAGACGTGCGCGCACGAACGCCCGCGCGTTTTCGACGATCACGTTGCGGTTCCAGAACGACGGATGGCGGCCGGGATCGCCGAACACGTGGTCGATGCCCGGCTCGTCCGTGCAGCAGCGCGGATCGACCGCGCCGCTGATGCTGCCGACCGCGCCGAACGTGTCGGGCCGGTCGAGCGCGATGCGCAGTGCGCCGAAGCCGCCCATGCTGAGCCCGGTGATCGCGCGCGCGTGCTGGGCCGCTATCGTACGGAAATGCAGGTCGACATAGGACACGACTTCATCGCCGATGAAGGTCTCGTAGCGGCTGCCCGAATCGAACGGGCTGTCGATGTACCAGCTTTCATGCCCGCCGTCGGGCATCACGAGGATCACGCGATAGCGGTCGGCCAGCGCGGCGATGCGCGTGTTCGACGTCCAGTCGGTATGGTCGCCGCCCGAGCCGTGCAGCAGATAGACGACAGGGTAGCGTTCGCCGTGGTTGTCGCGCGCGTAATCGTCGGGCAGCACGATGGTGGCCTTCAGCGTCTCGCTCATCGCGGCGCTCGGGATCGCGACGACCCGCGCATGGAATGCGAAAGCAGGGCTCGTGACGGCGAGCAGCAGAAGCAGCCAGAAGGTACGTGCCAGGCGCATCGATCCTTGCATGTGTCGACCCAGTCCGGCCCGAGGCCGGGAAAACCCTGTTCCGGCGACTCTAGCAACCGCGCCTTTCAACCATATTTCGGCGAATCCTACGGGTTGTCAGGTGGACGGCTTGCATACGATGCGCGCGATGGCGGCGCGCAGCGCATCGGGCTGCTCGGCCGCGATCAGGTGCCCGCAGCCGGCGATCGTGTCGAAGCCGGCGCAGTGCGCGAGCGCATGCTCGGGCACGTGCCAGCCCGCGCGCGAGCGTTCGCCGGCGATCAACCAGACGGGGTGACGCTCGAACACCTGCGCGAGCGCCGGCAGGTAGCCCGCGGCGCCGGTCGTTTCGATCACCGAGCGGCCCATCGCGCGCAGCGTCGATGCCGGCTGATGCGCGAGCCAGCGGCGTGCGTCGTCGAGCTGGCCCGGCGACGGGGCGTCGATCGCGCCGCGCAGCCAGTCGAGCGGGGCCGCGCGCAGGCCGTCGAGCATCGCCTCGGCTTCGCCCGGCGTCATGCGGCCGACCGATGCCGACCAGAACGCATCGTCGAACGTGAAATTGCCTTCGACGTTGACGATGCGCCGCACGCGTTCGGGGTGCGCGTGCGCGAACAGCATCGCGATCGCGCCGCCGACCGAATGGCCGACGACATCGACCGGCTGCATGCCGAGGTGCGTATCGACGGTTTGCCGCACGTGCTCGACCTGCGCGGCAAGCGAGATCGCGTCGGGCGGCGTGGCGCGATGCGCGCCGTAGCCGAGCAGGTCGGGGCGCAGATGCGGGCCGTTCCATCCGCGCACGTCGAACGTGCCGATGAAACCGTGAATGAAGACGACGGGTGCGGGCGGGATCATGCGGCGTGCACGGAAGGAAGCGGCGGCAATTCGAGTTCGGCGAGCAGTTCGTCGAGTTCGAGCATGTGCGTGCGGTCGTGATCGAGCAGCTCGCGCACGAGTTCGTCGAGCGACATGCGGCGGATGCCGTCGCGCAGCCCGCAGCGTGCGAGTTGCGACGGCTCCAGCGCGGCCGCGGTCGCGCACAGCGCGGCGCGACCGCGGCCGAACGCCGCGACGGCGAGATCGAGCGGCTGCGCGAGATAGTTGCGTTGCGCGGCGAGCGCGGTGCCGTCGACGGACTCGATCATGGGCAGCTCGGCCGTGCGCACGGCGTCGATGCGCGCGGCGAACACCGCATCGAGATCGCGCAGGTGGCACGCATGTTCGACGAGCGAGAAGCCGGTGCCGGCCGGCCGGCGCGTGGCCAGCACCGCCGGTACATGCGCCGCACAGGCGGCGAGCCGCTCGGGCATGCGAGCCAGCGCGGCGACGACGTCGGCGAACGGCAGCCGGTGCGGGTGCGCGCTGAATACCGCGCCATAGCTGAACAGCGCACCGCCGAGCCGCCCGCGCGCCTGCACGACCTCGTGGCCGTGGCGGCGCATGACGTCGGCGACCATCGCGCCGCAGAACTGGCGGGCCGTCGTGTCGGCTTCGACTTCGGGGAACGTGCGCGCGATCTCGTCCTGGATCGCGCCGACCGCGGCGACGCCGACGCGCGACAGCGCCGCGAACTCGAGATAGCGCTCGGGCTGGTCGATCAGCGCTTCGAGCTGGGCGCCGAGCGCGGTCAAGCGGAAACGGTCGAAACGGGAATGCATGGCGGAGCCCTACCGACTAACGTGACAAAACGATACGTTACTCGGTGGGGCTCCGTCAACCGGCGCGTTCGGGCACCTGCGGTTCGCGGCCGCGCGCCGGTCGTTCAGGGCTTCTGCCGCGCGTCGGCTCCGCACGCATCCGTGCTTCCTGTTCCTGCAGCTCGGGCGTGAATGCGTCGCCGAAATCCTCGATCTCGTACAACGGACGGATCTCGATGTCGGAGTCGCCAGGCATCGGGTTCGGGCAGCGCTTCACCCATTCGACGGCTTCCTCCATCGATTTCACTTGCCACAGCCAGTAGCCGGCGACGAGTTCGTTCGTTTCGGCGAACGGGCCGTCGATGACCGCGCGGTGCTTGCCGGAAAAGTGCACGCGCTTGCCGCGGCTGCTCGGGTGCAGCCCGTCGGCGGCGAGCAGGATGCCGGCTTTCGTCAGTTCCTCGTTGAACTGGCCCATCGCGGCCAGCATGTCGGTGTCGGGCAGGCGGCCGGATTCGGAATCGGCGGTGGCTTTGACGATGACCATGACGCGCATTGTCGTATCTCCTTGAACGGGAACAGGGCGCTTGCCGGCGGTGCGACGGCAAAACGATCGGTTACGACAATACGACGCGCGACGGCGACGCTAATCGACATCGCGGGCAAAAAAATTCAGCGGCGCTCGAAACGACGGAGGGCGCCGTAACGGCAACGCGTCATGCCGCGTCGGCCTGCGCATCGAGCACGCCGCGGATCCGGGCGGCGAGTTCGTCGCGCCGGTACGGCTTGCCGAGCAGCATCACGCCGGGGTCGAGCCGCCCCGCGTGGAAGATCTCGTCGCGCGTGTAGCCGGACGTGAACAGTACCGGCAACGGCGGCTTGCGCAGTGCGGCGCGGCGTCCGAGTTCGCTGCCCTTTACGCGGCCCGGCATGATCACGTCGGTAAACAGCAGATCGATCGGCGTCTCGCTGTCGAGCACGCGCAGCGCGGCTTCGCCGTCGGACGCCGTGATGACCGTGTAGCCGAGCTGAGCCAGCATGTCGACCACCGTCAGCCGGACATCCGCATCGTCCTCGACGACGAGGATCGTTTCGCGGCCGCGCACCGCATCCTGCTGCTGCGTGCGGGCAGGCTCGTCGGCCGCCTCGTGGCAGCGCGGAAACGTGAGGCGCACGGTGGTGCCCTGGCCGGGCGTGCTGTCGATCGACACGTGGCCGCCGCTCTGCTTGACGAAGCCGAACACCATGCTGAGCCCGAGCCCGGTGCCTTCGCCGTCCGGCTTGGTCGTGAAGAACGGTTCGAAGACGCGTTCGAGCACGTCGGCGGTCATGCCGATACCCGTGTCGGCGATCTCGAACGTCACGTATTCGCCGGGCGGCATCGGGGCGCGGCGCGTGCCGGCCGCGGGGCCGGGCTGCGTGCCGTTGTACGCGGCGATCGTCAGCGTGCCGCCGCCGCGCATCGCGTCGCGCGCATTGATCGCGAGGTTCAGCAGGGCGTTTTCGAGCTGGTGCCGGTCGGCCAGCACGTTGCCGACGTCGGGCGACAGCGCGGAGACGATCCGCACCGTCTCGCCGAGCGCGTGGTGCAGCATCTCGTTCATGCCGTCGATCAGCCGGCACGGGTTCAGCGTGGTCGGAGCAAGCGGCTGGCGTCGCGCGAACGCGAGCAGGTGCGACGCCAGTTGCGCGCCGCGCCGCACGGCGTTGTTCGCGTTCTCGATCCGCGGCTGCGCGCTGGCATGCGCGCCGAGTTCGACGGAGAGGATCTGCAGGTTGCCGCTGATCACCTGCAGCACGTTGTTGAAGTCGTGCGCGATGCCGCCGGTCAGGCTGCCGATCGCTTCCATCTTCTGCGCGTGACGCAACTGTTCCTCGATCGCCGCGCGCTCGGCGATCGCGTCGGTCACGCGCTGTTCGAGCGTTTCGGTCAGGTCGCGCAACTCGGCATTGGATGCCTGCAGCGCGGCTTCCGCACGATCGCGGTGGCGCGTGGCGAGCACGCGCTCGGTGGTCTCGACCACGACGGCGAGCACGCCGCCCGGCGCGCCGTCGTCGTCGGGCAGCGGGCTGTAGTGCAGATCCATCCAGACGTCTTCGGGGCGGCCGCTGCGCAGCAGCACGAGGGCCTTGTCGCGATAGGACAGTGTGCCGCCGGCGAGGCAGGTATTCATCACGTTGCGGTTGAAATCGGCGACTTCGGGCCAGCCGAGTTCGACCGGCTGACCGAGCAGATACGGATGGCGGCCGCCGGCGAACCCGGCATACGCGTCGTTGTAGATCATGTAGCCGGGGCGGCCCCACAGCATCACCAGCGGCAGCGGCGAGGCGAGCACGGTGCGGACTGCCGCGACGAGGCTGGCGGACCAGCCGTCGATCGGGCCCAGCCCGGTGGCCGACCAGTCGAATGCGGTAATGCGGCGGGCCATGTCGCCCTGCCAGCCGGGGCAAGCGTGATGCTGCGCGAACAACTCGACATGCATGGAAGCGCTCCGATGAGGACATGCGGCCGCGGGCGGTGCGGCAGGTCGCGTAAGCGGGTTCCATTTTAGAGCAGATCGATTCGCGCGACCGCTGTCACGGAGCGCGTCGGCAAAGCTGGTATGCTGATCCGCGTCACGTGTACGCGGAGGGCGCCATGGCTGCTAAGGAAGTCTCGAAGAAGAAGTACCTGAAAATCCTGAACAAACGCCTGCGTGCGGAGCCGGCGGCTCCGGCCGGCGCGTCGTTCGTGTTTTTCCCGCTGGGTGCGAAGGCCAAGCACGCGACGGGCGTCGTGTCCGGCGACGCGCGCAGCAAGCGCGAACTGGCCGTAATGGCCGCGGTCCAGCGCAAGGCGGCCGAAGAGTTCGTCGTCGCCGACGCCTGACCGGCCGAGGCCGCACGCTGCCGCACGCTGCCGGATGACCGCCGCCGCGGCTTACGCGGCGGCGGCTTCGCAATGGGCGATCGCACCGGCGAGCACGCGCGGAATGTCGTGCGCGATCGCCGGGCCGTGCATCGGCAGGATGATGTCGAGATCGAGCGCCTGGATCCGGCGCAGCGCGCTCGCCATGTGCGCGAGCGACGGCAGGTAGTCCGCGCGCGAACCGTCGATCCAGACTAGCAGCGTCCACCGGATGCGAAGCCGGTCGGTTCATGCAACGGGCCGGGCACGGCGCTGAACGCCCACCAGGCCCGAAACGGGCTCGAAGCCCGCCCGGCGATCAGGACGCCTCGTCCGCCGCCGCCGCCGGATACCGTCCGCTGCCGCCCGCGTCGTCGCCTGCCGCCAGTTGCTCCAGCGCGAGCCCTTTCGTCTCGATCCCGAGGGTCCACACGGCGATGGCCGCCGCGACGAACGACAGCGCGCCGAGCGTGAACACGCCGCCCTGGCCGAACACCGGCAACACGACGCCGACCACGTAAGGCCCGATCAGCGAGCCGACGCGACCGATCGCCGACGCGAAGCCCGAACCGGTCGCGCGTGCGCCGGTGCCGTACAGCTCGGGCGTGTACGTGTACAGCGCCGCCCACATCCCGAACAGGAAGAACTGCATCGCGAGGCCCGTGACGATCAGCAGCGTCGTGCTGCCGCCGTACAGCGCGCTCTGGCCGTATGCGTACGCCATCGCGCCGCCGCCGATCAGCGACGCGATGCAGGTCGGCTTGCGACCCCAGCGTTCGACGAGCCACGCGGCGCACAGGAAGCCCGGCACGCCGCCGAGCGAGATCAGCACCGTGTAGAACACCGATTTCGTGACTTCGAAGCCGGCCTGCTGCAGCAGCGCGCCGAGCCACGACGTGAGGCCGTAGAAGCCGAGCAGCGCGAAGAACCACAGCAGCCACACCATCACCGTGCGGCGGCGGTACACGCCGCTCCAGATCTCGCGCAGCGCGCCGCGACCACGGGCGGCGGCCGGCTCGGCGAGCCGCGACGGCGGCGGCAGCGTCGCGACGCCGGCCGAGCGCATCACCTTTGCCTCGATCGCGTGCATCACCGTGTCGGCTTCCGCGTGCCGGCCCGCATGTTCGAGCCAGCGCGGCGATTCCGGCACGATACGCCGCACGACGAGCACGAACACGGCCGGAATCGCGAGCAGCGCGAACACGGTGCGCCAGCCGAATTGCGGCAGCACGAAATACGCGACGATGCCGGCCGTGATGAAGCCGAGCGGCCAGAAGCCGTCCATCAGCGCGATCAGGCGGCCGCGCTTCTCGGCCGGCACGAATTCGGACAGCAGCGTCTGCGCGACCGGAAACTCCATTCCCATCCCGATGCCGAGCAGCACGCGGTAGACGATCAGCGCGTCGACGCTCTGCGCGGTCGAGCACAGGTACGACGCGGCGCCCCACAGCACCATGCTCCACTGGAATACGGGCCGGCGGCCGAAGCGGTCGGCGAGCAGGCCGGCGACGGCCGCGCCGAGCACCATCCCGAAGAAGCTCGCGCTCGCGACGAGGCCGGCGGCCGCGGTCGACAGCCCGAACTCCTTGCGGATCGAGCCGAGCACGAACGTCATCGTGCCGAGATCGACCGAATCGAAGAAGAACGCGATCGCGATGATGAAGAAGATCCGCTTGTGATAGCCGGAGAACGGCAGGCGTTCGAGCCGGGCGGCGGCGGAGGCGGGAGCGGTGGCGGCGGGCATGGCGTCCTCTGAAATGAAAAAGGGGCCGCGCAGCGCATGCTCCAGGGCCCCGATGCTTCGTATTCAGTAGACGCGACCACAAACTGCCGCATCAGAGGAAAAACGCCGCCTGCTTGCCCAAATGCGTCATCGGCGGGCGGCGCGCGTGACGCCGGCCGGCGTCAATTCTTCAGTTTGTAGCCGGTGCGGAACATCCACGCGACGATCGCGAGCAGGATCACGAGGAACAGCGCGGTCGCGGCGAGGCTGATCCACACGTGCACGTCGGCGATCCCGTAGAACGACCAGCGAAAGCCGCTGATCAGGTAGACGATCGGATTGAACAGCGTGATCACGCGCCACGCGGGCGGCAGCATGTCGACCGAGTAGAAACTGCCGCCGAGGAACGTGAGCGGCGTGATGATCAACAGCGGTACGAGCTGCAGTTTCTCGAAGCTGTCGGCCCAGATGCCGATCACGAAGCCGAACAGGCTGAACGTGATGGCCGTCAGCACGAGGAACAGCACCATCCAGAACGGATGCAGGATGTGCAGCGGCACGAACAGGCCGGCCGTGGCGAGGATGATCACGCCGAGCAGGATCGACTTCGACGCGGCCGCGCCGACGTACGCGATCACGATTTCCCAGTAAGACACGGGCGCGGACAGGATCTCGTAGATCGTACCCGTGAAGCGCGGGAAGTAGATGCCGAACGACGCGTTCGAGATGCTCTGCGACAGCAGCGACAGCATCACGAGGCCCGGCACGATGAACGACCCGTAGCCGATGCCGTTCACGTCGCTGATGCGCGAGCCGATCGCCGAGCCGAACACGACGAAATACAGCGACGTCGAGATCACCGGCGCGATGATGCTCTGCATCAGCGTGCGGCGCGTGCGGGCCATTTCTGCGCGGTAGATCGCGCGGATTCCATGCCAGTTCATGCGTCAGGCTCCTTGCACGCCGTTGCGGCGGTTGTCGATCAGGCTGACGAAAATGTCTTCCAGCGAGCTCTGCGTCGTGTGCAGGTCGCGAAAGCCGATGCCGGCCGAGCCGAGCGCATTGATGAGCTTCGCGATGCTCGCGTCGTCGCGCTGCGAGTCGTACGTATAGACGAGCGCGGCGCCGTCTTCCGCGCGTTCGAGCCCGAACGGCGCGAGCGCGGGCGGCACGTCCGCGAGCGGCTGTTCGAGCTGCACGGTGAGCTGTTTCTTGCCGAGCTTGCGCATCAGTTCGCGCTTTTCCTCGACGAGCACGAGCTCGCCGCCGAGGATGATGCCGATCCGGTCGGCCATCTCCTCGGCTTCCTCGATGTAGTGCGTGGTCAGCAGGATCGTCACGCCGCTTTCGCGCAGCGAATCGACGAGCTTCCACATGTCGCGGCGCAGCTCGACGTCGACGCCGGCCGTCGGTTCGTCGAGGAACAGGATGCGCGGCTCGTGCGACAGCGCCTTCGCGATCATCACGCGGCGCTTCATGCCGCCCGACAGTGTCATCAGCTTGTTGTCGCGCTTGTCCCACAGCGACAGCGCCTTCAGCGTCTTCTCGATGTACGCGGGATCGGGCGCCTTGCCGAACAGGCCGCGGCTGAACGACACGGTGGCCCAGACGGTTTCGAATGCGTCGGTGGTCAGCTCCTGCGGCACGAGGCCGATCATTTCGCGGGCCGCGCGGTATTGATCGCGGATGTCGTGGCCGCCGACCGTCACGCGGCCTTCGGTCGGCGTGACGATGCCGCAGATCGAGCCGATCAGCGTCGTCTTGCCGGCGCCGTTCGGCCCGAGCAGCGCGAAGATCTCGCCGGGGCGGATGTCGAGGGTCACGTGCTTCAGCGCCTGGAAGCCGGACGCGTAAGTCTTGGAGAGGTCGGAGACGGAAAGGATCGGTTGCATGCTCACGGATGGCACGGCCGCCCGGCGCGACGGCGGGCGCCGCGCGTGCCCGGCGCCGCCGCCGCTGCGAAGCGGCCGGGACCGGGGACGGCATGGCGAACGGGCGTCATGTCGAACGGTATTGTGGTGCGGGATCGCGGGACCGCCATATTAGCAATCGGCAGATCGAAATGCATTCTGGTGGAAAGGCCGGGCAGTGTCGGTGCCGGATTTGCGTGAATTGCCGTGATATCGCTCAATGACTCGGTGTTTTGTTTAAGTGACGCGAATAATCCGGCTTGTTTTGCGCGAACCGGGCAGCGGCCGCGTGGCCGCCCGACGGGCCGGCCGACTGTGCTGTCCGCCGGCCGTCGCGCCGTACCGGGACGGCACGCGTGGCGCTCGCGATAATGCGTTCCTTTCACGATGATACGGAGCGGAGCGCATGTCCTTGATCGATTTCAAATCCGTGGCGGACGCGCAGGCTAGCGCATGGAAATCCACGATCGTCGGCGAAGTGGGGCCGGCCCGGATCAAGGTGCTGCGCATGGATGCGCAGCCTTACGAAGCGGAAGTGCACGACTACGACGAGGGGCTGCTGGTGCTCGACGGCACGCTGATGCTCGAGGTCGACGCGGAAACGGTCGTGGTCGGGGCCGGGCAGATGTACCTCGCGCGCGCCGGCACGCGCCACGCGGTGCTGCCCGGCAGCCACGGCACGCTCGCGATCATCGACGTGTAAGGTTGCGGCGCAACATGCGTGGGGGCCGCTGAAGGCCGGCCGGCTTGGCTCGGCGCGGATTGGCGGTCGACGTTCAAACGCGTGTTCCACGGCCGGGGTATTTGTCTGAGCAAATAAAATGAAGGCTGTTTGAAAAACTGTCAAATACCGTGCAAACGCTAGGATCGCGCGGGTTCATTCGTTTGGAACTCTGCATCCATTTACTTGTGGGAATGGTCCGATCATAGTCTCGACAAACGACGCATCACGATAACGAATCAAGCGTACGTATGGAGACCACACCATGAGACGCCTATCCGCGGGGCCAGCGGGACTGCCGTTTTCCGATTTTTCGCTGAATGCAGGCGCGACGCAGGTCGCGTGGCTGCATCGTCACCTCGCCGTGTAGCGGCAAGCCGTAGCGGCGAGCCGTAGCGGCAAGCCACTTTCCGTTTCGATCGTTCCGCCGGCGCCGTGCCGCATGACGGCGCCGCGGGAGCGCGCTCGTCTGCCGCCGCGGCGTGTGCCGCATGTGCCCGATCGGCATCGCGGCCGTCTTGCGTGCATCGTCATGCGCCGCGCCTTCGTGCGCCGGCGCGATACCAACCGGCGGGCCATGCAGCCTGGCCGGACGAGACTTGTCGTACCTGAAAAGGAGGGGTTGATGATTTGCATTCCTGAATGGCGGAAAGCGATCCTGTCGTGCGCGGTGCTGGCGCTGCCGTTGCTCGTCGCCGGTTGCGGCGGCGGCGACGATCCGGGGCCGATCAACGTGCCGCAGTGCTCGGGCAGCGCATGCGGGCCGAGCGGCGCGGAAACGACGCCGCCGGTGGTGACGAAGCTGTGTCCGGATTCGCTCGACTACACGACAACCTACACCGGCGGTGCGGGTAGCGGCGAATACGTGAAGGTGAAATTCGACACGACGAAGCTTACCTATCAAATGCAGTTCATCGAATCGTCGGTGCCGACCTCGGCGGGGCAAGTCAACAATACGCGCGCGGGCCTGACGATCAGCGGCGCGTTCCATCATCCGACCAATCTTCCGACCGCCGAGCAGAACCGCTGCGCGTTCGTGCTCGACAGCGGCGCGACGAGCGACGGCGCGTATTCGGTGACGATCAAGCGCACCGATCCGCCGATGCTGTTCGTCGGCAACGGGGTTGTCGGCGGCGGGATTCCGGGGGCGACGATTGCGTTCGCCGGCCTCGAGCCGTTCCCGGGCGTCGTGCTCGGCGTGGTGCCGTCGCGTACCTTCGATTTCTATCCGTTCATTGGCTTTACCGACACGGAAACCGACTTCACGAAGGTCGCGGGCAACTACAACGAACTCGGTATCCATCTGTCGCCCGTCGGCGGCAACGCGCAGAGCAGCACGGGGGCGGTCGGGTGGCAACCCGATGTCGTCAACTGGAACCAGACGTTCAATGCCGACGGCTCGTGCACCATCACGGCAGGCAGCGACTACTCGTGCCAGACAACCGGGGCGCCGTGGGCGTTGCGCAAGAATGCGGATGGGTCGGCCGACAACGTGTTCGTGAGCAACGCGGTGGCGAACCAGTTCGGCACGGTCGTGTATCCGTTCGCGGGGCAGGGCTCGGCGATCGTGATTGCGGCGCCCAGCCAGGCGAAGGGCATCATGATCGTCGGCAAGCTGAACGGCGTGCTGGTCCCGGTCGTGATTCGTGTGGGCTACACGCATATCGATGCGAGTGACCTGCTCGCGTCGGTTGCCGATGCCGAAGTGGGGATCTCGATGCTTTCCCGGACCGCCGCCGTCGCGGCAAATTCTCTGAAAGGCGGCTTCATCGGCGCAACGAGCGCATCCGCGTGCGGTGTCGTGGCACCCAGCACCGCGACGTTCGCGATCGCGACTTCGGGCCCGAGCTTCAACAACAACGTGCCGCATCCGGATCTGCCCGGCAGCTTCGACGGCACCTTCTTCCTGGCGCAGGCAGGCAGCTGCAACGACGGCACCGCGGTATCGACGCTCGCCGCCAACTACACGTCGACGCTGTTCCAGGGCAATACCGCGGCATTCATCGACCCACAGACGTCGTCGGTGACCTCGCAGTTTGCGCTCGACTATACGCAGGCCACGCCCGGCAAGATCAAGGTGTCCGCCACGCAGGACTTCAACGCGAAGGGCGCGACCGGCAACGTGGCGATCTTCAGCAAAGGCGACACGGGCTGGCTCGTGACGGCCGGCAACGTCTACGCGATGGTCGTCAACAACAACAAGGTCAACCCGTTCTTCACGGTCGGCGCGTTCGTCCAGTAACGACGTACTGAACACGGAACACCGGCGGCGCATGCGTCGCCGCCGGCGAATCGATATTCAAGAGGATTCCTATGAATGTGAAGAAATGGATGGCCGCGGCGTCGCTCGCGCCCGTGCTCGCCGCATGCGGCGGCGACGGCGACCCGCCGCCCGCGCCGGTGGCCCGGCTGTGCCCGCAGACGATCGACTACAACACGGTGTTCATCGGCGGCTCCGGGTCGGGCGAGCTCGTGAAAGTGCAGCTCGACACGACGAAGATGACGTACCGGATGACCTACCTCGCGTCGCCGGTGCCGACCGCCACGGGTACCGTGCAGCCGACCCGCGACACAGCTCCCGCGAACGTGGTCGACGGCACGCTGGCGGACGAAACGGGGCTGCCGACGGTGAAGCTGAACCAGTGCACGTTCCGGATGCAGAACGCGAGCCTCGACCCGAGCCGGCCCGCGCGGCTGTTCCTCGGCGAAGGCGTGCTGGGCGGCGCGATTCCCGGAGCGACGATCCAGTTCGACGGCGTGATCGGCGTCGGCAAGATCCCGAAGACGACGTTCCCGTACTACCCGTTCATCAGCTTCTCGTCGCTGGAAACCGACCTGACGAAAATCGCCGGCACGTACAACCAGCTCGGCTATCACCAGGTGCCGTCGCAGAACTTCCAGCCGGTGGCGCTCGACCAGAAGGTGACGATCAACGCGGACGGCAGCTACGTCGAGACCGACAACTTCGGCAAGAAGAACGGCGGGCAGCCGCTTGCATCGAGCGCAACCGTGAACCAGCCGTTCACGCTGCGCCCGGATGCGCCGGCATTCCAGTCGCTCAACTACCAGCCGCAGATTCCGCCGACGCTCGCCGCGCTCGATCCGGCGAAGGCCGGCAAGGGAATCCTGATCGTCGGCAAGCTGCGCAACCAGCTCGTGCCGATCTTCATCCGCACCGGCGCCGCGAACGCGGACCTCACGCAAGGGCCGCCGAGCGCGGACGACGAATCGGGTATTTCGATCCTGAGTCCGCAAGCAGCGATCGCGCAGGGCTCGCAGAACGGCGAGTACACGGGCGTCGACAGCGCGTTCAACTACCGCGCGACCGCGCTGATCGGCGCGCAGGCCACGCTGCTCGATCCGTTCAACGCGTCGCAGGCCGCGCTCGCGCGCGCGCTGAACCTCGACTACACGCAAAAGGTGCCGGGCGTCGTCACGACCGTGCATGCGGATGCGGCGTCGGGGCCGGCGACCGGCAAGTTCGTGTTCACCGGCGGCGTGTTCGGGTTCCTCGACATGACCGATACGAGCAATCCGTACTTCACGGTCGGTGCGTTCGTGCAGTGACCGCGCGTGGATGGAGACACGGCGGCGCCGCGCGCAGATGCGCGGCGCCCGGACAGAATGAGGGGGAGACTTCATGAAGAAGCTGATCATCGCGGGTGTCGTCGCAGGCGTGTCGACGCTCGCATCGGCCCAGCAGGCGGGCGACAACGTCGCGACGCTCGGATGGCTGCACATCATGCCGCAGGATTCGACCAACGGGCTGACGACGAATCTCGCAGGCATGCCGATCAACGGGCCGCTGCGCCTGCCCGGGTCGTTCACGTCGCCGGGCACGAGCCTGACGGTCAACAATGCCGATACGGTCGGCCTCACGCTTACGCACTTCTTCACCGACCACATCGCGGTCACGTCGGTGCTCGGGATTCCGCCCGAGTTCACGCTGACGGGCCACGGCGTGATCCGGCCGCCCGGGCCGGCCGGTGCGCTCGGCGACGTCAACATGGACAAGTCGGCGAACCAGCCGGCCGTGAAGAACGCGCGGCAGTGGAGTCCGACGATCATTCTGCAGTACTACTTCAACTCGTCGACCGCGCGGTTTCGCCCGTTCGTCGGGATCGGCGTGGCTTACAGCTGGTTCAGCAACATCGAGCTGAACGGCAACTTCGCGAAGGACATCAACGAGAACCTCGGCAGCGTGCTCGCCGCCGGCGCCGGCAAGCCGGGGGCGACGTCGGTGGAGGGCAAGGCGTCGTCGTCGTTTACGCCGGTCTACAACGTCGGCGCGAGCTACGCGATCAACAAGCACTGGGGGCTGACGGCGACGCTGACATACATGCCGCTGAAGACCTACTCGTCGCTGGTGATCAAGGCAGCCGACGGGTCGACGCTCGCGACCACGCGCACGCGGCTGAAGGCCGACCCGCTGATCACGTTCGTCGGGATCTCCTACAAGTTCTGAGCCGACCGGCGCGCATGACGTGTGCCGGCGGCTTCCTGCGACCGACTGGCCGGATCGTTCCGGCCGGACGGTCGCGTTCCTGGCGGCGTGCCGCCATTTGTGAAGAGAGGGGCAGTTCAAATGAGCATTCGCAAAATCGTATCGCTTGTTGCTGCAGTGGCTTTCACCGCGGTTTCGGCCGCGCCTGCTTTCGCAGTCACCGTTTCGCGCGCCGACGGGCAGCCGATGAACCCGAGCGGGGAGCCGTTCTCCGCGACGGGGATCACGGTCCTGGCCAAGGGGTCGATCAACGCGAGTTGTACCGCGACGTTCAACGGCACGATCACCGCGACCGGCATCGTCAACATCACGTCGACGACGTTCGCGGGCGGCGCCACGTGCGGCCTGATCAGCGGTAGCGCGAGCAGCGGGTCGCCGTGGACGGGCCAGGCCGACAGCACGACGCAACTGTCGATCAACAACGCGAAGGTCACCGTTTCGCTGCTCGGCACCTGCGGGCCGAGCAAGGTCGTGACGACGTGGAGCGATCCCAACTCATCGCTGACGTTCAACAACGCGGTGCTGACGCCGGACTGTACGGTCAGCGGCACGATCGGCACGTCGCCGAAGTTCCACGTGCAGTAAGCGTCGCGGATCGAAGCGGGGCGCCCGCCGTGTGCGAGGGCCGTGCGGTATGTGCGGCGGGCGTTCGCTTCCTCGATGCATTCGTTTTGTCGCGCGTATCGGCGCGACGGCGGGCTGGCCGCACATGTCGCGATCCGACGTGCGTGGCCTTGCAGGGCCGGCGCGGCATACCGCGCCACCCGATTCGACTGAAACAACGCCATTCCGATTGGCCAGAATACTCGCGGACGACCCATGCTTACCGATCCAGAAAAGTATGGCGATGCCAGCGGCGCGACGCCTGATCGGCTGCGCACGGCCGCGTGGCTGCAGTACCTGATCGAACATCTCGACGCTGCCGTCTGTGCGACGGCGGCGGTAGATGCCGGCGACACGACAATCGCCGCTTCACATTCGATACGCGTGCGTGCGGGCGCACGCCTGTCCCGCGAAGCGGCAGCGGCCCTTCACCGGCTCGCACCGTGGATCGCAACGGACGGCGGCGGCTGCGCATGCGACCCGGTCGATCCGCGCGGCGCATGCTCGCATGTGCCTTCCGCGCGGCAGCTTACCGAAGCCGAACGTTGCTGCCCTGGCTCGCGCGCGGTGTTCGACGCCGCACACGGCGTGATCGATGCGTGCGCATTCGATGATCCCGATGTCGGCTTGGCCGCGCTCGGGCGGATTGCCGGCGGTGTCGAATGCAGCGGCGGCGACGCGGGCACACGCATCGCGAACGAACATGACGGGCAGCGCGAGACGCCGCCTGCGAAGAACCTGAGAGAAAGACTGACCGCCGTCACGGCAACGAGTGGGGAAACGCCGGCCCGTCCCGGCGCCATCATCGACGCGGTCGTGCTGCGCGTGTGCGGCCCGCGTGACGACGCATCACGGATCGACGAGATGGCCGCGCTCGCGATGTTCTCGGCCGAGCTCGCGGCCGGCAACGGTGCTTCCGTTCACGCATACGGCGGCCAGCACAACCTCGTCGCGCGGGCGATCCGAAAGCATCGCGCCGATCTCGCGTCGGTGGACGGGCTGCTTGCTTCACTCGCCGTTTGCCGGCTCGATCAACTCGTCGGTGCAGGCAGCTTCTGGGCGTATTACCTTCTGGCGGGCATCGTGATTGCAGCACCGGATGTGGTGCAGGAAATCGCCCGTCGCTTTCATGGCGATACATGGCAGACGTGGCTCGGCGACGTGCTCGCACGGCCGGCGGTCAGCCGTTTCGGGCCGGAAGAGGATGTCGCATTCGACCGCCTGCGCGATGCGATGAGCCTGACGTCGCGGTGGAACCCGATCGTTCGCGCCAAGCGGATGCGGACGCGCGGCGTTTCGGCAACCCGGCCACGCAGCGCAGGCGGGAAGGCGCAATGAAAACGCGGCTCGTGGCGAGAACGCCGCGAGCCGCGAGGGGAGTATCGCGGCGCCCGTCGCGGGCGCCGGATCGATCAGACCGTCTCGGGTTGCCGCGCGGCCTTCGCGACATTGCGCGCCAATGCGCCGTTCGCGACGAAGTACGGCACGTCGACACGTGCGAGCGGCGTGCGGCCGCGGATCTTGTCGGCGATCTTCTCGGCGATCATGATCGTCGGCGCGTTCAGGTTGCCGGTCGTGATGATCGGCATGATCGACGCATCGACGACGCGCAGCCCGTCGAGCCCGTGCACGCGGCCTTCTTCATCGACCACCGCCATGTCGTCGTAACCCATCTTGCACGAGCACGACGGATGGAACGCCGTTTCCGCGCGAGCACGCACGAACGCGTCGAGCTCCTTGTCGCTCTTGCAGTCGGCGCCCGGATTCAGCTCGCGGCCGCGATAGCGATCGAGCGCCGGCTGCCGCATGATTTCGCGCGTCGCACGGATCGCGTCGCGGAACTCGCGCCAGTCGAGCGCTTCGGCCATGTAGTTGAACAGGATGCTCGGATGGTCGTTCGGGTCGCGCGAGCGCAGCTTCACGCGGCCGCGGCTCGGCGAACGCATCGAGCCGACGTGCGCCTGGAAGCCGTGCATCTCGATCGCGTTCGAGCCGTTGTAGTTGATCGCCACCGGCAGGAAGTGATACTGGATGTTCGGCCACAGGTCGTCGTCGCGCGTGCGGATGAAGCCGCCCGCCTCGAAGTGATTGCTTGCGCCGAGGCCGGTGCCGTTCAGCACCCATTCGAGGCCGATCTTCGGCTGGTTCCACCACTTGAGCGCCGGATACAGCGAGACCGGCTCCTTGCACTCGTACTGGATGTACATCTCCAGGTGATCCTGAAGATTCTGGCCGACGCCGGGCAGGTCGAGCACGACGGGAATGTCGAGTTCCTTCAGCCACGCGCCGGGGCCGACGCCCGAGCGCTGCAGCAGTTGCGGCGACGCGATCGCGCCGCTGCACACGAGCACTTCGCGGCGTGCGTGCGCGGTCGCGCGCTCGCTGCCGCGCAGGTAGGTGACGCCCGACGCGCGCTTGCCGTCGAACAGGATGCGGTCGGCGAGCGCGTGCGTGACGATCTCGAGGTTCGACCGCACCTTCGCCTGGTCGAGATAGCCACGCGCGGTGCTCGCGCGGCGGCCCTTCGGCGTGACGGTACGGTCCATCGGGCCGAAGCCTTCCTGCTGATAACCGTTCAGGTCGTCCGTGCGCGGATAGCCGGCCTGCACGCCCGCATCGACCATCGCCTCGAACAGCGGGTTCACGCCCGGCTTGCTGGTGGTGACCGACACGGGGCCGCTACCGCCGTGATAGTCGTTCGGGCCGACGTCGCGCGTCTCGGCTTTCTTGAAGTACGGCAGGCAGTCGAGATACGTCCAGTTCTCGAGGCCCTTGTGCGTCGACCAGTTGTCGTAGTCGAGCGCGTTGCCGCGGATGTAGCACATCCCGTTGATCAGCGACGAGCCGCCGAGCCCCTTGCCGCGGCCGCACTCCATCCGGCGGTTGTCCATGTGCGGCTCGGGGTCGGTCTCGTACGCCCAGTTGTAACGGCGGCCCTGCAGCGGATAGGCGAGGGCGGCAGGCATCTGCGTGCGGAAGTCGAAGCGGTAGTCGGGGCCGCCCGCCTCGAGCAGCAGCACCGTGACGTCCGGATCTTCCGTCAGCCGCGTGGCGAGCACGTTGCCCGCGGAACCCGCGCCGCAGATGATGTAGTCGTATTCGCGTGTCGTCATGACGGTCAATCTCCTTAAAACACCGGGTTGTAGCGGCCGAGCTCGACCTGCACCGACTTGATTCGAGTGTAGTGCTCGAGCGTCGTGATGCCGTTCTCGCGCCCGACACCGGATTGCTTGTATCCGCCAACCGGCATTTCGGCCGGCGATTCGCCCCACGTGTTGATCCAGCAGATGCCGGCTTCGAGGCGATGGATCGTGCGGTGCGCGCGCGACAGGTTCTCGGTCACGACGCCGGCCGCGAGCCCGTAGTGCGTGTCGTTCGCGCGGGCGATCACTTCGTCCTCCGATTCGAAATCGAGGATGCTCATCACCGGCCCGAAGATTTCCTCGCGCACGATCTTCATGTCGTCGCGGCAATCGCCGAACACGGTCGGCGCGACGTACTGGCCGCTGCCGAAGTGGCCGTCGGTCAGGCGCGTGCCGCCCGCGAGCAGCTTCGCGCCCTCGGCCTTGCCGCTTTCGATGAAGCCGAGCACCTTGTCGAGCTGCGCGGCCGACACGAGCGGGCCGAAGTTGGTGTCGGCATCGGTCGGTTTGCCCACGCGAATGCGCTTCACGCGTTCGAGCACCTTCGTCGTGAACGCGTCCTTGATCGAGCGGTGGACGAACACGCGCGTCCCGTTGGTGCAGACCTGGCCCGAGCTGAAGAAGTTGGCGGTCACCGCGATGTCGGCCGCGCGGTCGAGGTCTGCATCGTCGAACACGATCAGCGGCGACTTGCCGCCGAGTTCCATCGTCACTTCCTTCAGCGACGATGCGCCGGCCAGCGACATCACCTTCTTGCCGGTTTCGACGCCGCCGGTGAACGACACCTTCGCGATGTCCGGGTGGCCGGTGAGCAGCGCGCCGACCGAGCCGTCGCCCTGCACGACGTTGAACACGCCGGCCGGCACGCCGGCTTCCGTATAGATTTCCGCGAGCTTCAGCGCGGTGAGCGGCGTGACTTCGCTCGGCTTGAACACCATCGCGTTGCCGGCCGCGAGCGCGGGTGCCGTTTTCCAGCAGGCGATCTGGATTGGATAATTCCATGCGCCGATGCCCGCGCACACGCCGAGCGGCTCACGGCGTGTGTACACGAACGACTCGGCGCGCAGCGGTACCTGCAGCCCTTCGATCGCGGTCGCGAGGCCCGCGTAGTACTCGATCACGTCCGCGCCGGTGACGATGTCGACCGCGAGCGTCTCGCCGATCGGCTTGCCGGTGTCGCGCGTCTCGATGGCCGCGAGTTCGTCGTTGCGCTCGCGCAGCAGGTCGACCGCGCGGCGCAGGATGCGCGAGCGCTGCATCGCGGTCATCGCCGCCCATTCGCGCTGGCCTTCCCGCGCGGACGCAACCGCGCGGTCGACGTCGGCCGCGCTCGCCTGCTGCACCTGCGCGAGCAGTTCGCCGGTGGCCGGATCGAAGGTGTCGAAAGTCTTGCCGCTCGTGGCGTCGACGTAACCGCCGCCGATGTAGAGGCGCTGCAAACCGAATACGGACATGAGGATCTCCTTGAGGGCGACTGCGTGACGCGTCAGTCGGACGCGAGCAGCAGGTCGATGTAATCGTGGGCGAGCTTCAACGCGGCTCGGGTGTCGATCGGGCCGCCGGCGAGCGCGCCGCGCAGCCACAGGCCGTCGATCAGCGCGGCGAGGCCGCTGGCGGCTTCGCGCGCCTGGGTGCGCGGCAATGCCTTCGCGAACTCGGCGCACAGGTTCGAATGGAGGCGCCGCGTATTGACGTGCTGCAGGCGCTTGAGCATCGGGTCGTGCATGCTCTGCGACCAGAACGCGAGCCACGTCTTCATCACGGGCGCGCTGACCTGCGTGACGTCGAAGTTCGCGGCGACGACCGCGCGCAGCCGCGAACGCGGATCCTTGCGTGCGGCGACGCGGCGGCGCGTGGTGGCCGCCCACAGGTCGCGCAGCACGTGCCGCATCGTCGCTTCGAGCAGGCCGTCCTTGTCGCCGAAGTAATGGCTGACGATGCCCGTCGAGATGTTCGCGCGTTGCGCGACCGATGCGAGCGTCGTGCCGGGCAGGCCCGCTTCGTCGATCGAGCGCAACGTGGCGTCGATCAACTGCGCGCGGCGTATCTCCCGCATTCCGACTTTCGGCATCGTGACTCCCTTCGCCCGGTCGGGCCGTCCATGGAAGTCGAGAGCTTAGCGGTTTTTTATTGAACGATCAATCAACAAAAAATCGGGGTCGGACAATAGGCTGCGTTCCAAACGGAAGCGTTCATCACACCCTGGAGCCCATGTGCAAGTGCGGAAAAACGAATTGAAAGAAGGTTAAATAAGTTTAAATCTGTTTAAAACGGTTCGTGGAAATCCGACGCAATGAGGAGGGCTGTTTCTATAACTGATTTCATTACAAATCGAAAGAGTGTCGAAATCTGCAATATTATTCACGATGTGAAATTGTTAAGCCGGATCGTGAAGATGGATAGTTTTGTAAAAACCGTTTCAATCAGCCGATTTAAACCATATAAACCATTGAATATAAATAAGAATGTGTGATTTTTCAACACTGAATCAGGTTGCTCGCAAACGATTGCCACGCTCTTTTTCGAGATTCCGCATACCATAGAAATCAATAAATAAATTTGAATTTGGCGTATTTCCGGCTCGAGTAGAGGGATTTTTGGAATGACTTGAGTAAGTAATATCGACCGTATTAGTATGGCGCCGCACCACGAGGAATGAATGGCACCGCCGGCCATTGCCGCGGTGCGTCGGCAATGCGCGCGTCGACCGACAGCGCACCGGGTCGGCGCCAGCCATTGCGCACTTGCAGCATGCCGCGACGTCGAGACGCCGCATCCACCGGAGAACGACGATGCCGACCGAAAAACACGTGGTCCCGCTGCCGAATGGTCTGAAGGTCTACGTCGAACGGAACGTGTTCGATCCGGCCTTCGACACGGCGATGCTCGTCAACGGCGCGCTCGCGACGACCGCGTCGTTCGGCCAGACCGTCCAGTATCTCGGCGAGCGGATGAACACGATCTGCTTCGACCTGCCGTATGCGGGGCAGTCGCGCCAGCACAACCCCGGCTGCTTCATCCTGACCAAGGACGACGAAGCCGCGATCCTCCAGTACCTGGTCGAGCGCTTCGCGCCGGCGTTCCTCGTGTCGGTGTCGTGGGGCGGCGTCGCGTCGCTGTTCGCGCTCGCGCGCGGTTGCCCGAGCGTGCGGCGCGCGGCGATCTGTTCGTTCTCGCCGTTCCTGAACGATGCAATGGTCGACTACGTGACGCGCGCCCGCGACCACATCGCGGCCGGCGAGAACCTGAAGGCCGCGCAGTTGCTGAACGACACCGTCGGCCGCTATCTGCCGCGCATCATGAAGCTGTACAACTACCGGTATCTCACGCGCCTGCCGCGCGACGAGCAGGACCAGGTCGCGTTCCACGTCGACCAGATCCTGTCGTTGCAGCCCGAGCGCTACTTCAGCGAGTTCTCGAACATCGGCTGCGAGCTGCTGTTCCTGAACGGCGAGCGCGACGAATACACGACGCCGGCCGACGTGCGTCAGCTCGGCGCGCACGTGGCGCGTGCGCGATTCGCGACGGTGCCGGACGCCGGCCATTTCCTCGACATCGAAGGCCGTGCGCAGCGCGAATACACCCGTACCGCGCTGCTCGATTTTTTCTGCGGCGAAGCGTCCGGCGCGAGCGGCATCGCACGTGCCGCCGCGCACGCGTGCATGCCCGCGCCGATACACGCGTTGTCGTCGTGACGTCGTCCGTCGTGCATCGGGCTCGTCCCGCGCATCCGAATTCCCATCCCAACGAGGCAGGCCAGCCGTGAATATCGTTCAGACCATCGCCATCGTCGTTCCGTGGGCCGCGTGGCTCGCGTACTGGATCGCCACGTCGCAGGGCGTCAAGACGACCGTGCGCAAGGAAGCGTCGCGCTCGCGCACGCTGCAGTCGATTCCGCTGATCGTCGGCGGCGCGCTGATCATCCTGCCCGATCCGTCGTGGCAGGCGCTCGCGCCCGACTGGCAGCGCTTCGGGCTGCAGGCACAGTGCGGGCTCGCGGTGCTGGTGGCCGGCCTGCTGTTCTCGGTGTGGGCGCGGCTGCATCTGGGCACGAACTGGAGCGTATCGGTCACGCTGAAGGAAGATCACGAACTCGTGCGCACGGGGCCGTATGCGCTCGTGCGTCACCCGATCTACACCGGCTGCCTGATCGCGCTGGTCGGCGCCGCACTGATCGGCGGCGAATGGCGCGGCGCGATCGGCGTGCTGCTCGTGTTCGCGTCGCTCGCGTACAAGGTGCGCGTCGAGGAGAACTGGCTGACCGGATACTTCGGGCCGGCCTATGCGCAGTATCGCCGCGAAGTGGCGGCGCTGATCCCCGGCTTTTACTGACCTCCGCGAGGCGCGCGATGGCGAAGATGATCGTGACCGCGATCGGTTCGGCGGGCGACGTGCATCCGATGCTCGGTATCGCGCGCACGCTCGCGGCGCGCGGTCACGAGGTCGTGTTCTGCACGCACGCGCCGTTCGAGGCGGCCGTGCGCCGCTGCGGGTTCGCGTTCGTGCCGGTCGGCACCGCGGCCGACTACGACGCGGCGATGGCGAATCCGGCGCTGTGGGATCCGCGCACGTCGTTCCGCACGCTGTGGCAGGTGATCGCGCCGACGCTGCGCCCGCATTACGACGCGCTGCGCGCGCTGGCCGATGCCGACACGGTGCTGGTCGGCACGCTGTGGGCATTTTCCGCGCGCTTCATGCAGGAACTGCACGGCACGCCGTACGTGTCGGTGCAGGTGTCGCCGTCGACGCTGCTGTCCGCGCATGCGCCGCCGACCCACCCGCGCCTGACGATTCCCGCCCGCTGGCCGTTGCCGGTGAAGTCGGCGCTGATGACGCTGATCGAGCGGCAGGTGCTCGACCGCGTGTGCGGTCCGGCGCTCGACGCGGTGCGCCGCGAGCTCGGGCTCGCGCCCGCGCGGCGCGTGCTCGGCCGCTGGCTGCATTCGACCGACGGCGTGCTGTGCCTGTTTCCCCGCTGGTTCGCGCCGCCGCAGCCCGACTGGCCGTCGAACCATCTGCAAAGCGGTTTTCCGTTGTTCAACGATATCGCGACACCCGACGACGATGTGGCACTCGATGCGTTTCTCGCGGCCGGCGAGCCCCCGGTCGTGTTCACGGCCGGTTCGACGCTCATCGATCACGCGGCCTATGCGCGCGCGGCGGCGGACGCGCTGCGCGCGACCGGCGCGCGCGGGATCCTGCTGACGCCGCACGACGCGGCGCAGGACGGCGACCGGCTGCTCATGCGCCGTTTCGTGCCGATGCGCACGCTGCTGCCGCGTTGCCGTGCGCTCGTGCATCACGGCGGAATCGGCACGGCGGCGCTCGCGTGCGAAGCCGGCATCGTGCAGGTCGTCACGCCGTTCGCGCACGACCAGTTCGACAACGCGCAACGCGTCGTCGCGAACGGCTGCGGCGTGCGGGTCGACGGCCCGCTCGACGGCGTGCGGCTCGGGGCGGCGCTCGCGCGCGCGCTCGACGAACCCGCGTTCGCGCTACATGCGCAGCGTACGCGCGCGCTGCTCGCGGCCGCGCCGGACGGCTGCGGCGCGGCCGCCGATTTCATCGAACGATTCATGCCCAGGCGCGGGCGGACGGCCGCGCGGGCCGATGTCGCGGTGGCCGGCGCATGAGCACCGCATCGCCGCTTCACGACGGGCCCGTCGCGCCGTCCGCGTTCGACGTGCCGGCGCCCGTGCCGGCCGCGCAGCCGGTACGCGGCATCCGGCTCGCGCTGCTGACGTTCGCGCTGTCGCTCGCGACCTTCATCGAAGTGCTGGACTCGACCGTGACGAACGTCGCGGTGCCGGCGATCTCCGGCAGCCTCGGCGTATCGAACAGCCAGGGCACGTGGGTGATCAGTTCCTATTCGGTCGCGGCCGCGATCGCGGTGCCGCTGACCGGCTGGCTCGCACGGCGCGTCGGCGAGCTGCGGCTGTTCGTCGGCGCGGTGCTGCTGTTTACGCTGACGTCGCTGCTGTGCGGGCTCGCGCGCGACCTGCACGTGCTCGTGATCTGCCGTGCGCTGCAGGGATTGTGTTCGGGGCCGATGGTGCCGCTGTCGCAGACGATCCTGCTGCGCACCTTTCCGCCCGACAAACGCACGATCGCACTCGCGCTGTGGGCGATGACGGTGCTGCTCGCGCCGATCTTCGGGCCGGTGGTCGGCGGCTGGATCGTCGACAACTTCTCGTGGCCGTGGATCTTCCTGATCAATTTGCCGATCGGGCTGTTCTCGTTCGCGGTGTGCACCGCGATGCTGCGCCCCGACGCGCAGCGCGGCGCGGCCGGCCCGATCGACGTGCCGGGCATCGTGCTGCTCGTGATTGGCGTCGGCTCGCTCCAGGCGATGCTCGATCTCGGCCACGACCGCGGCTGGTTCGATTCGCCGCTGATCGTCACGCTCGCGGTGGTCGCGGCACTCGCGATCGTGTCGCTGCTGATCTGGGAAGCGGGCGAAGCGCATCCCGTGGTCGATCTGAGCCTGTTTCGCGACCGCACGTTCTCGTTCTGCGTGCTGATCATCTCGCTCGGGATGATGAGCTTCTCCGTGGTCGGCGTCGTGTTTCCGCTGTGGATGCAGGCCGTGATGGGCTACAACGCGTTTCATGCGGGGCTCGCGACCGCGTCGCTCGGCGTGCTCGCGCTCGTGTTCTCGATCCTCGTCGGGCTGCATGCGCACCGCTTCGACGCGCGCGTGCTCGCGACGTTCGGCTTCCTCGTCTTCGCGGCCGTGCTCGCATGGGACGCGCATTTCACGCTGAAGATGACGTTCGCGCAGATCGCCGCGCCGGGGCTGATCCAGGGGATCGGGCTGCCGTGCTTCTTCATTCCGCTGACTGCCGCGACGCTGTCGCGCATTCCGGACGACCGGCTCGCTGCCGCGTCGAGCCTGTCGAATTTCCTGCGCACGCTGTCGGCCGCATTCGGCACCGCGATGAGCGTGACGCTGTGGGATAACCGCGCAACCTATCACTACGACGTCGTGTCGCAATCGGTCACGCATGCATCGACGAACACGCAACGCTTCGTGCACGCGCTGAACGCGATGGGCGTGGACGGCGTGCGCGAACTGACGACGCTGCATCAGGTCGTGATGCAGCAGGCCTACATGATGGCGACCAACGACATGTTCTGGATGGCGAGCATGACGTGTCTCGCGCTCGCGGCGATGATGTGGCTGACGCGGCCCAGGCGCGGCGCGGCAGCATCGTTCGGGCATTGAGGAGCGGACCATGACGACACTCGGCGCACTCGTGATCCTGTATCACCCGAGCGACGCGCAGCTCGACGCGCTGCGCGGATGGCGGCACGCGTGCGACGCGCTGCTCGTCGTCGACAACACGCCGCAGCCCGATGAGCGGGCCCGCGCGCTGTGCGCGCGCGAAGGCATCGTGTTGCTGCATCACGGCAATCGCGGCGGTATCGCGGGCGCGTACAACGCGGGGCTCGCGGCGCTGTTTCGCGACCGCGTCGACGCGGTCGCGCTGTTCGACCAGGATTCGTCGGTGCCGGCCGCGTATTTCCCGACGATGCGCGAGGTCTGCGCGGGACGCGCGGGGCACGCGTTCCTCGCAGGCCCGCGCATCTTCGACGAGAACGCGCGCACCTTCCTGCCCGAACTCGCGACGAACGGCATCGGCTTGCGCCGCCTGCGCATCGAACCGGGCACGCCGATGCAGCGCTGCGCCTTCCTGATCTCGTCGGGCTGCGTCGTGTCGCGCGAAGCGTTCGACGTGCTCGGCCGTTTCGACGAGACGCTGTTCATCGATCACGTCGACACCGAATACAGTTTCCGCGCACTGTCGCGCAACGTGCCGCTCTATGTCGTGCCGTCGCTGGTGCTGCCGCACCGGATCGGCGCGAAACGGCGGCATGCGATCGGCCCTTTTGAAATGACCTCGATGAATCATTCGTGGCAGCGGCGCTACTACAGCGCGCGCAATGCGGTGCAGCTCGGCATGCAGTACGGGCTGCGCTTTCCGGTGGCGCTCGTGCCGAACCTGCTGACCGTGTGGCAGATCGTGCAGATCGCGCTCGTCGAGCGCGACAAGCGCGCGAAGCTGGCCGGCATCCTGTTCGGCGTCGCGGATGGCCTGTTCGGCCGGCTCGGCCCGCTCGAGCGCACGCGGCCGCGTCTGGCCGCGCGCACGCAGAGCATTCGACAGGGGTGACGATGCGGCGGATGAAACAAGCGGCGGGTTCAGCGCGTGGCGTCAAGGGCGGCTGGTTGATCGCGGCGGCCGCGGCAATGCTCGCACTGGGCGGATGCGTGCCGTCGGGTTTCCTGCCGGAGCTGTCGCTGCGCGCGCCGGCCGACGATGCGCTCGCGCATACCGTCGGCCCGGGCGCGAACGGCGCGTGGCCGGCGCCCGACTGGGTGAAGCAGCTCCAGGATCCGCAACTCGACGACCTGGTCGCCGAGGCGTCGCGGAACAGCCCCGATGTGCAGGTCGCGCAGGCGCGCCTGCGGATCGTGCAGGCGCAGCTTCAACAGTTCGATTCGCTGACCGGTCTGACGGGCACGGCCGGCGCGACGATCAGCCGCGCACGGATGCCGAAGCCCGGCGACATCGCCGACGTCACGGCCGGCGGCTATCGCGTGCCGGTGCAGATTTTCGGCGATCCGAACGTGTCGCCGTCGTCGATCTTCGTCGGTCTGAACTACCAGCTCGACCTGTGGGGCAAGAACCGCGCCGCGACCAAGAGCCTGATGTCGTTGCGCGACGCGGCCGGCGTGGAGGCCGAGCAGGTCCGGCTGACGCTCGCCGTCGCGATCGTCACCGTGTATTGCCAGCTCGACCAGGCGTACGCGGTACGCGACCTGTTGCAGCAGAAACTGAAGATCAGCCAGCGCGTGACGGCCGTGCTGCGCGAGCGCACCGCGCGCGGCCTCGACAACGCGTACGACGCGAGCGATGCGTCGATCAAGCGCAGCCGCCTGCTCGAACAGATCGCGCTGAACGACGAGCAGATCAAGCTCGCGCAACTGCAACTCGGCGTGCTGTCGGGCCGCGGCCCGGAGCGCGGGCTCGCGCTGCAGCGGCCGCGCGTCGGCGCGTTCGCGGGCGGCGCGGTGCCCGCCCGGCTGCCGGCCGATCTTCTTGGCCGTCGGCCCGACATCGTCGCCGCGCGGCTGCGGGTCGAAGCCGCGTTCGCGAATGCCGACTCGACGCGCGCGCAGTTCTACCCGGACGTGAACCTCGTCGCGCTCGGCGGCGTGTTCGCGTTGACGCCCGCGTCGCTGTTCTCTCGCGATTCGCTCGCCGGCTCCGTCGGCCCGGCGATTTCGCTGCCGATCTTCGATCGCGGCCGGCTGAAGGCGAAGCTCGGCGCCGATGTGGCGCAGGCCGACGTCGCGATCGGGCTGTACAACAAGACCGTCGACGATGCGCTCGGGCAGGTCGCGCAACTCGTCACGTCGCTGCAGACGTCGCAGACGCTCGTCGCACAGCAGCAGGACGCGGTCGCGGCCGCGCAGAAGATCGTGCAGATCGCGGCGGATCGGCATCGACGCGGCGTGCTGATGCAGAAGGACGTCGATGTCGCGGATCTCACGCTGATCGACGAGCGCGCGCAGATGATCGCGTTGCTCGGCAAGCAGCGGACGTTGCGCGTGGGGCTGATCGGCGCGCTGGGCGGCGGGTTCGATGCGGGCGCAACGATGGCGCAGGCGCAGACGCCACCCGTGCATCGAGCGCGCGGCGGGGCGGCCAGGCGCGGGGCGGCGGCTGCCGTGGCCGCGAATCGCGCGGCGGTGGCCGGCCCGTCGAACGGCTCGCCTGCGGAAAGCACTGCAATGTCGCCGGCGGCCGCCACGACGATCGCGCCCGCGCGTGAATCCGCACGGCGCGACGACACGGCGCGCCCGTCGACGATCGGCGCGACCCAACCCGACGCGTCGCCTCGCGGCACGCCCGTTCTCGCGCACACGGCCTCGGCGATCCCGACGCGGGGCGCGTCGCCGATGCCCGCGATTCCCGTCTTCCAGCACGATCGTCTGATCGTTACGCAAAGCGACTGATGCACCACGACAACCTTCATTCCGCCGCACCGCCGGCCGCACTGAAAGACCCGGCAATCGATGCACGCCGCGCGACGCGCCGCAAGCGCTTCACCGTGTTCTTCGCGATCGTGCTGCTGGCCGCGATCGCGTGGACCGCATATTGGTTGTTGAGCGACCGCTATGACGAAGACACCGACGACGCGTACGTCGCGGGCAGCATCGTGCAGGTCGCCGCGCAGATCCCGGGCGCCGTGACCGACGTGGTGGTCGCCGATACGCAGGCCGTGCGCGCCGGACAGACGCTCGTGCGGCTCGACGACACCGAGGCGTCGGTCGCGTTCGCGCAGGCGAAGGCGCAGCTCGCACAGGCCGTGCGCCAGGTCGCGAACGCGAGGATTTCGAACACGATGTACGTCGAGGCCGTGAATGCGCGGCGCGCCGACCTGTCGCTGGCGCAGCGCGCGCTCGCCGCGCGTTCGGGCGCGTCGGTCGAGATCGTCGCGCCGGAAGAACTGGCGCGGGCCCGTGCGGCCGTGGCCGGCGCGCAGGCGAACCTCGCGGCCGCGCAGGCGCAACTCGATGCGGCGCGCGCGCTCGGCGGCAAGCTGCCCATCGACGAAAGCCCGGCCGTCGTGCAGGCGGCCGCGCAGTTCAAGCTCGCGTACCGGAACCTGAAGCGCACGACGATCGTCGCGCCCGTCGACGGCACCATCGGGCAGCGCTCGGTGCAGGTCGGCCAGCAGGTCGGGCCCGGCGTGCCGCTGATGTCGATCGTGCAGCTCGACCGGCTGTGGGTCGAGGCGAATTTCAAGGAAGGGCAGATTCGCCACATGCGCGTCGGGCAGCCGGTCGAGGTCGTGTCGGATCTCTACGGCTCGCGCATCGCCTATCGCGGCCGCGTGCAGGGCTTCTCGGCGGGCACGGGCAGCGCGTTCTCGATGTTGCCGTCGCAGAACGCGGCCGGCAACTGGATCAAGGTCGTGCAGCGCGTGCCGGTCGTGATCGCGATCGATCCGCGCGATCTCGCCGCGCATCCGCTGCGCGTCGGGCTGTCGATGCGCGCGACGGTCGACACGCATGACCGCAATGGCCACGCACTCGACAGCGAGCCGCCGACGCCGGCCGTCGGTACGCGCGTGCACGACGGCGTCGCGAGCGATGCGGAAGCGGCTGCCGCCGCGATCATCCGCGAAAATCAGGGCGGGTAGCGCCTGCCGTCGCGCCAAGGGCCGGCCGCCAAGGGCGGTCCGACCCCGGTGCATCTCGCCTGCGGGGCGTCCCGTCGTTTCTCGTCCGACCTTCGTATTTCCGCCATCGATGTCGGCGCCGATCAAACGTATGTCGCGTTTGAGACATCGGCGCCCCTGCCTCCGGGACTACTCTCGAACAGCACGTTGCGCGTGCGCCGCAAGAGTCGGCGCGCCGCGGCGCCATCCAACGAGACATGGAGACAATACGATGAGCAGCAATCGAGGTGTCGTCTATCTTGGACCGGGCCAGGTCGAAGTCCAGAAAATCGATTATCCGAAGATGGTCGACCCGAGCGGCCGCGCGATCGGCCACGGCGTGATCCTGAAAGTGGTCAGCACGAACATCTGCGGCTCCGACCAGCACATGGTGCGCGGCCGTACGACCGCGCCGGTCGGCCTCGTGCTCGGTCACGAGATCACCGGCGAAGTGGTCGAAGTGGGCCGCGACGTCGAGACGCTGAAGATCGGCGATCTCGTGTCGGTGCCGTTCAACGTCGCGTGCGGCCGCTGCGCGATGTGCAAGGACACGCATACGGGCGTATGCCTGAACGTGAACCCGTCGCGTGCCGGCGGCGCGTACGGCTACGTCGACATGGGCGGCTGGATCGGCGGCCAGGCCGAGTACGTGCTCGTGCCGTATGCCGATTTCAACCTGCTGAAATTCCCGGATCGCGACCAGGCGATGGCGAAGATCCGCGATCTGACCTGCCTGTCCGACATTCTGCCGACCGGTTATCACGGCGCGGTCAGCGCCGGCGTGAAGCCCGGTTCGACGGTCTACATCGCGGGCGCGGGCCCGGTCGGGATGGCGGCGGCCGCATCGGCGCGCCTGCTCGGCGCGGCCGTGACGATCGTCGGCGACATGAACGCGGAGCGCCTCGCGCACGCACGGGCGATGGGATTCGAGACGGTCGACCTGTCGAAGGACGCGTCGCTCGGCGAGCAGATCGAGCAGATTCTCGGCGTGCCGGAGATCGACTGCGCGGTCGACTGCGTCGGCTTCGAGGCGCACGGCCACGGCTCGTCGGGCCATTCGGAGGAAGCACCCGCGACGGTGCTGAACTCGCTGATGGAAATCACGCGCCCGGCCGGCGCGATCGGCATCCCGGGCCTGTACGTGACGGACGATCCGGGCGCGAAGGACAAGGCCGCGCAGCACGGCAGCCTGAGCATCCGCTTCGGCCTCGGCTGGGCGAAGTCGCATTCGTTCTTCACGGGCCAGACGCCGGTGCTGAAGTACAACCGCAACCTGATGCAGGCGATCCTGTTCGACCGGCTGCCGATCGCGAAGATCGTCAACGTCGAAGTGATCTCGCTCGACCAGGCGCCGGAAGGCTACAAGAAGTTCGACGGCGGCGCGCCGCGCAAATTCGTCATCGACCCGCACGGGTTGCTGGCGGCGTGATGCGCTAGCGTTCGACACGCGCGGCACGAAGCGGGCGGTTCCGGAAACGGGCCGCCCGTTTTCGTTGCGGGAGCGACGGCGGGGCAGGGCAACGCGGCGAACCCCGATCCCGGCCGCGCGCGATTGCTGCGATAATCATCGCCCGTTCCCGAACCCTCCACCGCCGTGAGGCGGCGATCCCGGATGGCCAAGTCACTTCCCCTCGCCGCGTTGCACACGTTCGTCGAAGTGGCGCGTTGCGGCAGCATGAAGCAGGCGGCCGACCTGCTCTGCATTTCGCCGGGCGCCGTCAGCCAGCACGTCCGCAATCTCGAGGATCGCCTCGCCGTGCGGCTGTTCGAGCGCACCGGCCGTGAACTCGAGCTGACCGGCACCGGCCGCGCGCTGTTCGACCAGCTCGCCGGCGGCTTCAACGAGATCGAGGCCGCGTGGTCGAACGTGCACGGCGCGAACCGGCGCATCGTCCGCCTCGCGGTGACGACCACCGCGTCGTTCGCGAACACGTGGCTCGTGCAGCGGCTCGGCTCGTTCAACGCCGCGTACCCCGAAATCGAAATCACCGTCGAGACGCGCGCGCAACTGGTCGATCTGCGCCGCGACTACGTCGACGTCGCGATCCGGCACGGCCTCGGCCGCTATCCCGGGCACGCGTCGTTCCGCATCTGGACGCCGGAACTGTGGCCCGTGTGCAGCCCGCGGCTGCTCGATCCCGCGCGCCCGATCGACGCGCCCGCCGACTGCCTGTCGTACCCGCTGCTGCAGGACGCCGACCGCGCCGACTGGGTGCTGTGGCTGCGCGCGCAGGACATCGAGGATGCGCGTGCGCCGCGCGGCGCGAGCTTCAGCGAGGATGCGTTGCTGATCAAGGCCGCGGCCGCCGGCCAGGGCATCGCGCTGGTGCGCGACATCTACGCGCGCGACGAAGTCGCGGCCGGGCGGCTGGTTCGCGTGCTCGCGCGGCCCTGGCCGACCGAACTGTCTTATTACGTCGTGTGCAGCGAAGCGCGCCGGCACGAGTGGAAGATCGCCGCGTTCCGCGACTGGCTGGCCCGGGAGATCGGCGGTGAGGCTCGCGATTCGCCCGATCTACTGGCGTGACCCGCGCACCGCGGCCGTGGCGAAACCCTTGAGCTTGCCGGTCGCGAGCGCGGTGCCGAGCAGGATGATCGCGCACCCGGCGAGCGTCTGCACGGTGATCGTCTCGTGCAGGAAGATCGCGCCCCACACCACGCCGAACACCGGAATCAGGAACGTGACCGACGCCGCGTATTGCGCGCCCGCGCTGCGGAGCAGCCCGAAATACAGCAGGTAGGCCACTGCCGTGCAGATCGCGCCGAGCAGCACCACCGCGATCCACGCGGACGCGTGCACGGGGCCCTGCGGCCACATCGGCAGCGCGAGCGGCACGAGTGCGACGGCCGCGAACAACTGGCTGCCGAACGCCGATACGAACGGCCGCACGTTCGCGAGCTTGCGCTTCGAGTAGTGCGCGGCGAACCCGTACGACAGTGTCGCGAGCATCGCGGCGGCGATGGCGCCCGGCGCGCCGGGCGTGCCGGCGCCGAGCGCCGAGCCGGCGAGCACGACGACGCCGGCGAAGCCCAGCGCGAGGCCGACTGCCTGCGGTTTCGTCAGCGGCGTGCGCAGCCACACGTACGCGACGATCGCGGTCCATAGCGGCGTCGTCGCATTCAGGATCGAATCGGTGCCGGCCGTCACGAACAGGGCCGCGTACGTCAGCAGGCAGAACGGCAGCGCCGAGTTCGCGATGCCGACGACGAACAGCGGTACGACATGCGCGCGGAATTCCTGCCGCGCCTGCGCGTTGCGCAGCACCGGCGACAACAGCACCGCCGCGATCGCGACACGCAGCGCGATCAGCGGGATGACGCCGAATTCCGGCGCACCCATGCGCATGAACAGGAAGGACGCGCCCCAGATGGCAGCCAGGGTCACGAGCTGCAGTGCATTCATCGACAGACTCCGTTCGGTGGATCGGCGAGCGGCCGGCGGGCGAGACGCGCCGGCGCGGGGGAATGATCCATTGAACGTCATACGTGCGTCGCGACACAAACGAGGTTTTGTGACGGGCGGTTTAGAAAATTGAATCGACGGGCGCGCGGGCCTGGACCGCGCGCTCAGTGGCCGCGATAGAGCTTCGCGAGTTCGGCGTTGCTGGCCGCGGCGCGGCGGGCGCGCCCGGTGTGCAGGCTGACGCGGCGGATTGCGCGCGTGCGATAGGCGGTGTCGCGGCCGCCTTTCCAGTCGGCCACGCGGACTGAGCCGTTGCGCGTGCGGTCGGGCGCGCGCACCGACGGCGCGGCTTGCGCCACCGCCATCCTGCGCGCGGGTTTGGCGGCGACTGGGGTGTCCTGTTGCGGATTGGCCGCCACTTGCGTTTCATCAGGCGAATGAAATGGGTAGAGGGGCGTCGGCACGACCGGCAGGAATGGATCATTCGACGCGGGCAGTGCGGCTTCTGTCGCGACAGCAGCCGGTGCACCGGAGCCGCGACAAACGGGGTCGGCCTTGCAGGTCTGGTCGACCGTCACGTAGCCGCCGACCAGCAGCACGAGCGTGAGGATGCTGAGAATCGGTGCGCTCGACGCGCGAGGCCGCTGGAAAGCCGCGTTGCGCAGCGCGCGGGCGACGCGCGACGACCATGTGTGGAACGATCGCGGCGCGCGCGTGGCGTGCGCGTCGGCCGGCGTGTGGCTGATCGGCTCGAACGGCCAGTTCCACTGACCGCAGACGGGGCAGTGCTCGAGCGCGCGGAACGCCACGAAGCCGCATTCCCTGCAGCGGCAGCACGTGGCGTGTCGCGATTCGGCGCGCGCATTCAGCACGGCGCGCCAGGCATCGCGCGCGCGGACGCTTCGATTGGGCAGGACGCGCATGTCAGCGACCGGCGGGCGGCATCGTCGGGCTATACATCGGCGGTCGTTCGCATGCGGTGTTCATCATTTGCTCCGAGAGGCCCCGCCATTGATGGCGGGAAGGAAAGGCGTGCAGTTGACAGGCAGCTTCGCGAGATGCCCGATGTGCAGGCCCGCCCCGATTCGTTCCGGCGTCGGCATCGATCTCGGCCTGAAAGACTTCGCGACACTTTCGACCGGCGAGAAGCTGCCTAACGATCGGTTCGGTCGACGAGCGGCGGAAAAGCTGGCGAACGCGCAGCGAGCGCGAAAGCACAAGCGGCATATCGCGAAGCTGCACGCCAAGGTGGCCAATGCCCGTGCCGATTTCCAACACAAGGTCGCGCTCGATCTGGTGCGGCGTTTCGATTACATCGCGGTCGGCAACGTGTCGGCCGCGAAGCTCGCCAGAACCAGAATGGCGAAGAGCGTCTACGACGCATCGTGGTCGTCCTTCCGAAACAAGCTCCGTTACAAGGCGATGGCGCACGGGGCCACGTTCGAGGAAGTCGACGAAAGGGGTTCGACCCAGTCCTGTTCGGCGTGCGGGTCGCAAGACAGCACGGCGCGGCCGAAAGGTATCGCGGGACTGCGAGTAAGAGAATGGGCCTGCAGTGACTGTGGTGTCGAGCATGATCGAGATACCAACGCTGCGTTGAACATTCTCCGATGCGGACGTGCATCGCCAGGTGTGGGAATCCTCTCCTTTTAGGGAGAGGAGGACGTCAAGTGATTCTCCATAACATCGGACGCGTGGAATCCGTTCGTCCGCAACGGCCTGCCGCTTAATTTTTGGTCGTTCGCGCGCGAAACGCAAGTACATGTCGCGCGTTGTGTTCCGCACATTTCGTACTACCCGCCGTGTCGCTGCCGGGCCGCGAGCGTGCCGAGCGTCTCCAGCGCGCGTTCGACGGCCGGTGTCCATGGCCGCCCGTAGTTGAGCCGCAAATAGCGGCGGAAGCCGCCGGTCGCGGAGAAGATCGGCCCGGGCGCGATGCTGACGCCGTTTTCAATCGCCTCGTCGAACAGGTGCATCGCATCCATGTGCGGCGGAAGTTCAATCCACAGAAAATACCCGCCGCGCGGCGCGAACACTTCGGTGTCGGCCGGAAAGTACGCGCGCACGGCCGAGAGCATCTGTGCCTGGTGCGCGGCGAGATTGCGTCGCAGCTTGCGCAGGAAACGGTCGTACGCGCCGTCGCGCAGATAGCTCGAGATCGCCATCTGCGCCGGTACGTCGGCGGCCGGCGCGCTCATGCCCTTGGCCTGGCAGATCTGCCGCACGAAGCGGCCGGCCGCGACCCAGCCGATCCGGAATCCGGGCGCGAGACATTTCGAAAACGACCCGCAATGCAGGACGAGCCCGCTGTCGTCGTACAGTTTCGCCGGGCGCGTGGGCGCCGTGCCGAACTGCAGTTCGCCATACACGTCGTCCTCGATCAGCGGCACGCCGCGGGACGTGAGCAGGTCGATCAGCGCGCGTTTGCGCTCGTCGGTCAGGGTCGCGCCGGTCGGGTTGTGTAACGACGTCATGAACCAGCACGCGCGCACCGGATGCGTGTCGAGCGCCTCGGCGAGCGCGTCGAGGTCGAGGCCCGTGCGCGGATCGACCGGGATCTCGACGGCCTTCAGGTGCAGGCACTGGACGGCCTGCAGCACCGCATGGAATGCCGGCCGTTCGATCGCGACGATGTCGCCCGGGCGCGTCAGCGCCTGCAGGCTGAGCGTCAGCGCTTCGGTCGCCCCCGTCGTGATGACGATTTCCTCCAGCGGCAGCGACGCGCCCGCGTTCAGGTAGCGCAACGCGATCTGGCGGCGCAGCGCTTCGTTACCGGGCGGCAAGCCCGCGATCAGTTTCGTGCGGTCCATGTTGCGGGAGGCCGACGCCACGTAACGCCACAGGCTGCTCATCGGGAACAGCGAATAGTTCGCGAATGCCGAGCCGAGCGGCACGATGTCGTCGCATTTGAGCGAATCGAGCAGGCGGAACAGCGTATCTTCGCCGCCGGTTTGCGCGGCGTCGGGCTTGCGCGGCGGATCGCGGGCGAACCGCACGTGCTTGTCCGCGAGGTTCGCAACGAAATAACCGGAGCGCGCCCGTGCGACGATCAGACCCTCGTTCTCGAGCGCGTAGTACGCACGAAATACCGTGGACGGACTCACGCGATACGCGCGGCATGCCGCGCGCACGGTGGGGATGCGCGCGTCGGGCCCCAGATCGCCGCGCCGAATGGCGTCGGCAATCGTCTGGGCCAGCACCGCATAACGCTTCATGCGTGTCCTCCCGGCCGTTGAACCTAGATGACAAAGAGTAGTACGGCAGCCGTCACGTTCAAGCGCGCCCCCAAATCGCTGATCCGTATGTTTTATGAGCGCTCTGATCCTGTTCTTTCGTCTGACGAACGGGCATGCTCCCGCAAGCTTTGTTCCCGATGTCCGACCGATACGGAATTCACGCTGCCCGACGGCGGATCCGTGACGCCCGCGCGTGCCGCGCGGGTCCTTGTCAGCGGCGTCCTTACCCTACCCGGAAGCATCCAGCGTGAAACTGAAGACCACCGTCGCGGGCCTCGTGGCCGGCATCGCCCTCAACCTGTTCAGCGGCGCGGCAGCCGCAGCCTGCGTCAACAATCCCGCCGCCCAGCCGAACGCGACGTTCCCCGCCGCGCTGACCGGCAAGCTCGTCTATCACAGCTACGTCAAGTACGGCGACGGCACGAGCCAGCTGTTCCTGTACGATTTTTCGGCCCATACGCTGACGCAACTCAGCAAGAGCGGGTGGGGCATCACCGATCCGATGAACGGCGTGTTCAGCCCCGACGGGAAGTGGCTCGCGTTCATGGGCATCAGCAACGGCGCATGGAACGTGTTCATGCTGCAGCTCGGCGCCGGCACGCCGCCCGTCAACATGACCAACAGCACGGGCGCCACGCGCAACGAAGACCCGAAGTTCAGCACGGACGGCAAGACGCTCGTGTTCAAGCAGAACGGCGACGTCAAGCAGGCGACGCTGTCGTACACCAGCGCGGGCCCGGTGTTCACGTCGGTCGTGAGCCTGACGAACGCGCCGGCCGGCGCCGAATACTCGATGCCGTTCCTCGCGCCGGACGCGAGCGCCGTGTACTACGCGACCGGCACCGGCTCGAACATGGGGCTGATGAAGCGCACGATCGCGACCGGTGCGATCGCCGTGTTCGATCGTCCGGCCGGGTTGCAGACGTACTACCCGATCGTGCGTGCGGACGGCATGGTGTACTACGCACGCTGGAAGGACAGCGGCGGGGCGGACCAGATCTATGCGAAGACGGCCGATCCGGCCTCGACGCCGAGCGCGCTGGCGCTCAACGATTGCATGAGCAACAACTCGGACCCGGCACCTGTCAGTGGTACGAATTACCTCTTTTTCTCGTCGACGACGGCGGGCGGCTATCAGATTTACGTCGGCGACGTGACGACCGGCCAGCGCTGGAGCCTGTCGCAGTTCGGCGTGAATGCGGACGCGACGAAGGCGAAGCTCGGCGCGAACTACTACGGCGGCCCGGCCGCCAAGCAGTTGATGCTGCTGTCGCAAGGGCGTCCGGCTGCCGCATCGGCGAGCTACGACGCGTCGCTGACGGCCGACAAGGCGTTCGACGGCAACACGACGAGCACGCGCTGGGATTCGCCGGAAGGCGCGGGCGTCGATCCGCAATGGATCTCCGTCGATCTCGGTGCGACGAAGACCATCAGCAGCATCGATCTGTACTGGGATGCGGGCGCGCTGGTCTACCAGATCCAGACGTCGAACGACAACGCGAACTGGACGACGATCTACTCGACGACCAACGGCGTATCGTACGGGCACGTGACGTTGCCGAACCTGAAGGGGCAGGGTCGTTACGTGCGGATGCTCGGCACGAAGCGGGCGACGCAGTGGGGTTACTCGCTCGACGAGATACAGGTGTGGGGATCGTAAATGCAAACAGAAAAGCGGCCGTCGAGGCCGCTTTTTTTTGCTTCAAGGACTCCGAGCCTCACGCATGCAGCACATGCGCCGGAAACGCCGGCCCGGCCGCCGCCGCACCCTGCGCGAGCGGCGCGACCTGTTTGCGGCGCTCGCGCGTCGGCGCGACGCCGAATGCGTCGCGATAGCTCTTGCTGAAGTGGCATGCCGACTGGAAGCCGCACGCCATCGTGATGTGCATGATCGACATGTCGGTCTGCAGCAGCAGCTCGCGCGCACGGCGCAGCCGCAGCGTCAGGTAGTAGTGCGTCGGCGTCATCCCGAGATGCTCGCGGAAGAGGCGCTGCAACTGCCGCTGCGACATGTTCGCGAGCCGCGCGAGTTCCTCGCGCGACAGCGGCTCCTCGATGTTGTTCTCCATCAGCGAGATCACTTCGAACAGCGACTTGTTCGCCGAGCCGAGGCGTGCGACGAGCGGCATGCGCTGCTGCGCGCTCGTGTCGCGCACGTGCTCGACGATGAACTGCTCGGCGATCTGCGTGACGCGCGCGGTGCCGACGCGCGCGGCGATCAGGTTCAGCATCATGTCGAGCGGCGCGACGCCGCCCGTGCACGTGATGCGATCGCGGTCGATCACGAACAGTTCCTTCAGGAAGCGCGTGTCCGGAAACTCTTCCTTCAGCGCCGACATGTTCTCCCAGTGGATCGCGCACGCGTAGCCCGCGAGCAGCCCCGACTTCGCGAGTGCATAGGTGCCCGTGCACAGGCTGCCGAGCGGCAGCCCCAGGCGCGCGAAGCGGCGCAGTGTCGACAGATGGGCGGGCGTGGTCGCGCGCTGCACGTCGACGCCGCCGCATACGAACACGATGTCGGGCTGCCCCACGCATTCGGCCGGCCCCGTGTCGACCGTGAGGCCGTTGCTCGCCGTGACCGGGCCGCCGTCCGGACTGATCACCGACCAGCGGTAGAGCGGCTGGCCGCTCAGATAGTTCGCCATCCGAAGCACCTCGATCGCATTGGTGAACGCGATCATCGTGAAGTTCGGTAAAGGCATGAACGCGAAGTGGGACAGCGACGCTGTGCGGTCGGGCGACATGGGGAGCGTTCCTTGAATCTCTAATAGCTTTTGGCCCGGGGCACGAATCGGGCTGCGATATTGTGTGAGCGAGTGCAACAAGCGTGCCATACGGCTAAACCCTAGCTCCATACGTTGTCTGGACATCGGGCCGTTGCTGCACTGCACCGTATCCGGGAGAAGTCGCACTCGAACGTGCGGCAAACGCACTGGCGATGTGCGTGTCCATAGGTGAACCATCGACACCGTTTCGGGCGGTCATCCCGAAAAGCACGACCGGTCACTTGTACAAAACGGACGTGCATGGCGGAAAAGGCAAAGAACGCGTCTAAATTCATCAATCCGCCGAAAATCCGAACGACAAGAATAGAGCCGTCGGCAGCCTCGCACTGGACGAGCAGGAAACCCAGGCACGGCGGGCCTCGAGCTTCGGTTGCAGCCCTTTATTCTTCGTCACGGACGCACTATGTCGAATACCCAGCCTTTCTTCTCGCAGCCCCTTGCCGAGCGCGACGCGCCGGTGCGCAGCGCCATCCTCAAGGAACTCGAGCGTCAGCAGTCGCAGGTCGAGCTGATCGCGTCGGAAAACATCGTGTCGCGCGCCGTGCTCGAGGCGCAGGGCTCGGTACTGACCAACAAGTACGCGGAAGGCTATCCCGGCAAGCGCTACTACGGCGGCTGCGAATTCGCCGATGAAGTCGAGGCGCTCGCGATCGAACGCGTGAAGCAGATCTTCAACGCCGGCTACGCGAACGTGCAGCCGCACTCGGGTGCGCAGGCGAACGGGTCGGTGATGCTCGCGCTGGCCAAGCCGGGCGACACGGTGCTCGGCATGTCGCTCGACGCGGGCGGCCATCTGACGCACGGCGCGAAGCCGGCGCTGTCGGGCAAGTGGTTCAACGCCGTCCAGTACGGCGTGAACCGCGACACGCTGCTGATCGATTACGACCAGGTCGAGGCGCTTGCCCACGAACACAAGCCGAACCTCATCATCGCCGGCTTCTCGGCGTACCCGCGCGCGCTCGACTTCGCACGCTTTCGCGCGATCGCCGACAGCGTCGGCGCGAAGCTGATGGTCGACATGGCGCACATCGCGGGCGTAATCGCCGCGGGCCGCCACGCGAACCCTGTCGAGCACGCGCACGTCGTCACGTCGACCACGCACAAGACGCTGCGCGGCCCGCGCGGCGGCTTCGTGCTGACCAACGACGAGGACATCGCGAAGAAGATCAACTCGGCCGTGTTCCCCGGCCTGCAGGGCGGCCCGCTGATGCACGTGATCGCCGGCAAGGCCGTCGCGTTCGGCGAAGTGCTGCATGCGGACTTCAAGACCTACATCGACAACGTGCTCGCGAACGCGCAGGCGCTCGGCGAAGTGCTGAAGGCCGGCGGCGTCGATCTCGTCACGGGCGGCACCGACAACCACCTGCTGCTGGTCGACCTGCGCCCGAAGGGCCTGAAGGGCGCGCCGGTCGAGCAGGCGCTGGAACGCGCGGGCATCACCTGCAACAAGAACGGCATCCCGTTCGACACCGAGAAGCCGACCGTCACGTCGGGCATTCGTCTCGGCACGCCGGCTGGCACGACGCGCGGCTTCGGCGTCGCGGAGTTCCGCGAGATCGGCCGCCTGATCCTCGAAGTGTTCGACGCGCTGCGTGCGAATCCGGAAGGCGATCCCGCAACCGAACAGCGCGTGCGCCGCGAGATCTTCGCGCTCTGCGAGCGCTTCCCGATCTACTGATCGACCCCACAGAACAGCCACACGAGCGGGAGCAGATATGAGCACGCTGCATCAGGACAGCATCATCATCGACGGACTGAACATCTCGAAGTTCGAGAAGCCGGTGTTCGAGGACATGCGCAAGGGCGGCATCACGGCCGCGAACTGCACGGTGTCGGTGTGGGAGAACTTCGCCAAGACCGTCGACAACATCGGCGTGATGAAGAAGAAGATCCGCGACAACGGCGAGCTGCTGACGCTCGTGCGCACGACGGACGACATCTTCCGCGCGAAGAAGGAAGGCAAGACCGGGATCATCCTCGGCTTCCAGAACGCGCATGCGTTCGAGGACAACCTCGGCTACATCGAGGCGTTCCACGACATGGGCGTGCGCGTCGTGCAGCTTTGCTACAACACGCAAAACCTGGTCGGCACCGGCTGCTACGAGCGCGACGGCGGGCTGTCGGACTTCGGCCGCGAAGTGATCACCGAGATGAACCGCGTCGGCATCATGGTCGACCTGTCGCATGTGGGCGGCAACACGTCGTCGGAAGCGATCGCGTTCTCGAAGAAGCCGGTGTGCTACTCGCATTGCCTGCCGTCGGGCCTGAAGGAGCATCCGCGCAACAAGAGCGACGCGCAGCTGAAGGAGATCGCCGATGCGGGCGGCTTCGTCGGCGTGACGATGTTCGCGCCGTTCCTGAAGCGCGGGATCGAAGCGAACATCGACGACTACATCGAGGCGATCGACTACGTCGTGAACCTGATCGGCGAAGACGCGGTCGGCATCGGCACGGACTTCACGCAGGATTTCGCGAAGGAATTCTTCGACATGCTCACGCATGACAAGGGCCGCTATCGCCAGCTGACGAACTTCGGCAAGGTGATCAACCCGGAAGGTATCCGCACGATCGGCGAATTCCCGAATCTGACCGCCGCGATGGAACGCCACGGCTGGAAGGAGTCGCGCATCCGCAAGATCATGGGCGAGAACTGGGTGCGCGTGTTCAAGGACGTGTGGGGCGCGTAAGCGCCGCGCCCGCAGAACCGCCGCCCGCGTTTCAACATAAAAAAATCGGGACGTGCCCGCGCTCGCCGCGCGGGCGCGCGGACGATGTCGCGCCAGCGCACTGAGCCGCGCGGCCAATTTCCTCACGGAGTCACCACGATGCAACCGCAACTGCCGATCAACGTCGATCCCGATACCGGCGTCTGGACCACCGACGCGCTGCCGATGCTGTACGTGCCGCGCCACTTCTTCACGAACAACCACGTCGCCGTCGAGGAAGCGCTCGGCGTCGAAGCGTATGCCGAGATCCTCTACAAGGCCGGCTACAAGTCCGCTTACCACTGGTGCGACAAGGAAGCGAAGCTGCACGGCCTGACCGGCATGGCCGTGTTCGAGCACTACCTGAAGCGCCTGTCGCAACGCGGCTGGGGCCTGTTCTCGATCATCGAGGCCGATCCGGCCAGCGCCCGCGCGAAGATCGAACTGCGCCACTCGTCGTTCGTGCTCCAGCAGCCGGGCAAGGAAGGCAAGCTCTGCTACATGTTCGCGGGCTGGTTCGCGGGCGCGATGGACTGGGTCAACGACACGACGCCGGAAGGCAAGAACGCGCCGCGCGCGCAATCGAAGGAAGTGCAGTGTGCGGCCGAGCATCACGATCACTGCGTCTTCGAAGTGTCGCCGATCGCGCACTGACGCATTGATTCACTGAAACACAACAACACCCGCAACACGAGACATTCGAACGCCAGAGGTCGCCTGCGATGCGTTATCCCCACCTGTTCAAACCCATGCAGCTGAACCAGCTGACGCTGCGCAACCGGATCGTCAGCACCGCGCACGCGGAGGTGTATGCCGAGCCGGGCGGCCTGCCGGGCGACCGCTATATCCGCTACTACGAAGAAAAGGCGAAGGGTGGCGTCGGCCTGGCCATCTGCGGCGGCTCGAGCCCGGTATCGATCGACAGCCCTCAGGGCTGGTGGAAATCGGTGAACCTGTCGACCGACAAGATCATCGATCCGCTTACGCGGCTGGCCGACACGATGCACAAGCACGGCGCGAAGATCATGATCCAGGCGACGCACATGGGTCGCCGCTCGTCGTTCCACGGTGAGCACTGGCCGCATCTGATGTCGCCGTCGGGCGTGCGCGAGCCGGTGCACCGCGGCAACGCGAAGATCATCGAGATCGAGGAAATCCGCCGCATCATCGGCGATTTCGCGGCGGCCGCGAAGCGCGTGAAGGCGGCCGGCATGGACGGCATCGAAATCTCCGCCGCGCACCAGCACCTGATCGACCAGTTCTGGAGCAAGCGTTCGAACCATCGCACCGACGAATGGGGCGGCAGCCTCGAAAACCGCCTGCGCTTCGGCATCGAAGTGCTGACGGCCGTGCGCGAGGCGGTCGGCAAGGACTTCTGCGTCGGCCTGCGCATGTGCGGCGACGAATTCCACGAGGACGGCCTCGATCACGAAGCGCTGAAGGAAATCGCGCAGGCGATGTCGGAGACGGGCCTGATCGACTACCTGAGCGTGGTCGGGTCGGGCGGCGATACGCACAACACGATCGCCAACTGCATGCCGCCGATGGCATTGCCGCCGGAGCCGTTCGTGCACCTCGCGGCGGGCATCAAGTCGGTCGTGAAGATTCCGGTGATGCACGCGCAGAGCATCCGCGATGCGGGCCAGGCCGAGCGCCTGCTCGCGAACGGCATGATCGACCTGGTCGGCATGACGCGCGCGCAGATCGCCGATCCGCACATGGTGATCAAGATCCGCGACGGCCGCGAGGACGAAATCAAGCAGTGCGTCGGCGCGAACTACTGTATCGACCGCCAGTACAACGGCCTCGACGTGCTGTGCATCCAGAACGCGGCGACGTCGCGCGAAGCGACGATGCCGCACATCATCGAGAAGTCGCGCGGCCCGAAGCGCAAGGTCGTGGTGGTCGGCGCCGGCCCCGCGGGCCTCGAGGCCGCTCGCGTCGCGAAGCTGCGCGGCCACGACGTCGTGCTGTTCGAGAAGAACGCGGAAGTGGGCGGCCAGGTGATGATCGCCGCGAAGGCGCCGCAGCGCGAGCAGATGTCGGGGATCATCCGCTGGTTCGACATGGAAACGAAGCGTCTGGGCGTCGACCGGCGCCTCGGCGTGGCCGCCGACGAGAAGATGATCATGGCCGAGAAGCCGGACATCGTCGTGCTCGCGACGGGCGGCTCGAGCTTCACGTGGCAGGTGCCGGCGTGGGGCGTGGCCGAAGGCCTCGCCGTCAGCTCGTGGGACATCCTGACCGGCAAGGTCGAGCCGAAGCAGAACGTGCTGCTGTTCGACGGCGTGAGCACCCACGCGGGCGCGGGCGTGGCCGACTTCATGGCGAGCCGCGGCTCGAAGGTCGAGGTCGTCACGCCGGACGTGAAGGTGGCCGACGACTGCGGCGGCACGACGTTCCCGATCTTCTATCGCCGCCTGTACGCACTCGGCGTGATTCCGACGCCGAACACGATGCTCGATCGCGTCTACGAAGAGAACGGCAAGATGATCGCCGTGCTGCGCAACGAGTACACGGAAGAACTGGAAGAGCGCGCCGTCGACCAGGTGGTGATCGAGAACGGTTCGTCGCCGAACGACGAACTGTACTGGAAGCTCAAGCCGGAATCGGTGAACCGCGGCCAGATCGATCCGCACACGCTGTTCGCGGCCGAGCCGCAGCCGTGCCTGTCGGAAGAACTCGGCAACGGCCGTTTCCTGCTGTTCCGTGTCGGCGACTGCATTTCGATGCACAACGTCCACGGGGCCATCTACGACTCGCTGCGTCTCGTGAAGGATTTCTAAAAGATGAACCCGTCCTTCCTCATTACCGTCCTGTTGTGGCTGTCGGTGGCGGGGCTCGCGTTCGCGGTCGCGAAGCGCTCGTCGTACTGGCGTCTGGGCCGCGCCACGGCACCGGGCTCGTTCGGCGTCGCGAACCTGTTCGCGATTCCGAAGCGTTATTTCGTCGACCTGCACCACGTGGTCGCCCGCGATCCGTACATCGCGAAGACCCACGTCGCGACCGCCGGCGGCGCGATCGGCGCGCTCGCGCTGGTGTTCGTCAACTACGGCCTCGCGATCTACTCGCCGTGGCTCGACAAGCTGATCTTCCTCGCGGCGCTCGCGATGCTGGTCGGCGCGGTGTTCGTGTGGCGCCGACGCGCGGCGAAGGACGTGCCGGCGCGCCTGTCGCGCGGCCCGTGGAATACGCTGCCCTGGCTGCTCGGTTCGTTCGCGCTCGGCCTCGTGCTGTTCATGCTGGTGCCCACCGGCGCGATGTCGGGTGCGTTCGCGGTGCTCTGCGCGCTGCTGATCGGCATCGGCGCGTTCACGATGACGGTCGGCGCCGCGAAGGGCGGCCCGATGAAGCATGCGATCGCCGGCCTGCTGCACCTCGCGTTCCACCCGCGCCAGGAGCGTTTCGCCGCGACGCGCGAATCGTTCACCGGCAACGGCACGGCCACGCCGCCGACCGCGCTGAAGCTGCCGGACATCGAGCATCAGGAGTACGGCGTCGCGAAGCCGGTCGAATTCCGCTGGAACCAGCTGCTGAGCTTCGACGCCTGCGTGCAGTGCGGCAAGTGCGAAGCCGCGTGCCCCGCGTTCGCGTCGGGTCAGCCGCTGAACCCGAAGAAGCTGATCCAGGATCTCGTGGTCGGGATGGCCGGCGGCACCGATGCGGCGTACGCGGGCAGCCCGTCGCCGGGCATCGCGGTCGGCCAGCATCGCGGCGAGCCGAACGGCCCGATCGTGTCGGGCCTGATCGAAGCGCAGACGCTGTGGTCCTGCACGACCTGCCGCGCGTGCGTGCAGGAATGCCCGATGCTGATCGAGCATGTGGACGCGATCGTCGACATGCGCCGCAACCAGACCCTCGTGCATGGCACGGTGCCCGGCAAGGGCCAGGAAGTGCTCGCGAACCTGCGTGAGACGGGCACGATGGGCGGCTACGACACGGCCGCACGTTACGACTGGTCGGTGGACCTGAGCGCCCCCGTCGCGCAACCGGGCAAGCCGGTCGACGTGCTGTTCGTCGCGGGCGAAGGCGCGTTCGACATGCGCTATCAGCGCACGCTGCGCGCCTTCGTGAAGGTGCTGAACAAGGCGGGCGTCGACTACGCCGTGCTCGGCTCGACCGAGACCGACACGGGCGACGTCGCCCGCCGGCTCGGCGACGAAGCGACGTTCCAGCAGATGGCGAAGCGCCTGATCGGCACGCTCGGCACGCTGTCGTACAAGCAGATCGTGACGGCCGACCCGCACGTGATGCACAGCCTGCGCAACGAATACCGTGCGCTCGGGTTGCGCGTGACGGTCAAGCATCACACGACCTATCTGGCCGAACTGGCCGACAGCGGCAAGATCGTGCCGAAGGCCGTCGAGGCGCTGCAGGAGAAACGCACGACCTATCACGATCCGTGCTACCTCGGCCGCTACAACGGCGAGACGGAAGCGCCGCGCAAGCTGCTGAAGACGATCGGCATCCAGGTCGTCGAGATGGAGCGCAACGGCATGCGCGGCCGCTGCTGCGGCGGTGGCGGCGGTGCGCCGCTGACCGACATCCCGGGCAAGCAGCGCATCCCGGACATCCGCATCGCCGACGCGCGCACGATCGGCGCGGACGTGGTCGCGGTTGCGTGCCCGAACTGCACGGCCATGCTCGAAGGCGTCGTGGGCCCGCGCCCCGACGTGCTCGATGTCGCCGAACTCGTCGCCGCCTCGCTGGAGTGAATCGATGAATACGATCAAACGAATCGATCCGCGCCGGCCGTTCATCATCACGGCCGCCGGCCTGAAGCGCATCACGCTCGGCGAGGAAGGCAGCGCCGATGCGAACGCCGCGCAGTGGTCCGCGCACGGCCATGGCGCCGCGGCCGCGAAGCCGCGCCGCGAGTTGAAGGACCCGAAGCACGTGATGCTGGTGGTCGCCCATGGCGAACGCGGCGCGCTCGACGACCATTCGCGGCAGGCGATCGCCGCCGCGGCCGTGCTCGCCGATGCGCAGACCGAGGTCGCGCTGCTCGCGTTCGGCGAACTGAAGGACGACGTGGCCGAACTCGGCGTCGACAAGCTGCTCGAGCTGACCGGTTTCGAGCGCCGCGCGTTCGATCCCGAAAGCGAACTGCAAGCATTGCAGGCCTGCGTGGCCGCGCTCGCACCGAAACACGTGTTCGTGCCCGACAACGCGACCGGCGACGGCGATCTCGGCCGGCGTTACGCGGCGGCCGCTGGCGCGAGCGTCGCGACTCACGTCGTCGAAATCGACGCGAAGCATGTGGGCGCGTATGCACAGGCGGGACGGGCGTTCGCCACCCGAGCGCTGCCCGACGTGATCCTGCTCGCGCAGAACGCGGTCGAAGCGAAGCTGCCGTTCGTCGGCGCGGGCGAACGCGTCGCCGCCGATTTCATCCGCCCGGCGCATGACGCCGCGCAGCCGTACCGCGATCTCGGTCTCGACGAAATCGACGCGGCCCAGGTCGCGCTCGAGGAAGCCGATTTCATCGTGTCGGCCGGCAACGGCGTGTCCGACATCGGCGCGTTCGAGCGGCTGGCCGGCGTGTTCGGTGCGGCGATCGGCGCGAGCCGCGTCGCGGTCGACAACGGCTACTTCACGCGCGACAAGCAGGTCGGCGCGACCGGCAAGACGGTCGAGGCGAGCGTGTACATCGCGTTCGGCATCTCGGGCGCGGTGCAGCACCTGCAGGGCATCAAGGACTGCCGCCACGTGATCGCGGTGAATCTCGACGGCAGCGCGCCGATCGCGAAGCGCGCGAACCTGACGGTGGTCGGCGACGCGCAGGCGACGATCGCCGCGCTGATCGAACAGGTCCAGGCCGCGCGGGCCGCGCGCGGCGAATCGCCGGCCGCGGTCGGCACCCGTGAACCCGAAGGAGTTGCCGCATGAACGCCCCTCGCCCCTTGCAACGCATCGCGGTGCTCGTGTCCGTCGGCCGGCATCCGGTCAGCGGCGTCGCGCGTTACAGCCGCAACGATGCGGCCGCGCTCGAAACCGGCCGCCAGCTCGCGGACAAGCATCGCGCGACGCTCGACGTGATCCATGCAGGCGACCCCGCGAATGCGGCGCTTGCCGACTATCTCGCGCTCGGCGCGCGGGAGGTCGAGGTGCTGGCCTGCCGCGACGGCGACGATGCCGTGCACGCGCTCGCCGCGCGTCTCGACGGCTACGACCTCGTGCTGACCGGCACGCGCGCCGAGGGCGCGTACGACACCGGGATGCTGCCGTACCGCGTCGCCGCGGCGCTCGGCTATCCGCTCGTCGGCTCGGCCGTCGACGTGACGGTCGAAGACGGTCGCGCGGCGGTCCGGCAATTTTTGCCGAAAGGGCTGCGGCGGCGTGTCGCCGCGGCGCTGCCGGCCGTCGTCGCCGTCCATCCGCTCGCGGGTGTCGAGCCGCGCTATGCGTATGCGCGGCTGCGCGCCGGCGCGATCCGGCCGGCGCTCGCGGCGCCCGGTGCGGACGCCGACGCGGCCGCGTGGACGATCGGCCCGGTCGAGCGTAAACCCGTAAAACTGGTTGCCGCCGAGAAGCGCTCCGGGCATGCCCGGATGCTGTCCGCGACGACGACCGAAAGCCGTGGCGGCAACGTCGTAAATGAAGGGAGTTCGGTCGAAAAAGCACAAGTGATCCTCGCGTATTTGCGCGAGCATCAGCTCATCGACTACTGATTTTGATGCCTGTCGGCAAGACACCCAGGGATGCAAGGAATCCGGAGCAAACGATGAAAGTAACGGCAGACATTCGTGCATTGATCGAGCGGCGCAAGGAAGGGCACAGCCTCGACGCACCGTTCTACACGAGCGAGGACATCTTCGCGCTCGACATGGAGGCGATTTTCCGCCAGCACTGGATCCAGGTGGCGATCGAACCGGACATTCCCGAGCCGGGCGATTACGTGACCGTGCAGTTGGGTGGCGATTCGGTCCTGATCGTGCGCGACGACGACATGGCGATCCGTGCGTTCCACAACGTGTGTCGTCACCGCGGCGCGCGCCTGTGCAACGAAGATAAAGGCTCGGTCGGCAACATCGTGTGCCCGTACCACAGCTGGACCTACAACCTGACGGGCCAGCTGATGTTCGCCGAGCACATGGGCGAGAAGTTCGACCGTTGCAAGCACAGCCTGAAGTCGGTGCACGTCGAGAACCTCGCGGGCCTGATCTTCATCTGCATCGCCGACGAGCCGCCGGTCGATTTCGCGCAGATGCGCGCCGAGATGGAGCCCTACCTGCTGCCGCACGACCTGCCGAGCACGAAGATCGCCGCGCAGATCGACATCATCGAGGAAGGCAACTGGAAGCTCACGATGGAGAACAACCGCGAGTGCTATCACTGCGTCGCGAACCATCCGGAGCTGACGATCTCGCTGTACGAATACGGCTTCGGCTACCAGCGCTCCGACGCGAACGCCGAAGGCATGGACGCATTCGCCGAAACCTGCGTGCGACGCGGCAAGGAGTGGGCCGAGATGGGCCTGCCGTCCGCCGAAATCGAAAAGCTGCTCGACGTGACGGGTTTCCGCACGCAGCGCCTGCCGCTGGACCGTCACGGCGAATCGCAGACACTCGACGCGAAGGTCGCGTCGAAGAAGCTGCTCGGCGGCTTCGACAAGGCCGATCTCGGCGGGCTGTCGTTCTGGACGCAGCCGAACTCGTGGCATCACTTCATGAGCGATCACATCGTGACGTTCTCGGTGATCCCGCTGTCGGCCGGCAAGACGCTCGTGCGCACGAAGTGGCTCGTGCACAAGGACGCGAAGGAAGGCATCGACTACGACGTGAAGAACCTCACGGCCGTGTGGAATGCGACCAACGACCAGGATCGCGCGCTCGTCGAATTCTCGCAGCGCGGCGCGAACAGCAGCGCGTACGAGCCGGGCCCGTATTCGCCGTACACGGAAGGTCTCGTCGAAAAATTCTCGGCCTGGTACATCGGCCGGCTCGCCGAAAAAATCGGCGAATAGTACCCAGCAGCGTATAAGCGGAGCAACCGATGAAACGACCCCCACGCTCACTGCGTTCCCTGCCCCCCACGGGGGCGGTCAGCCTCCTTGGGGCGGCCCTGCGGAGGCTGACATGATGCGAGATGCGGCCAATTTCGAACCGGCGGACAGCCGGGTTACGCACCCGGCCTTCTGGAACGCGCTGCCCGAGCGCTGGACGAGCGACGTCGAGGAAACGCTGGTGTGCTGCCACGTGCGGCAGGAAACCCACGACGTGAAGAGCTTCTTCTTCCGTTCGCCGCAGGGCCGCACGTTCTCGTTCGAGCCCGGGCAGTTCATCACGCTCGAGCTCGACATCGACGGCGAAACGATCAACCGGTGCTACACGATCTCGTCGTCGCCGGCGCGGCCGCACACGATCTCGATCACGGTGAAGCGCGTGCCGGGCGGCAAGGTGTCGAACTGGCTGCACGACAACCTGCAGCCGGGCGCACCGGTGCGCGTGCTCGGCCCGGCCGGGGAATTCACGTGCGCACGGCATCCGGCGCGCAAGTACCTGTTCCTGTCGGCCGGCTCGGGCGTCACGCCGCTGATGTCGATGAGCCGTGCGCATCATGATCTCGCCGAGGATCGCGACATCCTGTTCGTGCACAGCGCACGCACGCCGGACGACATCATCTTCGCGCGCGAGCTCGACCTGATCGCGTCGAACCACACGAATTTCCGCACGTCGTTCGTCGTCGAGCGCGTCGGCGCACGCACCAACTGGCCGGGCGTCACGGGCTTCCTGACGCTGCCGCTGCTGAAGCTGATCGCGCCGGATTTCATGGAACGCGAGATCTTCACGTGCGGCCCCGCGCCGTACATGAAGGCCGTGCGCGACCTGCTCGACGAAGCCGGTTTCGATCGCAAGCAGTATCACGAGGAAAGCTTCTCGTTCGAGACGCTCGCGCAGACCGCGAGCGACGAGCTGCTCGCCGATCTCGTGCCGCCGGCCGAGGGCGGCGATGCCGACACGAAGCAGTACACGGTCAGCTTCGCGAAGAGCAACCGGGAGATCTCGTGCGGCTCGGAGCAGCACGTGCTCGATGCGGCCCGCCAGTCGGGCGTGCGGCTGCCGGCATCGTGCACGCAGGGCATGTGCGGCACCTGCAAGGTGAAGCTCGTGTCGGGGCAGGTCGACATGAAACACAACGGCGGCATCCGTCAGCGCGAGATCGATCAGGGGATGGTGCTGCTGTGCTGCAGCAAGCCGCTGTCGGATCTCGTGATCGACAAGTAATCCGAAACTCGCCATCGGCTGTCCGGGTGCGTCGCATCCGGACAAGCATCCGTCGGAAAACAACGATACCGCGGATTTGTGGTTGAAGAACCTAGAGAGACAACGCGCACGGTGCGCAGACCAAGGAGATCGACCATGAAACTGTTCGGAAAACTATTGTGGACCGGCGCCCTGTCGGCGATGGTGGCGTTGAGCGCATCGGCGCTCGCCGATACGAAGCCGACGCTGAAAATCGGCTACGTCGAAGGCTGGGACGACAGCGTCGCGACGTCGAACGTCGCGGCCCGCGTCATCGAGAAGAAGCTCGGCTACGAGGTGAAGCTCGTGCCGGTCGCTGCCGGGATCATGTGGCAGGGCGTCGCGCGCGGCGATCTCGATGCGACGCTGTCCGCGTGGCTGCCGGTCACGCACGGCTCGTACTGGGACGAGTACAAGGCCAAGGTCGTCGACCTCGGCGCGAATTTTCCCGATGCGAAGATCGGCCTGATCGTGCCCGCGTACGTGAAGGCGAAGAGCATCGACGACCTCAATGCGGAGAAGGCCAGCTTCGGCGGCCGGATCGTCGGCATCGATGCGGGCGCCGGCGTGATGCGCAAGACCGACGACGCGATCAAGAGCTACGGGCTGAACTACACGCTGATGCCGAGTTCGGGCAGCGCGATGACGGCAGAGCTGTCGCGTTCGGTCAATGCGAACAAGCCGGTCATCGTGACGGGCTGGGCGCCGCACTGGATGTTCGCGAAGTGGAAGCTGCGCTTCCTCGAGGATCCGAAGAAGGTGTTCGGCGGCGCCGAGCACGTCGACAGTGTCGTGAATCCGGGACTCGAAACCAAGGCGAAGCCGGTCGTCGCGTTCCTGAAGAAGTTCCAGTGGAAGCCGGGTGAAATCGACAGCGTGATGCTGGCGATCCAGAGCGGCTCGAAGCCGGAAGCGGCCGCGGATGCGTGGATCGCGGCGCATGCCGACCGCGTGAATTCGTGGACCGAAGGCGCGCAGTAAGTATCTCGACATACGTCGTACGAATCATCATAAAAGACACGCCGGGAATGGCATGCAGGAATCCGAAATAATCCGGATGCAATGCAGCCATATCCCGGAATTTTTTTGCGGATTCTGCAAAAAAGTGCGTAAGTTGTTACACTAGCGCCCTTGTGCGGAGTCATCACAGCTTTGCATGGGACCAGAGTAAGCGCTAAAGCGCTAACACTGATCGACAGGAGGAATTGGATGAGTCAAGCAGGACTGCGTGCGAATCGCACCAGTGATGTTGAGGCAACCATCTCACATGATTCGACGGGCCACACGCTGCATCGTGGCCTGACCTGGAAAGACGCTTTTTGGGTAACGAGCGGCGTGCCGGCAGGCGTGCTGTTCACGATCGGCGGCGTATGCGCGACGATCGGCCAGCCCGCGTGGGCGATCTGGATCGCCGCGATCACGATGGGGCTGATTCAAAGCGCGACTTATGCGGAAATATCGGGGCTATTTCCTCATAAATCGGGCGGCGCGTCCGTGTATGGCGCGATCGGCTGGGTCCGTTACAGCAAGCTGATTGCCCCGGTTTCCGTGTGGTGCAACTGGCTCGCGTGGTCGCCGATGCTTGCACTCGGCTGCGGTCTCGCGGCGAGCTATGCGCTCACGAGTCTCTTTCCCGCCGACGCGGCGGTGCTGCACTGGCAGCTCAAGGTTGCGGATCTCGGGTTCATCAAGCCGGGTCTTTCCCTGCGGATCAACGCGACGTTCATCATCGCGACGATTCTGCTTCTCATCACGTTCAAGCTTCAGCACAGCGGCGCGTCGAAGGCTGCACGTACGCAGCGCATTCTCGGTATTGCATCGCTCACGCCGTTGTTGATCGTCGGCATCGTGCCGTTCGTCACCGGCGACGTACCGATGTCGAACCTGCTGCCGCTGCTTCCGCTCGGCCACGACGCGCAGGGCAACCTCACGGCCGCGACCTTCGGCTCGTGGAACGGGCAGGGCGTGACGATGGCGCTCGGCGCGATGTTCATGGCGGGCTGGGCCTCGTACGGTTTCGAGACGGCCGTCTGCTATACGCGCGAATTCCGCGATCCGCGGCGCGACACCGCCAAGGCGATCTTCTGGTCGGGTGCGCTGTGTCTGGTCGTGATGACGCTCGTGCCGATGGCGTTCCAGGGTGCGCTCGGCACCCAGGCGATGCTCGATCCGTCGATCGGCGACGGCACCGGCGTCGCGGCCGCGATGGCGAAGATCGTCGGCGGCGGCGCGTGGGTCGCGAATGCGGTCGTCGTGATGCTGATGCTGTCGATCCTGCTGATCGTGATGACGTCGATGATGGGCTCGTCGCGCACGCTGTACCAGGCGTCGGTCGATGGCTGGCTGCCGAAGTATCTGTCGCACGTGAACGAGCACGGCTCGCCCACCCGCGCGATGTGGACCGACCTCGGCTTCAACCTCGTGTTGCTGATGATGTCGGACTACATGACGGTGCTGTCGATCTCGAACGTCTGCTACATGCTTTTCGTATTCCTGAATCTTCAGTCGGGCTGGATCCACCGGATGGATCGCGGCAACTGGGATCGTCCGTTCCGCTGCCCGACGTGGCTGCTCGTCGGCGGCGCGATCTGCGGCTATGCGAACCTCGTCTACGTCGGCGCGGGCGCGAACCTGCAGGGCGAGGGCACGCTGCGCAACGGGCTGATCGCGATGCTGCTGATCGTGCCGGTGTTCCTGTTCCGTCACTACTGGCAGGATCGCGGCCGCTTCCCTGCGCAGATGCAGCGCGACATGGAGCTGGAAGTGCCGAAGCGCGCGCCGTGGGTGAGCCTGATGCCGTATGCGGCGCTGATCGGGGCGGGGCTGACGATCTGGTTGTCGTATTACTTCGCGTGGATGAAGTGAACATCTGATACGTCACGCGCCGGGAGCGGACACCGCACACGGTCCCGGCCAGCTCGATACGATGCGCAGCATGAAGAAAGCCCGACCGGTCGCAGGACCGACCGGGCTTTCTTCATTTCGCGTCCGCGCGCTCAGCCGGCCGGCTCTGCGTCGCTGGCGCGCATGTCGTCGTCGAGGGTTCGCATGAAGCGTGTCGGCACCATCACGACCGGATGCGGCGTGGCGTCTCCGGCGTCGCTCGCATCGAGCAGCGCGAACGCTTCCGCGATCAGCCGCTGCACGTCCTGCCGCAGCATCGTGACGTCGAACGGCAGGCGCGCGGCGAACGGGTCCCAGTCGAAGCAGCCGACGGCCGTGCGGTGCCAGATGTCCCACGGCAGCTCCGACGCGAAACGCACCAGCCCTTCGAACGACGTGATCGAGTTCGTCAGCATGCCGGCCGGCAACCGGCCGAGCGTGTCGTAGCGGCGCGCAAGCGCTTCGCGCGCGGCTGCGGGCGCGTAGCCGCAGCGCTCGATCGCGTCGTCCGGCGGCGGCGGCAGGCCACGCGCGGCGAACGCGTCGCGAAAGCCGGCGATCCGCATCTCGGTCGCGTATTCGCCGGCGATGCCGCCGAGCAGGATCAGTTCGTCGGGTGCATTGCCGCGCGCGAGCATCTTGTCGATCAGCACGTCGGTCAGCGCCCGCGCGCCCGCGCGGTTGTCCGACACGACCGACGGCGCACCGGCGCCCGGCAGGTCGACGTTGATCGACGGGATGCCGGCCGCGTCGCACAGCGCATTGAGCGGTGCCGGGTCGCGCACGCCGGCAATGAACAGCAGTTCGACACGCTGCGCGAGCAGCGTCTGCGCGACGTTCAGCTCGACGTCCGGGTCGCGCTGCGTGCCGACGACGATCGGGCACAGGCCGCGCCGGCGCGCCTCGTCCTCGAAGGTTTCGGCGAGCCCCGCGAAGAAGCGATTGCGGTAGTGCGGAATGACCATGCCCGCCAGCCCCGAGCGCGACAGGCGCAGGCCGCGCGCGCTCAGGTTCACGTTGTAGCCGAGCGCCTTGGCGCTGTCGAGAATGCGCGTGGCCGTTTCCTCGCTGATCCGGTAGCGGGCCCAGTTGCCGTTCAGCACCATGCTGACCGTGGACGTGGACGAGCCGGTTGCTTTCGCGATGTCGTAGATCGTGGACTTGCGTCCGGTAGTCGTGCGGGCCATCTGCGTCGTCGCTCCCCTCGTGTGCGTTCTTGTGCCGATGATGCCGACGGTATGCGTTTCGGGGCGCGATGCCCTATCAGGGTTTTCCCATGCTTTCCGTCGCCGCTAAATGGATTCAGCATACACGAACCGGTTTGCTGAATGGATTTAGCAACTGACCGCCATGCCGGGGCCCGGAAGCCCGGCGACGGTCGCCTTCGGATGGAGGAGACATGTCGGTGAATTTCTTGCGCAAGGTATGCGCGGGCGTGGCTGCGTTCGCGCTCGCGACGGGCATCGCGTCGGCATCGCCGGACAAGCCCGTAATCGGGGTCGTCGTGAAGATCGGCGGCATTCCATGGTTCAACGCGATGGACGCGGGCATCAGGAAGCGCGCCGAGCAACTCGGCGTGAAGGCGTTCATGGTTGGGCCGACCAGCGCGGACCCGGCACTGCAAGTGCGTGCGATCGAGGACCTGATCGCGCAGAAGGTCGATGTGATCGGCGTGGTGCCGAACGATGCCGAGGTGCTCGAGCCGGTGCTGCAGCGCGCGCGGGCCGCCGGTATCAAGGTGATCACGCACGAATCGCCGAAGCAGAAGAACACCGACTGGAATTTCGAACTGGCGTCCGCGAAGGGTTTCGGCGAGGCGTACGCGAAGAACCTCGCCGCGGCGGTGGGCGGCAAGGGCGAATACGCGGTGTTCGTCGGCTCGCTGACGGTGCCGCTGCATAACGCGTGGGCCGATGCCGCGATCGCGTATCTGAAGGCCAACTTTCCGGACATGAAGCTCGTCGGCGATCGCTACGGCGTGGCCGAAGACGTGGACGCGTCGCGCAAGACCGCGCTCGATCTGATGCGCGCGCATCCGAACCTGAAGGCGATCCTGGCGTTCGGCAGCCAGGGGCCGATCGGCGCCGCGCGCGCGGTCGCCGAGAAGCAGGCGAAGGGCAAGGTCGTGGTGCTCGGGCCGTTCTCGCCGGGGCAGGGCCGCCGGCTCGTGCACGACGGCGTGCTGAACGGCGGCTACATGTGGAACCCCGAGCAGGCCGGCGAGGTGTTCGTCACGCTCGGCACGATGCTCGCGAAGGGGCAGCCGATCAAGGACGGCATGACGATTCCGGGGCTCGGCGTCGTGCATCCGGAAGGCCACAACCTGATCGTGAACCAGCTCGTCGAGCTGAACGCGAAAACCGTCGACGATCTCGCGAAGCAGGGGCTGTGAGCGGCATGCACGCGGGCGCGGTGCACCGCGCCGTGCGATGAAGTCGTTCGCCTTTCCCGTCGTTTCATAGCAGGTCGCACCGGAGCGTAGCGATGATGTCTGCCCATTCCCGTGAATCCGCGGCGTCCGGCCGGGCGAGCCCGCCGCCGGCCGCGTTCGCGGCCGATGCGCCGTTGCTCGAACTCGACAATGTATCGAAGACGTTCGGTGGCGTGCACGCGCTGCAACAGGTGCGGTTCGACGTGATGCCGGGCGAAGTACTGTGCCTGGCCGGCGAGAACGGCTGCGGCAAAAGCACGTTGATCAAGATCGTGAGCGGCGTCCATCGCCCGGAGTCCGGCGCGGTGATGCGCTTCGACGGCAAGCCGGCCGGCGATCTCGATCCGGCGCGGGCGCGCGCGCTCGGCATCCAGGTGATCTGGCAGGACCTCGCGCTGTTCCCCGAGATGACGGTCGCCGAGAACATCGCGTTCGAGCAGAACCTCGGCGCGCGTCCACGGCTGGTCGACTACGGGCGGATGAAGGTCGCCGCTCGGCAAATTCTCGCGCGGCTCGGCGTCGAGCTCGATCTCGGCAGGCCGGTGCGTACGCTCACGATCGCGCAGCGGCAGGTCGTCGCGATCGCGCGTGCGCTCGTCGCCCGGGCACGTCTCGTGTTCATGGACGAGCCGACCGCGTCCCTCAGCCATGCCGAGACGCAGGCACTGCTCGCGATCGTGCGCCGCCTGTCGGCCGACGGCATCGCGGTGGTGTTCGTCAGCCATCGGCTCGCGGAAGTGCTCGACGTGTGCGCGCGCGTGACGGTGCTGCGCGACGGTCGTCATGTCGGCACGTTTCCGACGAGCGGAATGACGCAGACGCGGCTCACCGAGCTGATGACGGGGCGCACCTTCGATTACGCGGTGCGCACGACCGACCTGTCGGCCGCGACCACGATGCTGCGCGTCGACGGCCTGTCGCGGCGCGGCGAGTACGCGGCCGTGTCGTTCCAGGTGCGGCGCGGCGAGATCCTCGGCCTGACGGGGCGTCTCGGCGCGGGGCGCACCGAGCTTGCGCTGTCGCTGTTCGGGATGACGCGACCGGACGCCGGCACGATCGCGCTCGATGGTCTGCCGCTGTCGCTGCGCTCCAATCGGGACGCGATTCGCGCGGGCATCGCGTACGTGTCGGAAGACCGCCTGCAACTGGGCCTCGTGCAGCCGCAATCGATCGGCGACAACACGGCGATCGCGGTGCTCGACGATCTGCTCGGTGCGGCCCGACTGATTTCGCCGCGGCGGCGCGATGCGTTGATCCGCGACTGGGTCGCGCGGCTCGCGGTGAAGATCGGCAGCCCCGACGACGCGGTGTCGACGCTGTCGGGCGGCAACCAGCAGCGCATCGTGCTCGCGAAATGGCTCGCGACGAAGCCGAAGCTGCTGATCCTCGATTCGCCGACGGTCGGTGTCGACGTGGGTGCACGCGCCGGCATCTTCGCGATCATTCACCGGCTCGCGGCGCAAGGCATGGCCATCGTACTGATTTCCGACGAGATTCCCGAGGTGTACTTCAACGCGGACCGCATCCTGCACATGCGCGACGGCCGTATCGTCGCCGAGTACGTGCCGGGTGGCACGCCGATCGATCACATCGAGCGAGACGTCCATGCGTAACCTCCGCACATTCGGCATCGGCTCGACCGAAGCGTGGCTGCTCGCGGTGATCGTCGCGATGGCGATCGGCCTCGGCATCGCGACGCCGACCTTCCTGACGCTGTCCAACCTGTTCGACCTGCTCAACCAGAGTGCGGTCAACATCATCTTCGCGGTGGGGCTGCTGATCGTGCTGATCGCAGGCGGCATCGACATTTCGTTCGCGGTCGGCGCGTCGGTGGTGCAGTACCTCGCGGCGCTCACGCTGATGCGGCTCGGCGGCGGAAACTGGGTGCTCGGCTTCGCGGTATCGGCCGGCTTCGGCATCCTGCTCGGTGCGGTGAACGCGACGATCATCTACCGGTTTCGCGTCGTGTCGATCGTCGCGACGATCGCGACCTTCAACATCTTCTTCGGCGGGCTGATGTTCGTGACGGGCGGCGTATCGATCTACGACTTGCCCGACTGGTGGACGAACCGCGTCACGCTCTTGCAGGCCGATACGCCAGGCGGCGTCGCATCGCTTGCGCTGCCGGTCGCGGTGATGGCCGCGGCCGTCGTCGCGACGTGGTTCCTGCTGCGGCGCACGACGCTCGGCCGCCAGCTCTATGCGACCGGCGACAACCCGGAAGCCGCGCGGCGCGTCGGCATCGATCTCGCGACGATGCATTACGTCGCATACGGCTGGCTCGGGATGATGGCGGGCATCGCGGGCCTGATGCAGGCGCATTACGTGCAGGAAGTCGTGCCGAACGCGCTGTACGGCCGCGAACTGGACGTGCTCGCGGCCGTCGTGCTCGGCGGCGCGCGGCTCGGCGGCGGGCGTGGCACGGTGCTCGGCGCGATCCTCGGCATCCTGCTCGTGTCGATCACCGCGAACGGGCTCAATCTGCTCGGCGTGTCGCCGTACGCTTTCAAGATGATCGTCGGTGCGGTCATCCTGGTCGCGATCACCGTGTCGAGCGACGGCGTCGCGCGGCTGGTCGGCTCGCGCTTCCTGTCGCCACGCGCGAGGACATGATCATGAAGCACGCCGAATCCCGGCGCTTTCCGTCGCTGTCCGTTCCGGCCGACGTGGCCGGCCTGCTGGGTTTTCTCGCGTGTGTCGTCGCGGCGATGAGCGTCGCGTCCGATCGCTTCCTGACGGGCGGCACGTTCGCGTCGATCGCATTCCAGCTGCCCGAGCTCGGCCTGTTCACGCTGGCGATGCTGATGCCGCTCGTGTCCGGCGGCTTCAATCTCGCCGTCACGTTTACCGCGAACATCGCGGGGCTCGCGATGGCGTGGGTGATCCAGTCGCACGGCGGCCCGGAGGCCGGCTTCGCGGCGGTCGCGCTCGGCATCGCGGCGGCGCTCGCGACGGGCGCGGCGGCCGGCTGGCTGATCGGCGCGGTGATCGCACATACGGGCGCGAGCCCGATCCTCGTGTCGCTGTCGGCGATGATCTTCCTGCGCGGTCTCGGCGAATTCCTCACGCGGGGCGGCGACATTTCCGGGTTTCCGCCGGCGGTCCGCGCGATGGGCAACGGGCTGTGGCTCGGCGTGCCGGCGCCGCTGTGGATCTTCACGGGCTGTGCGCTGCTGTGGCACGTCGTGATGACGTATTCGCGGCTCGGCTTCGTCACGCGGATGATCGGCTCGAATGCGGAAGCGACGCGCTACTCGGGCATCTCGACCACGCGGGCGATCACGCGCATCTACATGCTGTCGGGGCTGATGTGCGGCGTGGCCGGCGTCGTGATGCTGTCGCGCTTCAACTCGGTGCGTGTCGGCCACGGCGAGGCGTTCCTGCTGATCTCGGTGCTCGCCTGCTTTCTCGGGCGCGTCGATCCGTTCGGCGGCTTCGGTCGCGTCGCGCCGGTCGTGATCGCGCTCGTGATCCTGCAGGTGATCGCATCGGGCCTCAACCTGCTGGGTGCGAGCCAGCACCTGGCGACCGCGCTGTGGGGTGCGTTCCTGCTCGCGGTGATGCTGGTGCGCTGGGCATGGGCCCGGCATGCGTCGCGGCCGCGCAATCGCAATCGAATCGCGACGCCGGCGCTCGGCGGCCTCGAACCCTCTCAACGGAAGGAGACGAAATGAACAAGCTTGGCGTACATGCGCTGGTCTGGGAGGCCGGCTGGAGCCGCGACGCATGCGCGCGCGCGATCGCGAATACGGCCGAGACGGGCTTCGATTTCATCGAGGTGCCCGCACTCGATCCGGATTCGATCGACGCAGCGTTCACGCGGCGCGAACTCGAACGGTATGGCCTTGGCATCACGTTCTCGCTCGGGCTCGATGCGGAATCCGACATTTCAAGCGGCGATGCGCGGAAGGCCGCGCGCGGCAAGCAAAAACTCGAGGCCGCGCTGCGTGTCGCACGCGACTGCGGCGCGACCCACGTATGCGGGATCCTGTACTCGGCGTTTCAGAAGAATTTCACGCCGACGACGGCCGCCGGTGTCGCGATGTCCGCCGACATCCTCGCGCAGGTGGCGGACACGGCCGCGCAAAGCGGCATCACGCTCGGGCTTGAAGTCGTGAACCGCTACGAGTCGAATGTGCTCAACACCGCGTCTCAGGGTGTCGAGCTGTGCCGGCGCATCGGCCGGCCGAACGTGAAGGTGCATCTCGACACGTATCACATGCATATCGAGGAGTCGGACGTGATGTCGGCGATTCGCGACACCGGCGAGCAGCTCGGTTACGTGCACATCGGCGATTCGCATCGAGGGTATCTGGGATCGGGCAACGTCGATTTCACAGCGGTGTTTCGTGCGCTGGTGTTCAGCGGTTATACGGGGCCGATCACGTTCGAGAGTTTCTCGTCGCGCGTCGTCGGTCAGCCGCTCGAAGGCATTCTGGCGATCTGGCGCAACCTGTGGGAAGACAGTCACGACCTCGCGGCGCACGCGCTCGCCTTTACGCGCGTGCAGCTCAAGTCTGCGCGCGAGGCGCTGAAGCAGGCTGAACGGAGCCGGCTGGCGTGAGCGATGCGGCCATGGGCGCGCAACGGATCGACCGCGCGGCGCGTGGTCGCGATCGCCGGTGCGCCGGGCGCGATGCTCGTCCAGCGGTTGACCGCGCGATGGCGCGCCCTGGTGCGGCGCGTCGCACCCGCACCGGTGTCGGTGCTGTTCGTCGTGCTGTCCTTTACCGGCGTGGCGCTCGTCATCACGCGCGGCGACGTGATTGCCGCGCTGCACCAACCGCAGCACTACGCGGCCAACGCGTTGATCGTCGTCGGCGCGTTGTGCTGGGTCGTCTATACGTTCGGTGCAGCGCGTTTCACCGGCTGGTCGGCACTGAAATACACGACGTTCACGACGTGGCTGGGGCTGACCGCGATCGTCACGGTGAACGTGGTACTGGTCGCGACGCAGCGGGTCGCGGCGCCGTCATGGGCCGCCGTGCACGCGGTGCTGCCGCATCTCGCTTACATGGGGCCGGTGGCCGGCTTCGGCGCGATCCTGTTGTGGATGACCGGCAACCGCAACCTGGGGCCGATGAACGGCGTGCTGTTCATGGACATCGTGCCGATCACCGCGTTCGTCGTGTCCGCGATCACGGGCGTGGTGCCCAATCGCGCGCAGATAGCTGGCGCCGCGCTGACGGGCGTGGCGCTGATCCTCAACAATCTGTACTTGCGGCGTCGGGCACGACGCATCGGTGCGACGCTTGCGCGCGTGCCGTCGGCGTCCGCGTGATGGAGGACGACGGTGTTCGCGGACGCAACGCGCTTACGGAAACACCACCGTCCGATCCCCGTTCAAGAACACCCGCCGCTCGATGAACGCCTTCACCGCACGCGCGAGCGTGAGGCTTTCGACATCACGTCCCACCGCGAGCAATTGCTCGGGCCGCAGCGCATGATCGACGCGCTCGACGACCTGCTCGATGATCGGGCCTTCGTCGAGATCGTCGGTCACGAAGTGCGCGGTCGCGCCGATCAGCTTCACGCCGCGCGCATGTGCCTGGTGATACGGCTTCGCGCCCTTGAAGCCGGGCAGGAACGAGTGATGGATGTTGATCGCGCGGTTCGCGAGCTTCGCGCTCGTCTCCTGCGACAGCACCTGCATGTAGCGTGCGAGGATCACGAGTTCGGCGCCGCTCGATTCGAAGAAGTCGAGCCATTGCGCTTCCTGCTGCGCCTTGGTGTCGGCCGTGATCGGGAAGTGCCGGAACGGCAGCCCGTGCTGCGCGGCGAGCGGCTCGAAGTCGGGGTGGTTCGACACGATGCCGACGATGTCCATCTTCAGCTCGCCCATCCGCCAGCGGAACAGCAGATCCGCGAGGCAGTGTTCGAGCTTCGACACCATGATCAGCACCTTCGGCCGCGCGTTGACGTCGTGGATCGCCCATTGGATGTCGCCAGCGTGGCCGCCGAGTCCGGCCGCGATCGGCGCGAATTCCTGACGCAGCGCGTCGATCTGCAGCGTTTCATTCGTCGGATGAAAGACGCAGCGCACGAAGAAGCGGTTGCTGAGATCGTCGTCGAACACGTTCAGCGCATCGACGTAGCAGCGATGGCGATCGAGAAAGCCGACGACGGCGGCGACCTGACCGGCCGCGCTCGGGCACGACAGTGTCAGGACGAATTGATCGGGGCGGTGCTCGGCGGTCATGAGACTCCTCGGATGGCAGGGGCGCACGGCCGCGCGGCGGCGCATGACAGCGCCGCGCCGCGCGGGTGGCGGGAAGCTCAAGTAAATCAGGCCGATTTCGGCGCGGATAGAACCAACGCGCCGTGTGGCTGGTATCGGCGCGCCAGCGGACCGGGGCGGGGCTGGGGC
>NZ_PREY01000024.1:0-108995 GCF_002959955.1 Burkholderia sp. BE12 | reverse complement strand
GGCCGGGCGGGCGCGGCGGCGCTGCGGTAAAATCGCGGCTTCCTCCCGCGCCGTGTGTGGCGCGTCATTCGAAGGTCGACAGCCGATGCAGATTCACAAGGAAGTGGACGCGCGCGGGCTCAATTGCCCGTTGCCGATCCTGCGTGCCAAGAAAGCGCTTGCCGATATGGAAAGCGGGCAGATCCTCAAGGTGCTCGCGACCGATCCGGGCTCGCAGCGCGATTTCGCCGCGTTCGCGAAGCAGACGGGCAACGAGATCGTCGAGTCGACGACCCAGGACAAGACCTTCGTGTTCCTGATGCGCCGCCGCTGAAGGCGCGCATCGCACGTCCCGCCGCGCCCGGCGCCCGGCCGGCACGCCTGGCGGACCGCTTCGCCGGCCCACCCAGCCGGCTGCCCCTGAGTGTTTTCGAAAGAAGCCTGACGGGAGCGAGCGCTACACAAGAGCCAGCGCACACCCGCGCTCAGGCTCCTGTTCGATTGGAAAGCGCTTACCGCGCCTCTCTGACAATTCTTAAACCTCGTTGCGTGACCGGCTGCGTATACTGACCCGGCCGGTCGTCCGCTCCCAGCGGAGGCGCCGGCCACGGTACGTCGCACGGCGGGCTCGGGGGCCATGCCTGACGCTACCGTCGTACAACGGGGAGAGGACATGTCCTTCAGACCAGGGACCTTTCGAAGTCCGTCCGGAGCGCAAAGCATCGCGCCCGTGCGTACCTCGGAATTGAACCGGATCGAGCTCGATCCGCAACGGGACCGCCACGCGCGTGCCGCGCTGGAGGCCTATGCGGATTCGGCCGCGGCCGAGATGCCGTGGCTGGCCGAGTGGCTCGACGAACGGCTGCGCGACGCCGCGCGGGGCGATGGCTCGGGCCCGACTTACTGCGGTGCGACGATCGAACGCGTGTTCGATCTGGCGCAGGCATGGGCGGCAGGTCAGCCCGACTACGCGGCCGGCGCGTGGGAGCGTGTGCGCGACCAGTTGCAGCGGATGCTGGCGCAACCGCCGCTGTCGGAGCGGCCGTCGCCACGCGTGCCGACAGACGATTTTGCCGAGCCGGTGGCCGGCATCGCGGGCGCCGAATAGGCGTCCGGTTGCGCAACAGAAAGGATTATTCGAAGAAAGGGCGATAGTCCGCGCAATTTCTTGGCGAATTTCATACTACTATGATGAAATCGCCGGTTCGTCCGTGCCCCGTTTTTGAGATATTTAACCGGGGTCGCCGGTTTGCGCAGGTGGCGCGAGCGGCGAACGACGGCTCGCCGGCCGGTATCCGGTGCCGCGCGCATGCTGCGCGGCCGGGGCAGGCGCGGGAGCCGAATGGACGAATCGACTTCGATTTGCGGGGTGCTATGAGAATTGCTGTATTGGATGACGATCCGGCCCAGACGGATTTCGTCAGTCAAACGCTGACGGCCATCGGCCATACGTGCTATGCGTTCAAGGAAGGCAAAGCCCTGAAGAAGCGCCTGCAGCGCGAGACGTTCGACCTGCTGGTGCTCGACTGGAACGTGCCCGACATGTCCGGCGAGGAAGTGCTCAAGTGGGTGCGCGCCAACCAGACCGAGCATAGCCTGCCGATCATCTTCATGACGAGCCGCGACGACGAGGCGGGGATCACGCAGATCCTCAACGCCGGCGCCGACGATTACGTGGTCAAGCCCGTGTCGGGCCCGATCCTGCGCGCGCGCATCGGTTCGCTGCTGCGCCGCGCGTATCCGGTCAACGCCGAGGCGACCGTCCGCGAATTCGATCAGTTCCGTTTCGACGTGAACCTGAAGCAGGCGTACGTCGGCGACAAGGCCGTGAGCCTCACGCAAAAGGAATTCGAGCTCGCGCTGCTGCTGTTCCAGCATCTCGACCGGCCGCTGTCGCGCGCGCACATTCTCGACCTCGTGTGGAAGCAGGCGACCGACATTCCGTCGCGCACGATGGATACGCACATTTCGATGCTGCGCACCAAGCTCGGCCTGCGGCCCGAAAACGGCTACCGTCTTGCGCCGATCTACGGGTACGGCTACCGGCTCGAACGGGTCGGCCAGGGGGAACCGGAGTGACCGCGCGAATCACGCAGCGCACGGCGGGCCTGTGCACGGCGGCGCTGCGCGCGGCCTGCGCGGTCGCGTTCGTGTTCGCCGCGCAGCAGGCCGCGGCGCAGCCGCCCGCCGCCGCGGGAAAGACGGTCGTTTATCGCACGCAGGCGGGCGACACGCTGTACGCGGTCGCCGCGCGCTACCTGCAAGGTGCGGACGACTGGCAATTGCTCCAGCAGATCAACGGCGTGCCGGCGCCGAAGCGCCTGCAGCCCGGCGTCGCGCTGAAGCTGCCGGTCGCGCGTCTGCGCAAGGAAACGCTCACGGCACGCGTGATCGCGGTGCAGGGCACGGCCGAGCGCGCATCCGGCGCCGCCTTCGTGCCGCTCGCGAACGATGCGACGCTCGCCGAAGGCGACCGCGTGCGCACCGGCCCGAACGGCTTCGTGACGATCGAGCTGGCCGACGGCACGCACATGAGCCTGCCGCCCGACAGCCAGCTCGACCTGAAGTCGCTGCGCCGCACGGTGCTGACCGGCACGCTCGATCGCGAGTTCGAACTCACGCGCGGTTCGGTCGACAGCGAAGTCACCCACCTGAAGAAGCGCGACGACCGCTTCCAGATCCGTTCGCCGTCGGTCGTCGCCGGCGTGCGCGGCACGCGCTTTCGCGTGAACTACGACGCGGCCGGCACTGCGTCGACGCGCGTCGAAGTGCTCGACGGCACCGTCGGCGTCGCGGGCGGCCGCCAGCCGGCGGGCGCGACGCTTGTGCATGCGAAGTTCGGCAGCGTGGCGACGTCGTCCGGTGCGGTCGGCGCGCCCGTCGAACTGCTGGACGCGCCCGTGCTCGCGCATCCCGACAAGGTGCAGGACGAGCCCGACGTCGCATTCGACGTCACGCCGCTTGCGCAGGCGCATGCGTATCGCGTGCAGCTCGCGCACGATGCGGGGCTGCTCGACCTGTTCCGCGAAACGCGTACCGATTCGCCGCGCGCGGTGTTCCGCGACGTGCCGAACGGGAATTACTTCGTGCGGATTGCCGCGATCGATGCGAACGGCCTCGAGGGGCTGCCGCGCACCTATGCGTTCGAACGTCGCGTGATGGGGCTCGATGCGAGCGCGTCGCAGGGCGCGGGCGGCTACGAGTTCCGCTGGTCGCCGAACGGGTCGGGCCAGAATGCGCGTTACCGGTTCGTGCTGTCGCGCTCGAAGGACCTGAGCGCGCCGGTCGTCGATCAGGTCGGGCTGCACGCGCGCCAGATCACCGTCGCGCACCTGCCGGCGGGCGACTATTTCTGGGCCGTGACCGTCGAGGAATTCGAAGGCGGCAAGTTCTACGAGAAGACCAGTCCGGTCAGCGCGTTCACGTTGTCGCGCTGACCCGCGGCGCATGAAACCCGACTCCGTTTCCCCGCGGCGGCGCCTCGGCCGCCGCTTCCTGATCGAATGGATCGCGATCGGCTGCCTCGGGATCGCGGTGATCCTCGCGTGCGCGCTCGGCCGCCTGTCGTCGAGCGTCGACGGGTTGATCTACGACCGGCTGCTGATGCTGCGCAGCCTGCCGCTGTCGCCCGACGTGGTGGTGGTCGACATCGACAACCAGAGCGTGTCCGCGCTCGGCCGCTGGCCGTGGCCGCGCGACGTGCATGCGCGGCTGCTCGACACGCTCGCGCGCGCGCAGCCAGCCGCCGTCGTCTACGACGTGCTGTTTACCGAGCCGTCGCCGGAGGATCGCACGTTCGCGGACGCGATGAGCCGCGTGCCGACCTTCCTGCCGGTGCTGCTGAGCCCCGAGCAGGAAGACGGCACGCGATCGGTCGATCCGCCGGTCGCCGCGCTCGCCGCGCGCGCGACGGGGCTCGGCCATATCAATCTCGAAGTCGATCGCGACGGCATCGTGCGCAGCGTCGCGCTGTTCGAAAGCGACGGCCGCGTGCGCTGGCCGCAACTGATGGTGCCCGTGTACCGCGCGATCCAGGCCGGCCGGCTGCACCCGGTCGGCGGCGTGCCCGGCGCGAACGCGCACGACCTGTCGCGCGATGCGGCGGGCGACGGCCGCTACCTGATTCCGTTCAGCCGCAACACGCCCGCGTATCCGACGCTGTCGTTCGACGACGTGCTCGAAGGGCGCGTGAAGCCCGACGCGCTGCGCGGCAAGATCGTCGTCGTCGGCGTGACGGCATCGGGGCTGTACGATCGCTTCGCGACGCCGGTGTCCGGCGAGTTCGGCCCGCTGGCCGGCGTGTACATCCATGCGAACGTGCTCGACATGCTGGCGACCGGCAGCGCGATCTCGCCCGCGTCGCGCGCGGGATTGTTCGTCGCGTCGCTGCTGCCGCTCGCCGTGTTGCTGGGCGGCTTCCTGATGCTGTCGCCGTGGCGCGCGCTGCTGCTGACGCTGAGCCTTGCCGCGCTCGCCGTGCTCGCGAGCGTGGCGCTGCTGTTCGAGGCGCGCATCTGGCTGACGCCGGCGCCCGCGGTCTTCGGGCTGATCGCCGTCTACCCGATCTGGAACTGGCGACGGCTGGAAATGACGATGTCGTACCTGCGCCGCGAGCTGCAGCGGCTCGCCGACGAGCCGCACCTGCTGCCCGAGGCGCCGCGCACGCGCAGCGTCGGCGGCGACGTGCTGGAGCGGCAGATGGCGCTGATGGCGCAGGCCGCGCAGCGCGTGCAGGACATGAAGCGCTTCGTGTGGGACAGCCTCGACAGCATGCCCGAACCGATTTTCGTGACCGACCTCGCCGGCACCGTGCTGATCGCGAACCACGCGGCGAAACGCTACGGGTCGCGGCTCGCGCTGCCGCTTCCGGAAGGGCGGCCGCTGCGCACCGCGCTCGGCGAGCTGACGTTCATGAAGACCGTCGACGGCAACGCCGAACACGACGCGGCGATCCGCGAGCGCTGGCCGGCCGCGCTCGACCCGACGCTCGAGGCCGAGCACGACGCGATGGCGCGCGGCATCGAGGTGCGCGATCGCGACGGGCTCGACCATCTGCTACGCTACGCGGCATGTACGAACGCGCAAGGGCGCGTGACGGGCTGGATCGCCGGCCTCGTCGACGTGACCGAGCTGCATGCGGCCGAACGGCATCGCGAGGAAGCGCTGCACCTGCTGTCGCACGACATGCGTTCGCCGCAGTCGTCGATCCTTGCGCTGGTCGAGATCGAGCGCGATCGCGTCGAGACCGACACGATGCGCGGGCTGCTCGCGCGGATCGAGCGTTATGCGCACCGCGCGCTGTCGCTCGCCGACGAGTTCGTGCAACTGGCGCGCGCGGAGTCGCAGGCTTACCAGCTGGAAGCGACGAGCCTCGTCGACGTGCTGATCGATGCGAGCGACGAGGTGTGGCCGCAGGCGCAGGCGAAGCACATTCGCATCGAGACCGACGTGGGCGCCGACATGTGCTGGGTGCGCGCGGATCGCTCGCTGATCACGCGCGCATTCGTGAACCTGCTGAACAATGCGGTCAAATACAGTCCGTCCGACACGGTGATCACGTGTACGCTGACGGTCGAGCACGCGTCGAAGCGGATGTTCTGTACGATTCGCGATCAGGGCTACGGCATTGCGCCGGAAGATCAGCGGCATCTGTTCGAGCGTTTCAAGCGATTCCATGCCGGCGAGCGGCCCGACATCCCGGGCTCCGGCCTCGGCATGGTTTTCGTGAAGACGGTCGTCACGCGCCATGGGGGCAGCGTGTCGGTCGACAGCGAAGTGGGTGTCGGCACCGCGGTGACGGTGTCGCTGCCCGCGATCGACGAGCCGTCCGCCTGACAGGGCCGGGCGCGACGGCAGGCATTTGGGGAAAGTCATGAGAAAGCAATGGGCGGCGACCGCGCTGGCGGCGTCGCTGTTGACGGGTTGCGCCGGCGTGACGAGCGGCGTGAGCGCGGTCGGGCAGCCGAATGCATTCGCATCCGGTGCGCACGGCTACGATTTCGTACGGACGACCGCGCAGGCGGACGACGCCGAGTACCGGCGGATCGAGACGCTCGTACGCGACGAACTCGCGCACCGCGGTTTCGACGCGCAGCCGCTCAAGGACGCGCGTTATCGGCTCTCGATCGCGTATGCGACGCAGCCGGCGGCGGTCGCGACGAGCGCCGACCGGTGCGGCGCGGCCAGCAGCGCATGCGTGACGGTCGACGGGCCGGCGCCGTTCGCGCTGCCGTTCGCGGGCAAGATATACCGCCACGTGCTGACGCTGCGTTTCGTCGATGCGCAATCGGGTGCCGACGTCTATCGCGTGTCGGCGTCGCTGCGCGATCGCGATCCGGGCACGCAACAGGCCGCGCCGGCGCTCGTCAAGAGCGCGCTGGCGAAGATACCGTTCGGCGACGGCAGCGGCTGGCTCGTCAAGACGAAAAAAGACGACGCGGGCGGGATGCCGGGCGTCGTCTCGGTGAAGCCGGCCGACGCGCGCTGAGCGGTGGCCGGGAGGTGAGGGCGGGCCCGCCGGGGCGCGCCCTTGCCGCGTTCAGACGGTCGGTTGGGCGCCGTCGCGCGTGCGCAGGTACGTCTCGAACTCCGCACCGACTTCCGGGTGGCGCAGCGCGAATTCGACCGTCGCCTTCAGGTAGCCGAGCTTGCTGCCGCAGTCGTAGCGCGTGCCCTGGTACTTGTAGGCCAGCACCTGTTCGTCGGCGAGCAGCGCCTGGATCGCGTCGGTGAGCTGCAGTTCGCCGCCCGCGCCGGGCTTCAGCGCGCGCAGGTGCTCGAAGATCCGCGGTTTCAGGATGTAGCGGCCGACCACGCCGAGGTTCGACGGCGCGACGTCCGGCGCCGGCTTCTCGACGATCGCCGACATCTTGACGATCGACTCTTCCCATTCCTTGCCGTCGACGATCCCGTACGCCTTCGTCTCCGACGGCGGGATCTCTTCGACGCCGATCACCGAGCTGTGATAGTGGTCGAACACGTCGACCATCTGCTTCATCACCGGCGGGTTGCCGTCGAGCAAGTCGTCGGCGAGGATCACCGCGAACGGATTGTCGTTGACGAGCTTTTCCGCGCACAGCACCGCGTGGCCGAGGCCGAGCGCTTCCGGCTGGCGCACGTAGAAGCAGTCGACATGGCTCGGCTTGATGCTGCGCACGAGCTCGAGCAGCTTTTCCTTGCCGCGCGCCTCGAGTTCGGCCTCGACCTCGTACGACTTGTCGAAGTGGTCCTCGATCGCGCGCTTGCTGCGCCCGGTCACGAAGATCATCTCGGTGATACCGGCGGCGATCGCTTCCTCGACCGCGTACTGGATCAGCGGCTTGTCGACGACCGGCAGCATTTCCTTCGGGCTCGCCTTCGTTGCCGGCAGGAACCGCGTGCCGAGGCCGGCAACGGGGAATACCGCCTTGGTGACTTTCAACATGATCGAACCTTTATTCCTGTAATCGACTTGTCAGACGGTCTATGTTCACGTTCGCATTATAGTGAACGCAAATGACCTTACCGTTTGTTACGCAGGCAACCGATCGAGCTGCGCGCGCAGTTTTTCCAGCGTGCTCTGGAATTCCGCGACGCGTTTCTGCTCCTGTTCGACCACGGCCGGCGGCGCCTTCGCGACGAAAGCCTCGTTGCCGAGCTTCGCGTTGCATTTCGCGATCTCGCCCGTCAGGCGCGCGATTTCCTTCGACAGGCGCTCGCGTTCGGCCGCGACGTCGATTTCCACCTTCAGCACGAGCTTGTTCGGGCCGACGATCGCGATCGGCGCGCCGTGCGCTTGCTGGTCGAGCGCCGCTTCGTCCGCGAGGATCTGCACTTCCGACAGGCGCGCGAGCGCCTGGACGTACGGCGCGAACGAGCGCAGGCGCTCGGCGTCGCCGGCCGCGAGCAGCGGCACCTTGGTGGCCGGCGACAGGTTCATCTCGCCGCGCAGGTTGCGGCACGCATCGACGATCGCCTTCAGGTCGGCCGCCCACTGCTCGGACGCCTCGTCGATCTTCTGCAGGTTCGCGACCGGATACGCCTGCGTCATCAGCGACGCTTCGCCGTCGGCCTTGCCCTGCGGATAGCGGCCCGCGAGCGGCGCGACCTTCTGCCAGAGCGCTTCGGTGATGAACGGGATGATCGGGTGCGCGAGGCGCAGCACCGTTTCCAGCACGCGCAGCAGCGTGCGGCGCGTGGCGCGCTGCTGTTCCGGCGTGCCGTTCTGGATCTGGACCTTTGCGAGTTCGAGATACCAGTCGCAGTACTCGTCCCACACGAACTTGTAGATGCTGCTCGCGATGTTGTCGAAGCGGTAATCGGCGAAACCCTTCGCGATGTCGGCTTCGGTGCGCTGCAGCAGCGACACGATCCAGCGGTCGGCCGCCGAGAAGTCGAGGTAGCCGCCGGGGCCGCAGTCGCCCGCGCCGCACACTTCCGGCTTGTCGCTGCCGCAGTCGTGGCCTTCGCAGTTCATCAGCACGAAGCGCGTCGCGTTCCACAGCTTGTTGCAGAAGTTGCGATAGCCTTCGCAGCGCGCGAGGTCGAAGTTCACGTTACGGCCGAGCGTCGCCATCGACGCCATCGTGAAGCGCAGCGCGTCGGTGCCGAACGCGGGGATGCCGTCCGGGAATTCCTTGCGCGTCTTCTTCTCGATGGTCGCGGCCTGCTTCGGGTTCATCAGGCCCGTCGTGCGCTTCGCGACCAGCGCTTCGAGGTCGATGCCGTCGACGATGTCGATCGGGTCGAGCGTGTTGCCCTTGCTCTTCGACATCTTCTGGCCTTCCGCGTCGCGCACGAGGCCATGCATGTAGACGGTATGGAACGGCACCTTGCCGGTGAAGTGCGTGGTCATCATCACCATCCGGGCGACCCAGAAGAAGATGATGTCGAAGCCGGTGACGAGCACCGACGACGGCAGGAAATGCTTCAGTTCGGGCGTTTCGTTCGGCCAGCCGAGCGACGAGAACGGCACGAGCGCGGACGAAAACCACGTGTCGAGCACGTCTTCGTCGCGCTTGAGCGCACCCGTGTAACCGTTCGCCGCGGCCTGCGCGCGCGCGTCTTCCTCGTTGCGGGCGACGAACACCTCGCCGTTCTCGCCGTACCACGCGGGAATCTGGTGGCCCCACCACAGCTGGCGCGAGATGCACCAGTCCTGGATGTTCTCGAGCCACTGGTAGTAGGTGGTCGTCCAGTTCTCCGGGACGAACTTGATCTGGCCGTCGCGCACCACGTCGAGCGACGTCTCGGTGATCGACTTGCCCGGATTGAACGTGCCTTCCGGCGCCGGCTTCGTCATCGCGACGAACCACTGGTCGGTCAGCAGCGGCTCGATCACGACGCCCGTGCGGTCGCCGCGCGGCACCATCAGCTTGTGCGGCTTCACGGAGTCGAGAAAGCCCTGCGCGTCGAGATCGGCGACGATCGCACGGCGCGCGTCGAAGCGGTCGAGCCCGCGATACTGCTCGGGGCCGTTGTCGTTGATCTTCGCGTCGAGCGTCAGGATCTCGATCGGCGCGAGCTTGTGGCGCAGGCCGACCTGGTAGTCGTTGAAGTCGTGCGCGGGCGTGACCTTCACGACGCCCGTGCCGAACTCGCGGTCGACGTAGTCGTCGGCGATCACCGGGATCTCGCGGCCCGTCAGCGGCAGCGTGACCAGCTTGCCGATCAGGTGCGCGTAACGCTCGTCTTCCGGATGGACCATCAGCGCGACGTCGCCGAGCATCGTCTCGGGACGCGTGGTGGCGACCGTCAGGGAACCCGAGCCGTCGACGAGCGGGTAGCGGATGTGCCACAGGTGGCCGTTTTCCTCTTCGCTGACGACTTCGAGGTCCGACACGGCGGTGAGCAGCACCGGATCCCAGTTGACGAGGCGCTTGCCGCGGTAGATCAGCCCTTGTTCATACAGCGTGACGAACACGTCGCGCACGGCGGCCGACATCTTGTCGTCCATCGTGAAGTATTCGCGCGACCAGTCGGTCGACGCGCCGAGGCGGCGCACCTGGTCGGTGATCGTCGAGCCGGATTTCTGCTTCCATTCCCACACGCGCTCGACGAACTTCTCGCGGCCGAGGTCGTGGCGCGACACGCCCTGCGCGTCGAGCTGGCGTTCGACGACGATCTGGGTGGCGATCCCCGCGTGGTCAGTGCCCGGCACCCACAGCGTGTTCTCGCCGAGCATCCGGTGATAGCGGGCGAGGCCGTCCATGATCGTCTGGTTGAACGCGTGGCCCATGTGCAGCGTGCCCGTCACGTTCGGCGGCGGCAACTGGATCGCGAAATCGGGGCGGGACGGATCGAATGCCGGGGCGGCATAGCCGCGTTTTTCCCACTCCGGCCCCCATTGGGACTCGATGGTGTGGGGTTCGAAACTCTTCGCCAGCGTGTTGTCGCTCATGGTGGAAATTTGCCGAAAAATGCTTGTTGGAGACTTGAACCCCACATTATAAGTCGCCGTCCGCGCCAGCGGCATCCTGGCGCGCTGGAGAGCGGGGGCTTGATGGCTCCCGCTCCGGTTCGATCCTGAGGGGCGAGGCCCATTGACGAGTCGGCAACGATTGCGATCTTGAGGCGCATCTGCCTGGACTTGCTCGAAGCAGATACCACCACCAAGGTCGGTATCAAGAATCGACGGATCCAAGCCGGAACTACCGGCGATTCCCGGGACCGGCCTCGGGTCTTGGTTTTTGACGGTCCGCGTGATTGCTACGCGCTGAAGTCACACACTCGCGGATTTTCATACTGGTCCTATTTCTTTAGCTGTCGGCGCTATTCACAATGGAACGCGTTCCGGGGGGCGTTCATTTCATAATCCCGATGATTCCAGGATTCGGTTCATCCCTTTAGTCAATTCAACTTAGATAAAATCATGTCCAGGCCATCATTCTCCAGTGCATGGCACGCCTTCATGAAAGTCAGAGTTTCAGTCATGGAGGTCGGGAAGCGCATTGGTGGAAACGTCCAGAAAAATATCGAACTGCCGGAAGGCGGATTCAAGAATGCATGTCCAATCCGGATGAGCTTCGTTCTGAATGAAACAGGCTTTGCGATTCGCAAAAACCCACGGTACGCGATGGTGAGCGGAGGGGATAAGCATCAGTACATCTATCGCGTGGCAGACATGGCGGCTTATCTTGAAAGTGCATTTGGCAAGCCGGACAAGACAGTTCGGGTTCCAAAGCCGTCCGATTTTGCCGACATGAAGGGGATTATTGCGGTTAAAGGGCACGGATGGAGCAATGCAATGGGGCACATCACCCTCTGGGATGGAACACGATGCGCGGATAGTTGCCATCTCTCCGACGACCCCGACAACGGCACCTTCATTCCTGAAAGCGCATCGATATGGGTATTACGTTGAAAAGCCTGCTTCCAGCGCTCTTCGTGGTCCTGGCGACTGGTTCGGCCACGGCGGTGTCTCAAGTCACGGTCGCGGCTCCGGATTCTCGGTCCCCTGGCGAGCGGTACTCGCAAAAAACCTTGCTGAAAAATTGGGCGTTGAGTGTCTGTCTTGCGCAAGTCGCTCACAGTGTCCGCGACCGTGATGATGCGAATGCGGCCGCGAGCGCCTATCTGGAGTTCGGCCACCCGCCGATCGAAGCCTACGATGCGCTCCGTGCGCTCGCGCGGCGGTATGCCACCCGGACATACAGCGGTTCGATTCCGGCGTCGTTCAATACGATGAAGTGCATCGACCTATTCCACAGTCGGGAGCTCGACATGCTCGCCGATCGGCTGGCAAAAGCGCGCTAATGCCGAGAGTAGTCCGATCCCCGAGTCGAAATAAACGTGGTCTTGTCCTTGTCGACTTGCATGGACGGAGTGATGCCAGCGGGGCGCGATGCTTTCAATGGGCGCCAGTGCTACGACGCTTGTTATTTCAGCGAGCGGGGGGCGAACTATCGCACTAGCCGCGCTTATTTCCGGGCGCTCAAACGAACATTTTTCGGGCAGTCTGCGCCGTCGCGCTATGTTCGGCACTGTCTGCCGAAGCGGCCGATTCTGTCATGGCCGTGGGGCGCACCAATGCGGAGAATTACAAGGACAGGGCGTTGGCGGCCTGCCTGTCGATCGCTTACCGAGGATCGCCGGCAGGCAATGATGCCGAAATTACCAAGAGTGCGTTCTTGGAATGGACTTATTACGATGAGGAAAGGGGCGATCGGGCGGTCGAGCGGCTTGCAGAACACTATTTGCGCCGCGATTACGGCAATCCCGTGGAAGGTTACGCCGGGGCCGAATTTGCTCTGCTGAAATGCCTGGACCTGTATCACAGCCCCGAACTCGACGAACAAGTTCGCCGGTATGTCCCTCATCCCGAGTGGATCGGCGACAAACCGGCCGGGCGGCGCAGGAAATAACGCTGGTTACGAGCGCCGAAGCCGCCGTCAGTGGACAAAAACGGCCTTGTTGCGCCGCGATGCCACATCGGGTGGCCACGGCATCGCACACGACGGACTTATAATGGCGGGTCCGCATTTTTCTCGCCCGTTAGCCGCCGCTCCATGCCCGATCTGCTCGCCAATCTGAACCCCGAACAACACGCCGCCGTCACGTTGCCGAACGAACCGGCGCTGATCCTCGCAGGGGCGGGCAGCGGCAAGACCCGCGTGCTGATCACGCGCATCGCGTGGCTGATCCAGCAGGGCTATGCATCGCCGCCCACCGTGCTCGCCGTCACCTTCACGAACAAGGCCGCGCGCGAGATGATGGCGCGCCTGTCGGCGATGATGCCGATCGACACGCGCGGGATGTGGATCGGTACGTTCCACGGGCTGTGCAACCGGATGCTGCGCACGCACTGGCGCGATGCCGGCCTGCCGCAGACTTTCCAGATCCTCGACACGGCCGACCAGCTGTCCGCGATCAAGCGGCTGATGAAGGCGGCGAACGTCGACGACGAAAAGTACCCGCCGAAGAACGTCCAGTACTTCATCAACAACGCGAAGGAGCAGGGGCTGCGCCCGGACAAGGTCGACGCGACCGACAACTTCAACCGCAAGTTCGTCGAGCTGTACCAGGCATACGACCAGCAGTGCCAGCGCGAAGGCGTCGTCGATTTCCCCGAGCTGCTGCTGCGCTGCTACGAGCTGCTCGCGTACAACGCGCCGCTGCGCGCGCACTATCAGGCGCGCTTCCGGCACATCCTCGTCGACGAGTTCCAGGACACCAACAAGCTGCAGTACGCGTGGCTCAAGATGCTCGCCGGCGGCGAGAACGCGATCTTCGCGGTCGGCGACGACGACCAGTCGATCTACGCATTCCGCGGCGCGAACGTCGGCAACATGCGCGACTTCGAGGATGAATTCCGTGTGCGCAACCTGATCAAGCTCGAGCAGAACTACCGGTCGCACGGCAACATCCTCGACGCGGCGAACCAGCTGATCTCGAACAACGCGCACCGCCTCGGCAAGAACCTGCGCACCGATGCCGGCCACGGCGAGCCCGTGCGCGTGTACGAAGCCAGCACCGACGCGCAGGAGGCCGGCTGGATCGTCGAGGAGATCCGTTCGCTGATCAACACCGGAATGGCGCGCAGCGAAGTGGCCGTTCTGTACCGCAGCAACGCGCAGTCGCGCTCGATCGAGCACACGTTGATGTCGTCGGGCATTCCGTACCGCGTGTACGGCGGCCTGCGCTTTTTCGAGCGGCAGGAAGTGAAGCACGCGCTCGCGTACCTGCGCCTGATCGACAACCCGAACGACGACACGGCATTCGCGCGCGTCGTCAATTTCCCGACCCGCGGGATCGGCGCGCGCTCGATCGAGCAGCTGGCCGACGCCGCGCGCCTGTACGGCTGCTCGATGGCCGCCGCGATTCCGTACGTGGCCGGCAAGGCCGGCACGAGCCTCGGCGGGTTCGCGAACCTGATCGCGAAGATGCGCGCCGACACGCAGCACATGAACCTGCCCGACACCGTCGAGCACATCGTGCGCGCGAGCGGCCTCGCCGATTTCTACCAGGGCGAGCGCGAAGGCCAGGATCGCCTCGAGAACTTGCAGGAACTCGTGAACGCGGCCACCGCGTTCATCGCCGAGGAAGGCTACGGCCTCGACACGCCGGCCCGCTCGATTCCGCTGCGCGCGGGCGCGATCGCGGCGCCCGAGCTCGGCGCCGCGACGGACGATCCGGCGGTGGACGTGCTCGACCCGGCGTCGCCCGCCGACCCCGCGCAGAACCCCGACACGATGACGCCGCTCGCGGGCTTCCTGTCGCACGCGTCGCTGGAGGCCGGCGACAACCAGGCGCAGGCCGGCCAGGACGCCGTGCAGCTGATGACGGTGCACGCGGCGAAGGGGCTCGAGTTCTCGGCCGTATTCATCACGGGGCTCGAAGAGGGGCTGTTCCCGCACGAGAACAGTGTGCTCGAGTCGGACGGCCTCGAGGAAGAGCGCCGGCTGATGTACGTCGCGATCACGCGCGCGAAGGAGCGGCTCTACCTGTCGTTCGCGCAAAGCCGGATGCTGCACGGCCAGACCCGCTACAACGTGCGCTCGCGCTTCTTCGACGAACTGCCGGAGCACGTGCTGAAGTGGTTGACGCCGAAGGTCGAGGCCGGGTCGCGTTGGGGCGGGCGTTCGGACAATGCCGGCTACGGGCGCGACTGGTTCGCGCGGCCGGGCGGCGGCAGCCGCGAGCAGATCGTCGATGCGGCCGTGTCCGCGCCGCTGCCGGCGTTCGCGGACAAGCAGCGCGCGGCCGACGCCGGCTTCCGGGTCGGCCAGCAGGTATTCCATACGAAGTTCGGCGAAGGCACGGTTACCGCGCTCGAAGGCAACGGCACCGATGCGAAGGCGCAGGTGAAGTTCAAGCGCCACGGCGAGAAATGGCTCGCGCTCGCGGTCGCGAAACTGCAGGCGGTGGAATGATGGACGTCGACATGGTCGTTACGCCTGCCGGGCGGCCGCTCGGCATTCTGGCCGCGCTGCCCGAGGAACTCGGCGACCTGATCGCCGCGATGCGCGCCGACGGCGCGATGAAGACGGTCACGCTCGGCCGCCGCGATTATCACGTCGGCACCGTGCACGGTGCCGCCTGCGTCGTCACGCTCGCGCGGGTCGGCAAGGTCGCGGCCGCCGCGACGGTCAGCGCGCTGATCCACGTGTTCGGCGTGTCGGGCGTCGTGTTCACCGGCGTCGCGGGCGGCGTGTCGCGCACGGTGCGGGTCGGCGACGTCGTCGTGGCCGATACGCTGCTGCAGCACGATCTCGACGCGTCGCCGTTCTTTCCGCGCTACGAGGTGCCGCTGCTCGGCATCACGCGTTTCGCGACCGACGCGGCGCTGACGGCCCGCTTGCGGGCTGCGTGCGCGCTGTTCGTCGACGAAGAGGGCGCGCGGTTCGCCGAGCGCTTCGGGCTCGCCGGCGCGGCGCTGCACGCGGGGCTGATCATCAGCGGCGACCGCTTCGTGTCGAGCGAGGAGGAAGTCGTCGCGCTGCGCGACGCGCTGCCGGACGCGCTCGCGGTCGAAATGGAAGGCGCGGCGATCGCGCAGGTATGCGCGGAACACGACGTGCCGTTCGCGCTCGTGCGCACGATCTCCGATACGGCCGACGATCACGCGATGCAGTCGTTCTCGCACTTCCTGTCGGCGATCGCGAGCAGCTATTCGTCCGGCATCCTCAAGCGTTTCCTGACGCTGCATGCGACGACGGCGGCCTGAGGCCGCCGTCGAATTCTCCATTCCTAACGTTCGTACCGTTCGACCGGCCGCGACGCGCACGCCGCGGCCGGTCGTTCGTCATGCCTTCTTGCGCCGGCTGCTTTCGAGGTCCGGCAGGAACACCGTCAGCACGCCGATCAGCGGCAGGAACGAGCACACCTTGTAGACGAACGGGATGCTCGTCGCGTCCGCGAGCTGGCCGAGCACGGCCGCGCCCACGCCGCCCAGGCCGAACGCGAAGCCGAAGAACAGGCCCGCGACCATCCCGACCTTGCCGGGCATCAGCTCCGTCGCATAGACGAGGATCGCGGCGAATGCCGACGCCAGCACGATGCCGATGATCACGGTCAGCACGGTCGTCCAGAACAGGTTCGCGTACGGCAGCAGCAGCGTGAACGGCGCGACGCCGAGGATCGATACCCAGATCACGTACTTGCGGCCGATCCGGTCGCCGACGGGCCCGCCGATCAGCGTGCCGGCCGCCACAGCCGCGAGGAACACGAACAGGTGGATCTGCGCGGCCTGTACCGACAGGTGGAACTTGTCGATCAGGTAGAACGTGAAATAGCTGTTGATGCTCGCGAGGTAGAAGTACTTCGAGAACACGAGCAGCACCAGCACGCCGATCGCGCCCATCACGCGGCCGCGCGACAGCGTCGGGTGGCCGGCCGATGCGGCCTTCTTCTTCATCGACGGATGCTTCTTGTACCAGTGGCCGATCTGCGTGAGCACGATCATCGCGACCAGCGCGGCCGCGGAGAACCACGCGATGCTGTGCTGGCCGTGCGGAATGATCACGAGTGCGGCGAGCAGCGGCCCGAGCGCGGAGCCCGCATTGCCGCCCACCTGGAACACCGACTGCGCGAGCCCGTGCTGGCCGCCCGACGCCATCCGCGCGACCCGCGACGATTCGGGATGAAACACCGACGAGCCGCAGCCGACGAGCGCGGCGGCCACCAGCAGCATCGGGAAATTCGACGCCACCGACATCAGCAGCAGCCCCGCGAGCGTGAAGCCCATGCCGACCGGCAGCGAGTACGGCTTCGGACGCTTGTCGGTATAGAGGCCGACGAGCGGCTGCAGCAGCGACGCGGTGATCTGGTAAGTCAGCGTGATCAGGCCGATCTGCGCGAACGACAGCGCGAACTGGGTCTTGAGCATCGGATAGATCGCGAGGATCAACGACTGGATCATGTCGTTGAGCATGTGCGAAAAGCTGATCGCGCCGAGCACCGGATAGACGGTGCGGGCGACGGGCGGTGCGGACGGCTGGGCGGCTGTTGCACCGGCGGAGCCGGAGTCGAGGCTGGTTTCCATGAGAGCTGAACGAGTTGAGGTGGCTGGCGCGCTCTGTTGGGGATCGGCGCGTTCTGGATCGTTGCTGCGTCAAAGAAGTGTAATGTGGCGTATCGAGAATGTCAGGACAAGTTTTATCGCGAATCGGACATTCGTGGGACGGATCGGCCGGTGCATGCTTTTTTGAACGGGTATAACGCTGGCGGCGTGTCAGCCGCGTCCGCGGGGGCGCGCCGGGCCGGGTGGTGTTTTACCGGACTCAAGAAACGGCGGCGCAGGCCGTAGAACGACCCAATGACAACAGGCGCGCGGCGCCCGGCACCGGCTACCCGCCGGGCAGGGCGCATGACGCGCGGCATGACCAGCCGTCGCGGGAACGCCGGACCGACCTTTCCGGCAGCGTGATCAATACGGGGTAGATCGATGAAAGCAGCATCTTTGCATCCACAGGCCGGTGCGGCCGCCGCCGCACCCGACGTTGCCGGCGGTCGCGCCGCTCGGCGTGCGCACGCGGCGCGTCGCGCGCGCCGGCCGTGGACCGTCAAGGCGACGTTGCGCGCCGCATTCGCGATCCTGCTGGCCGGCACGCTCGCGATCGGCGTGTTTTCGCTGTGGCAGATCAGCCGCCTGAATGCGTCGATCGCGTCGGTCTACGCGCAGGGGCACGTCGCGAGCCGTGCGGCCGAGGAAGTCCGCGCCGAAGTGCTGCGGGCGAGCCGCGCGCAGAAGATGCTGCTGACCGCGACCACCGCGAAGGAGCGCGACGAGCTCGGCGCCGAGGTGGGCGCGGGGCTCGCGTCGATCGGCGAGGCGCTCGGTACGCTGCAGCGCCATGCGGATCCGGCCGATGCCGGCGATTCGGCGCGGCTGCACGCATTCTCGACGGCGGTCGGCACGTGGAGCACGCATCTGCGCGATTTCGTCACGCTCGTGCGCGCGCAGCCGCTCGACCTGTCGCAGATGAACTGGCAGGTCGGCACGCAGGACGTGTCCCTGCTGGTCGAAACCGGCAAGCTCGAAAAACTCGTCGCCGAACTCGTGAAGACGCGCGGCGAAAAGTCGAAGGCGACGCTCGATGCGTCCGCGACCATTTTTTCGTCGTCGTTCGCGATGATCGCGGCGATGACGGCCGCGCTGATCGTGCTCGCCGTCGCGATCGCCGAGCGCGTCGTGCGGCGCCTCGCGTCGCAGCTCGGCGGCGAGCCCGCGCACGCGAAGGAGATTGCCGCGGACATCGCGCGCGGCGACCTGACGCGGCCGATCACGCTTGCGCGGCACGACCGCGACAGCATGGTGCGCGCGCTGGCGGAGATGCAGACGGGACTCGCGGCCACCGTGGGCGAGATCGCGGTGAGCGCCGAGGCGATCGCGGCCGCGTCCGGCGAGATCTCCACCGGCAACCTCGACCTGTCGCGGCGTACCGAGCAGCAGGCCGTCGCGCTCGAACGCACCGCGGCCAGCATGGAGCAGCTCACGTCGACCGTACGGCAGAACGCCGAGAACGCGCGGCAGGCGAGCACGCTCGCGGCCAATGCGTCGACGGTGGCGGAGACGGGCGGCGAGGTCGTCGGGCGAGTGGTCGCGACGATGAGCGAGATCGACGACAGCGCGAAGAACATTCGCGACATCATCGGCACGATCGAGGGGATCGCGTTCCAGACCAACATTCTCGCGTTGAACGCGGCGGTCGAGGCCGCGCGTGCCGGCGAGCAGGGGCGCGGCTTCTCGGTGGTCGCCGGCGAGGTGCGGCTGCTCGCGCAGCGCTCGGCGACCGCGGCGAAGGAGATTCGCGAACTGATCGGCGCGTCGGTCGAGCGCGTGGCGAACGGCGCTGCGCTCGCGCACGACGCGGGCCGCACGATGGGCGACGTGGTACGCGCGGTCAAGCGCGTGACCGACATCATCGGCGAGATCTCGGCGGCGTCGGACGAGCAGAGCGCGGGGATCGACGAGATCGGCCGCGCGGTCACGCAGATGGACGCCGGCACCCAGCAGAACGCGGCGCTCGTCGAGCAGGCCGCTGCTGCCGCGAACGCACTCGACGAGCAGGCGCAGGCGTTGAAGTCGCTGGTCGGGCGCTTTCGTATCGCAGCCTGAGCCTCGCCGCGTCGCGGGTCGGCCGCCCGCGATGCGCGCAGATCGGCGGCATGCTGTCGATTGGTGACAAACCCGGCAGTCGGCCTATGCGCAATCCCTTAGAATGCGCGTCCACACAGTTGGGGGCCAGAACCCGCGCGTGTGCACCGACACCCGCGTGCACGCCGAGCGGGTCATAACAATGACAGTGACGATTTACCTTATCGGGTACCTGGGCATGCTCGCGTCCGCCGCGCTCGGCATGCGCGCACGCGTCGCCGCATGGCGATGGCTTGCGGCGGGCATCGCGCCGGCCGCCACGTTCGCCGTGCTGCGGGGCCAAACGGGCACCGACACGGCGATCTACCGCAATATCATCGCCGGCATCTGGAGCGGAAACCTCAAGGTCGTGCCGCGCACGCTCGAACCGGGCTTCGTGTGGCTCGTGCGGGCGCTCGAATGGGTCGGACACGATCCGCGCGTCGCGACTGCGATCCTGTCGCTGCTGGTCGTCGTCGCGTGCGTCGCCGCGTTCGGCCGGAGTACCGAGGACGCGTGCGTATTCGCCACGCTGATCTTTCCGCTGTTCTTCTACGACATGGCGATGAGCGGGCTGCGCTACGGCATCGCGTTCTGTGTCGCGAAACTCGCGTCGGACGCCTGGGCGCGCAGGCGGCACGGCGCGTCGATCGCATTCACGGCCGCGGCGGCCGGCATGCATGTCTCGGCGGCGCTGCTCGTCGTGTTGCTGCAGGTGGGACGGCTGCGCGTGCTGCGTTATGCGGGGCTGGCCGCCGCGATCGGCGGCGTGTTGTTCGCGATGCATCACGACGCGCTGCTCGCGAAGGTCGGCCTTTATGCGGCGTTTACGCCACCCGCGCAGATGTCGGGCAGCGCGCCGCTCGTGCTTGCATGGCTGACGCTCGTGGCCGGCTGGGTGCTGCTTGCGCGCATGCCGCGCACGCTCGTGTTCCTGTTCGTCTGCGAGATCGCGAGCTTTGCGCTCGCGCGGATCAGCTACGCGGGGCTGCGTTTCCAGTGGCTCGTGCTGTTCGCGATGGGCTGCCAGTTCGTGCCGCTGCAGCACGTGCCGCGCATGCGTCGCCGGCACGTGATCGTTGCGCTGACGGTGGTCGGCGCAATCGGCTTTGCGATGCGACTGCGCAACATGTTCGGCGAATACGGGCTCGGCCCGTCGCCGTTCCTGCCTTACCGGTTCTTCTGGGAATGACGCAGCCGGGGGGCGCCCCCCGCCGCGGCGCGATCACGACTTCTTCTGCTGGTCCGGATCGATGATGACCGTGCAGGTCGTGCCCGCCGACAGCACCACGTCGGCCGGCACTTCGTCGATCCTGATGCGCACCGGCACGCGCTGCGCGAGGCGCACCCAGTTGAAGGTCGGGTTCACGTCCGCGACGAGGTCGCGGCTTTGCGGGTTGTCGCGATCGTAGATGCCGCGCGAGATGCTCTCGACGCGGCCCTTCATCACGCCGCCGCTCATCAACCGCATTTCGGCCGGCGCGCCGATCTTCACGCGCGGCAGCTTGGTTTCCTCGAAGTAGCCGTAGACCCAGAACGAGTGGCTGTCGACGATCGCGAGCTTCGCCTGGCCGGCCACCGCGTAGTTGCCCTTGAACGTCTGCAGGTTCGTGATGTAGCCGTCGACCGGTGCCACGACGCGCGTACGTTCGAGGTTGAGCTTCGCGGCGTCGAGCGCGGCGATGGCCTGCTGGTACTGCGCATCGGCGCTCGACGCGCTGTGCGCCGCGTTCTCGCGGTTTTCCTTCGACACGACGAGCGCGTCGAGATCCGCGCGGCGGGCCGCGTCGTCGCGGCGCATCTGCAGTTCCGCGCGACGGGCGGCCACCGCCGCCTGCGCCTGCTCGACCGCGATCTGGTAGTGCGACGGGTCGATCTGCATGATCAGGTCGCCTTTCTTCACGAGCTGGTTGTCATGCACGGGCAGCTCGACGATCGCGCCCGACACGTCCGGCGCGACGTTGACGATCTCGGCGCGCACGCGCCCGTCGCGCGTCCACGGATCGTCCATGTAGTGCACCCACAGCGAGCGCCCGATGAGGATCGCGACGAGAAGGATGACGGCGGTCGCGACGAAGCCGAAGAGTTTTCTGAGCATCATGATGGTTCGGAATCAACGGTAAACGGCAAGACTCAGTCCGCCGCAAATGCAGACGAGAAGGCAGGCCCGGAACAGCGACGGGTGCCAGACGAGACGGTAGAGGCCCGTGTAGGCGAGCAGGCGGTCGACAGCCCAGGTCGCGATCGCGCCGAGGGCGAACATCAGCACCACCGTGGGCATGTAGGCATCGAGAATGGCGATTTCACGCGGCATCATGACGAGGCTCCTGGTTGGGGACGCACGGGGCGATTGCGGTTGAGCGGCTCGAGCGGCGATTCCGGGTCGAGCAGCGCGGTCCGCACGAAATGCAGGTGGCTCAGGATGCGCTGCAGCCGGTGGCGCTCGTCGCGCGACGGCTCGAATGCATCGAGCGTCTGCCGGGTCGCGTCGATCGCCGCGTTGGTCGCGGCGAGCGTCGCGTCGAAACGCGCTGCGCTCGGCTTCGAGAACAGCGCCGACAGCGCGGCGCGCATCGTCTCGATCGCGCGCCGCCACGGCATCGCGGGCGCATAGCGCGGGTCCGACGGCAGCGTCGCGAGTTCGTGACGCAGGTCGATCGTCGCGTTGCCGGCTTCGAGCACCGCGAACATCCAGCGCAGCGCGTCGCGCTGCACGTCGGGCTGGTCGGCCGACAGCGTGTGCGCCTGGTACATCAGATCGCGCGCACCGCTCTCGAAGCGCGTGCGCAAGCCCGCGAGCCGCGCGTGGCCGGCCGCGACGGCCTGGTGGCGCAGGTCCGCGAACAGCCGCTTCTTGAGCCACGGCGCGGTCGGCGGGAACAGGACCGCGAACGCGATCGCCGACACCACCATCGACAGCACGAGCGCGAGCGAATCGTTCATGAAGCTGGTCGGATCGTAGTGCGTGATGTTGTCCGGGCCGGCGAGGAAGCTGAAGAAGATCAGGTAGCCCATCCCGTAGCCGGCGAGCTTCGGCTTCAGCGTCATGAAGATGCCGATCGCGAGCAGCGGCGCGAGCGCGACGCACAGCAGCGGAAAGCCGTCGATGTGCGGATAGATGCCGAACGTCAGCAGGAAGCCCGTGCAGACGGCGAGCGCCGTGCCCATGCCCATCTGCGCGGACATCGCGGTCGGGCGCGGCGTCGACGACGCGAGCGCGCAGGTGGCCGCCGCCGTCAGCGTCATCGTCACGCCGCTCGGCCACGCGGTCTCGATCCAGAACCAGCCGAGCACGAGGATCACGGTCGCGGTGCGGATCGCCGCGATCACCATCGCCGTCGCATTGGTGCGCGGCTCGTAGCGCTCGATCCAGCGCTCGCGCTCGTGCGTCGCGGTCGACAGCGACGCATAGGTGGCCGCGTACTCGTGCAGGTCGGTGATGAAGCGGTACAGCAGCTCGGCGGCCGTGTCGAAGTCGAGCAGCGGGAAGTCCGGCCGCGTTTCGAGTGCGGCGCGCGTCGCGCGGATGCGGCGCGGCAGCGCGTCGCGCCATGCGAGCAGTTGCGCGGCCGCGTGGCCCGCATCGTCCGACGTGCGCACCGGTTCGCCGGCGGGCGTCAGCAGCAGCGGTGCGATCTCGCGGAAGTACGGCTCGATCGCGTCGATCGCGGCCTGCGCGCCGGCCGCATGCAGCCGGTTCATCAACTGGTGCAGCGCATGGAACCGGCTCGACGCGCTCATGAACTCGCTGTTCAGCCGCGCGAGGCGGCCGCTGCGCATCCGCGTGTCCGGATCCTCGAACACGGCCATGCTGCGCGCGGCCTCGAACCCGACCACGTCGGCGACGAAGCGCGTATGGATGGTTTCGATATGCGCGCGGTCGAGCTGGCCCGACAGCGCCGCCGCGACGTAGTCGACGAAGCTGCCGAAGCGCTTGCGCACCGTCGTGCGCATCTGCTCGCCGGTGGTCTGCGGAAACACGAGGGCGCTGACCACGCCGGCCGACACGATTCCGACCATGATTTCGGCCACGCGCGTCATCGCGCTCATGAACGCGCCGTCCGGGTGCTGCGACGCGGGCAGCCCGATCAGCGCGGTCGTGTAGCCGGCCAGCAGGAAGCCGTAGCTGCGGAAGTTGCGGTTGCGCGCGGCGCCGGCCGTGCACAGGGCGACCCACAGCGCGACCGCCAGCAGGAACAATTGCGGCTGCTGCGGAAACAACCCGACGAAGGTGAGCGTCGCGATCAGTCCGAAGATCGTGCCAGCGACGCGGTAGAAGCTCTTCGCGAGCACCGCGCCGCTTTGCGGCTGCATCACGATGAACACGGTCGTCATCGCCGTTTTCGGTGCGGGCAGGTCGAGCCGCATCGACACGCCGGTCGCGATGAACGCGGCGAGCAGCGCCTTGAACAGGTAGAGCCACGCGGCGCCGTCGGTGCGGGCCCAGTCGCCGAGCGCGGCATACCAGGCCGCGAACGGGCCGCCGGCGGGCGTGGAAGCGGGGGAGGAGGCTGACATGGCGGGCGCTCCGCGTTACCGTGCGGCCGACGTGCCGGACGTGCCGGACGTGCCGGACGTGCCGGACGTGCCGGACGTGCCGGACGTGCCGGACGCGCCGGCAGCGGCGAACGCCTCGGGCCGGGCAACGGCCGCCGCGGGCTTCGCGCCCGACGGGGCGGCGCCGTCGGCGGGTGGGTCCTCCGCCGGAACGTCTTTGCCCGTCTCGACTCCGCCGCCGAGCGCGGCCATCAACTGCGCGTGCGCGGCGAGGCGTTCCGCGTCGATGCGGGCGGCCGTTTCCTGCGCGCGCAGCAGCTGCTGTTGCGCGACCAGCACGTTCACGTAATCGGTCAGCCCACGGCGGAAGCCTTCGCGCGACAGTCGATAGCTGCGATCGTTGGCCGCCACCGACCGCGCGGCGTCCTTCTTCTGCGTATCGAGCGAGCGGATCCGCACGACCTGGTCGGCGATGTCCTTGAGCGCGCCGACGATCGTCTGGTTGTAGCGCTCGACCGCCTGATCGTAGCCGGCATTCGCGGCGCCGAGCTGCGCGCGCAGCCGGCCGCCTTCGAAGATCGGCAGCGATAGCGCGGGGCCGGCCGTCCAGCCGCCGTTCATCGCGCGCAGGAAGTCGGTGAACGGCGCGGTCACGCCGAAGCCGCCGACCGTCGCGAGCAGGTCGATGTTCGGGTAGAACGACGCTTTCGCGACGTCGATGCCGCGCGCCTGCGCGTCGACCGTCCAGCGCGCCGCGACGACGTCGGGGCGGCGGCCGAGCAGGTCGGCCGGCAGCGCCGACGGCAGCCCGGCCGGCGCATCGAGCGCAAGCTGCGGCCGCTTGATGGCGTCGCCGGCGCCCGGGCCCTTGCCGGCGAGGGCGGCGAGCTGGTGGCGCGCGAGCTGGATCGCTTCTTCATAGCTGTCGATCTGGCGTTCGTAGTCGGGCAGCGTCGATTCCGCCTGGCTCACTTCGAGCTGCGTGCCGAGGCCGGCCTGCAGCCGCTTGCGTGCGAGATCGGCGAGCGCGCGCTGGCGTTCGAAGGTTTCGTGGGCGAGATCCAGCAGCGCGTAGTTCATCGACATGCCGACATACGCGCGCACGACGTTGACCTCGAGTTCGAGCTTCGCCGCCCGTGCGTCGGCGGCGCTCGCATGCGCGGTGTCGAGCGCGCGCTCGGTCGCGTTCTTGTCCTTGCCCCACAGATCGAGGTGGTACGACAGGCCGAGCGTGCCGGTGTTGTTCCAGGTGTCGGCATTCGCGAGCGGGCCCGGGCCGTAGTACACGTTGTCCGGCCAGTGCTCGCGCATCAGCGACAGGTTGCCGTTGATCTGCGGCAGTTCGGCCGAACGCGCGACGCGCGCCATCGCCTGCGCTTCGCGCACGCGGGCCTCGGCGGCCGCGAGGGTCGGGTTGCCGGTCTGGGCGGCGGCGATCCACGCATCGAGCTGCGGATCGCGATACGCGCGCCACCAGTCGGCGGCGGGCCAGCCCGCGTCGCGGTCGGCCGCGCGGATCGCCGCGCCCGCGTCGAGCGCGTTCGCCTCGATGCGGGTGGACTGGGTCTTGTTGTCGCCCATGCTCGCGCAACCGGCCATTATTAATGAGACTGCAAGAACCGCCAGTGCGAGCGTCCCTTTTGTCGCCGGAGACTGCACGATTTTCTCCCTTTCGGATATAGATGAGTCGGAGGCGATTATATTTTTCAGCGATTCCTGAATAAACGGACAACGGTGCAAGTCATTTTTACGAATCCTGAGATAATATTTGTTCGACCCTGTGCAACAATCCCTCCGGATTCATAGGGGTAACAGGATGGATACGCTACAAAACATGCGGGTATTCGTCCGCGTGGTCGACGCGGGCAGCTTCACCGCGGCCGCCCAGCAGATGAATTCGACCACCGCCTACGCGTCGCGCGCGGTCTCGGATCTCGAGGCGCACCTGCGCACGCGTCTCCTGAACCGCACGACGCGCCGGATCGCGCTGACCGAAGCCGGCGAGCGCTATCTGCAACGCTGCGAACAGATCCTCGCGTACGTCGACCAGGCCGAAGCCGAGGCGGGCGACGCGCATGCGCGGCCGTCCGGCAAGCTGAAGGTCCATTGCTTCACGAGCCTCGGTCAGCACTACCTGGTGCCGGCCATCGCGCGCTACCGCGAGCGCTATCCGGACGTGCACGTCGAGCTGACGCTCGCGCAGCGGATGCCCGACCTGCTCGACGAGGGGTACGACGTCGCGATCGTCGTCGGCCGCGATCTGCCCGATTCGGGGCTCGTGTCGCAGCGGCTCGGCGAGAGCTATAGCGTCGTGTGTGCATCGCCGGGCTACGTCGAGTCGCACGGCGTGCCGCAGCGGCCGGGCGATCTCGCGCAGCACGTGTGCCTCGGGATGGTCGCGCCGGGCTTTCACTTCGACGAATGGGCGCTGGCGGGGCCGGACGGCGACGAGGTCGTGTCGGTCACGGCGTCGCCGTTCCGCGTGAACGTCGCCGAGGCGCTCGCGGTGGCCGTGCGGGAGGGGATGGGCGTCGGCGGGCTGCCGGTCTATTCGGCGATCGGCTGGCTGCGCAGCGGACACATCGTGCGCGTGATGCCCGAGTACCGGTCGCACGTGATGAACATCTACGCGCTGTATCCGTCGCGCCAGTACCTCGACGCGAAAATCCGGACCTGGGTCGATTTCCTGCGCGAAACGTTGCCGCTCACGCTCGAAGCCGACGAAGCCGCGCTCGAACAGTACACGCGTGCGACATGACAGCGCGGTCGACCGCAATCTGACGAGATTTGTCCTTCACGCAACATTTTTTTACGAACGTGTGTCAGACAGTTTGATACTGTTGGAATCAACGAGATACACCACACCGGAGTAGCAATGGATACGCACCTGATGATCGGCCTTGGCGTCCTGCTGGGCGCGGCTGCCGCCGCGGCGGCGACCCGCGACCTGCTGCGTGCGATGAAGGCGAAGGCGCAGATGAAGCCCGTGCCGGTCCGCGTGCGCGATCCGCGCCGCCCCGGCCGCTGATCCTGCCGTCGCGCTTCGGGCCGGCAAGGCCGTGCCACGCGGCCGCCCGGCCCGGCGCTCAGCCGAGCTCGACGACCTTGTCCCACGCGAACGCGGGGTTTTCCCATTCGCCGGTGCGCCGGTGAAGGTAGCCGCGCGGATTGCACACCACGCGCGTGCCGCCGTCCGCCACGTAGTCGAATGACGTATGCGTGTGGCCGTGCAGCCACAGATCCACCGGCGGGCGCACCAGTTCCGCCAGGTCCGTGACGAACCCCGCCGACGCCAGATCTTCCGCATAGCGTTCCGCCAGCGAGCGCCGGTGCGGCGCATGATGGGTGACGACGATCGTCCTGCCGGCGAACGGCGCCGCCAGTTGCGCTTCCAGCCATGCGCGACCTTGCCGATGCAGCGCGATCGCGTCGGCCGGCGCGAAATCCCGTTCCGCCGCGCCCGGTGCCGCATGCAGCGCCGCGTCGTGCGGCCAGGTCACCTGGATCAATCCCTTGAAATCGAGCATCACGCGCAGCCCCGCGTCGATTGCGCTCGCGATGCTGGCGTCGTCGGTGCCGAACAGCGAAAAATCGGTCCAGAGCATCGTGCCGAGCACGCGAAAGCGCTGTTCGGGATCGATATAGACGCCGTTGTTCAGGTAATGCACGTTGTCGAGCGCTCGCGCCGCGTCGCGCATCGACGACTCCAGCGCACCGAATTCACCGTCGTAATACTCGTGGTTGCCCGGCACGTAGATCACCGGCACCGCCGGGTCGAACGTTTCGGCGGCCCAGCGCAGGCCCTCCGCGTGGTTGTGGATGTCGCCGGCCAGCACGACGAGATCCGCGTCGGCATGCGGGATCGCATCGGGCAGGTTGTTTTCGAGATGCAGGTCGGACAGAACGCGGACTTTCACGGGATTCGCTCCGAGTAGGCGGCTTCAGCGCAGGACCTTGCCGGGATTCATCAGGCCGCGCGGGTCGAGCGCGGCCTTCAGCGTGCGCATCAGCGTCGTTTCGACCGGCGACTTGTAGCGCTGCGCGTCGTCGATCTTCAGCTGGCCGATGCCGTGCTCCGCGCTGATCGTGCCGTGGTGGCGGTGCACGTTGTCGTAGACGATCCGGTTGATCGGCGCCTGGAACGCGGCGAGGAACGCCTTCGCATCGCCGCCTTCGGGCATCTGCACGTTGTAGTGCAGGTTGCCGTCGCCGAGGTGGCCGAACGTGACCATGCGCGCGCCCGGCGCGGCCTGCTGGATCGCCGCGTCGGTCTCGTCGATGAAGCGTGCGATCGACGAGATCGGCACCGCGATGTCGTGCTTGATGTTGAGCCCTTCGTCGGCCTGCGCGAGCGGGATGTGCTCGCGCAGATCCCAGAACGCACGCGATTGCGCGAGGTTCTCCGCGACCACCGCGTCGACCACGAGCCCGGCCTCGAACGCTTCTTCCATCAGCTTCTCGAACAGCGCGCGCGCATGCGCTTCGCTTTCGTTGTCGGACAGCTCCAGCAGCACCGTTTGCGCATGGGGCTGCGCGAACGGGTAGCGCAGTTGCGGATAGTGCTTGCCGACCAGTTGCATGCAGAAATCCGACATCAGCTCGAAGCCGGTCAATAGCGGCCCGGCCGCGCGCTGCGCCAGCGCGAGGAAATCGAGCGCCGCGTGCGACGATTCGAGCGCGGCCAGCGCCGTGACCTGTGCCGCCGGCAGCGGATGCAGCTTCATCACCGCCGCCGTGATGATCCCGAGCGTGCCTTCGGCGCCGATGAACAAATCGCGCAGGTCGTAGCCCGTGTTGTCCTTGCGGAGTCCGCGCAGTCCGTCCCAGATCTCGCCCTGCGGCGTCACGACCTCGAGCCCGAGGCACAGCTCGCGCGCATTGCCGTAGCGCAGTACCGCGGTGCCGCCCGCATTGGTCGACAGGTTGCCGCCGATCGTGCAGCTGCCTTCCGCCGCGAGGCTCAGCGCGAACAGCCGGCCGCCTTCGCGGGCGCGCGCCTGCACGTCGGCGAGGATCACGCCGGCTTCGACGGTGATCGTGTTGTTGTGCGGATCGAGCGCGCGCACGCGGTTCAGGCGCGCGACGCTCAGCACGGCCTGGCTGCCGCTCGCGTCGGGCGTCGCGCCGCCGGCGAGGCCCGTATTGCCGCCTTGCGGCACGAGCGCGACGCCGTGCGCGTTGGCGAGCTTCACGAGCGCCGCGACTTCGGCCGTGTTCGCGGGTTTCAGCACCGCGCATGCCGCGCCCTTGTAGCGGCGGCGCCAGTCGGTCAGGAACGGTTCGGTATCGTGCGGATCGGTCAGCACGTGGTCGGCGCCGATCGCGTCGCGGCACGCGGAAACGAAAGCTTCGGAGGACATCATCACCTTGTCGCGTAAGGGTCAGGACGTGGCACGCGGTTTTTTCGCCGCGCGCTTGAACGGCGCGACGTAAGCCAGCGCCGCCACGAAGAAGCCGACGGCAAGCGCGGTCTCGCACCAGCCGAGCGTCGCGGACAGCCCGCGATCGGACATGCCGCGCACGATGCCTTCGGCAAGATAGACGAGGATCAGCATGCTCGCCCACTGCATCGTATAGATGTTACGCCGCCAGACGCCGGGCAGCGCGAGCGCGAGCGGCACGGCCTTGAGCATCAGCGCGGAGCCGCCGGGGCGCAACGGCGCGAGCCACAGCTCCCACGCGAGCGACAGCGCGATCAGCGCGACGAGACACGCGGCGGCGGCCAGCGCATAGCGCGGCCGGGCCGCGACGGCGGGGCGGGCGGGGGCGTTCATGCCGCCTCGGCGGCCTGCGCGCTGGCGAGGGCCGCGGCGGCGCGCGCGAGCCGTACGCCGAGCGCGGCCGCGAGCGCCTTCTCGTCCGCCGACAGCCCGCCGGGCGCCGAGCGATCGTGCTGCGCGACGTGCGACGCGCCGTACGGCGTGCCGCCGGTACGCGTCGTGCTGAGGGCGGATTCGGTGTAGGGAATCCCGACGATCATCATCCCGTGATGCAGCAGCGGCAGCATCATCGACAGCAGCGTCGATTCCTGGCCGCCGTGCAGGCTGCCCGTCGACGTGAACACGCTCGCGGGCTTGCCGGTCAGCGCGCCCGACAGCCATTGCGGCGTCGTGCCGTCGAGGAAATACTTCAGTGACGCGGCCATGTTGCCGAAGCGGGTCGGCGAGCCGAGCGCGAGGCCTGCGCATTCCTCGAGGTCGCGCAGTTCCGCGTACGGCGGGCCGTCGGCCGGGATGTCGGGGGCGGTGGCTTCGCAGACGGCCGACACGGGCGGTACGGTGCGGATGCGGGCCTGCATGCCCGGCACGCTGTCGATGCCGTTCGCGATCGCGAGCGCGAGATCGCGCGTGGCGCCGTGACGGCTGTAATAGAGGACGAGGATGTCTTTCATGGGCGACGGAGCCGCGTGCGGCCGCGCGCGTGCCCGGTGCAGTCGGCCCCTGCTGGAATCGAGCGGCTATTATAGGGGCTGAAGCCGTCGCGCAGCGCGGCGGCGGCGCGCCGTGACGCGCAGCATCAGGAAGGAGAAGCCGTTTGCCGAAGTTGAGCGTGGATTTCGTCACCATCAAGCGCCTCGCGCAGTTCGCGGCCCGGCGTAGCGCCGAGGATCGCATCCCGCAAGTGGCGGGCAGCCTGACCTTCACGACGATGCTGGCGCTCGTGCCGCTCGTGACGGTCGCGTTCGCGCTGTTCACCGCGTTTCCGATGTTCGCGTCGTTCCAGATCTCGCTGCAGGGGTTCCTCGCGGATCACCTGATGCCCGCGCAGTTCAACATCCAGATCTTCAAGTACCTGAACCAGTTCGCGGCGAAGGCCAAGGGGCTGACGACGGCCGGCCTGATCGTGCTCGTCGTCACGTCGGTGATGACCATGATGACGATCGAATCGGCGTTCAACCTGATCTGGCGCGTGCGCAAGCCGCGGCCGTTCGCGCAGCGCGTGCTCGCGTACTGGGCGCTGATCACGCTCGGGCCCTTGCTGTTCGGCGTGAGTCTGTCGATCTCGTCGTACCTGTTCACGCAGTCGCTCGCGTTCACCGGCGCGGCGTCGTCCACGTCGATCGTCGAGTGGCTGCTCGCGCTCGCGTCGCTGCCGCTGACGGTGCTCGCGTTCACGCTGCTGTACGTGTACCTGCCGAACTGCGCGGTCGCATGGCGCGACGCGGTGATCGGCGGCTTGTTCGCAGCCATCGCGTTCGAACTCGCGAAGCGCGGCTTCGGCTACTACGTCCGGCGCATTCCGACCTATACGGCCGTCTATGGCGCGTTCGCGGCGCTGCCGGTGTTCCTGCTGTGGGTCTATTTGAGCTGGTTCATCGCGCTGCTCGGCGCGATGGTGGCGTCGGCGCTGCCGGCGATTCGTGTCGGCCAGTTCCACCGCATCCACTATCCGGGCAGCGACCTGCTCGACGCGCTCGAACTGCTCGCACGGCTGGCCGAAGCGCGCGCGGCCGGCAAGCGCGGCCACACGGCGATGTGGCTCGCGACGATGCTGCGCTGCGACATGGAAACCGCGCAACGGTTGCTGACGACGATGGAGGAGCGGGAATGGGTGGCGCGGCTCGACGGCGACGGCGAGGCCACGCCGCGCTACATCCTGCTCGCGAACCCCGAACAGTTGACGCTCGCGCACCTGTTCGACGTGCTGGTGATCGATCGCACGGAGCTGACCTACCAGCTCCAGCGGCGCCGCAGCCACGTCGACGGCGCGGCGCTCCTCGCGGTGCTGTCGAGCGACCGGTTCGACGTGACGCTCGCGTCGCTGATCGCCGCGCACCGGCTCGCGGGCGCGCAGCCGGCCGGGAGCGCCGGTCCGGCGCCGGGCGTGGCCGACCCGCACGCGCGGCCGCCGCGGCCAGCGTGAAGGCGGGCGGGCAGGTTACAGCGGGATCTTGCCGGTGCAGATGTCCTTGAACATCACCCAGTCGCCCATCAGGCTGTAGATCGGGTGCCGGAACGTGGCCGGCCGGTTCTTCTCGAAGAAGAAGTGTCCGACCCACGCGAACCCGTAGCCACAGACGACCGCCGCCGGCAGCCACGGCCAGTCGCCCGTCGCGACCGCCATCGCGACGCAGCCGATCACGCCGAGCGAGCCGATGAAGTGCAGCCGCCGCGACGTCAGGTTCTGGTGCTCGTTCAGGTAATACGGGTAGAAGTCAGCGAAGCTGGCGAATTGCTCCGTATGCGTATGCGCCATGGCCGTCTCCTCGGGCCGCCGTTCATGAGGCCATTGTGCGGCCGGCGGCCCGCGTCCGCAAGCGGCGGCGGACCGCCGCGCCGGCCCGTGCTTTCCTTTTGACAGGCTTTCCGATAGGATCGAAAGAGATTTTGCATTCAAGCATGAGGGGACTACGATGCGCGTCAGCGATATTCTGAAAGTGAAGGGCAACACGCTGTTTACGGTGACGCCCGATATGCCGCTGCGCGAAGCGGTCGATACGATGGCCGAACACGACATCGGTTCGCTCGTCGTGATGGAGTACGGCGATCTCGTCGGGATGCTGACGTTTCGCGAGATCATCCTGCGTCTGCACGTGAACGGCGGCGCGATCGGCGACGTGCAGGTGCGCAAGGTGATGGACGAGCCGCTCACGTGCACGCCGGAAACGGACGTCAACGAAGTGCGCCGGATGATGCTCGAGCGTCACGCGCGTTACATGCCGGTGCTCGACAAGAAGGTGTTGATGGGCGTCATTTCGTTCTACGACGTCGCGAAGACGGTCGTCGAGGCGCAGAGCTTCGAGAACCGGATGCTGAAGGCGTACATCCGCGACTGGCCGGAATCGGAAGCCGAAGCGCACAAGCCGTGAACCATGCCGCGCCCGGCACCTCGATGCATGGGCGCCGCCATCCGGCATGCGGCGGCGCAGGTTTGACCTGCGCCGCCTTTTTTTCAACGACAACAACACGAGGCCCGCGCAGCTTCGCCCAGACGATGCGCGCGTATTCCGCATGAGCGATCACACGCAAGCCACTTCCGGGCGGCGCGACGAACGGCGCGCGCACGCATCGCAGTTCGACCTGCTGCGCGAGCGCCGCTTCGCGCCGTTCTTCACGACCCAGTTCCTCGGCGCGCTGAACGACAACGTCTTCAAGATCGGCTTCACGTCGCTCGTCACGTATCACACCGCGCGGTTCTCCGGCGTCGACGCGAAGACGGCCGCGTTCCTGATTTCCGCGATCTTCATCTTGCCGTTCGTGCTGTTCTCGGCGACGTCCGGCCAGATCGCCGACAAATACGACAAGGCGACCCTCACGCGCTTCGTGAAGTCCTTCGAGATCGTGCTGATGCTGGTCGGCGCGGCCGGCTTCGTCACGCACAGCGCGACGCTGCTGTATTTGTGCACGTTCATGATGGGGATGCACTCGACGCTGTTCGGGCCCGTCAAGTATTCGTACCTGCCGCAGCATCTCGGCGAACACGAGCTGGTCGGCGGCAACGGTCTCGTCGAGATGGGCACGTTCATCGCGATCCTGATCGGCACGATCATCGGCGGCGCGGCGGCCGGCATCGAAGGCAGCGGCGAGCGCATACTCGCGGTGAGCGTCGTCGTCATCGCGCTGGCCGGGCGGCTCGTCGCGCAGCGCGTGCCGTCGACGCCCGCGCCGCAGCCCGACCTCGTGATCAACTGGAACCCGGTCAGCGAGACCTGGCGCAATCTCGGCCTCGCGCGCCAGAACCGCACGGTGTTCCTGAGCCTGCTCGGCATCTCGTGGCTGTGGTTCGTCGGCGCGACGTTCCTCACGTCGTTCTTCAATTTCGCGAAGGACGTGCTGTCCGCGAGCCCCGACGTCGTCACGGTCCTGCTCGCGACGTTCTCGGTCGGTATCGGCCTCGGTTCGCTGCTGTGCGAGCGGCTGTCGCAGCGGCGCGTCGAGATCGGGCTCGTGCCGCTCGGTTCGATCGGCATCAGCGTGTTCGCGATCGAGCTGTATTTCGCGAGCCACGCGCTGCCGTCGCCCGGCCATCTGCTGTCGGTCGGCGAATTCCTGGCCGGTGCGCGCCACTGGCGCATCCTGGCCGACCTGTTCCTGCTGGCGATGTTCGGCGGCTTCTACAGCGTGCCGCTGTACGCGCTGATCCAGAGCCGCAGCGCGCCGACGCACCGCGCGCGGATCATCGCCGCGAACAACATCCTGAATGCGCTGTTCATGATCCTGTCGGCCGTGATGGCGATGGGGCTGACCAAGGCCGGCGTCGACATCCCGGGCCTGTTCCTCGTCACCGCGCTGCTGAACGTCGTCGTCGCGGGGTATATCTACCTGCTCGTGCCCGAGTTCCTGCTGCGCTTCGTCGCGTGGGTGCTCGTGCACACCTTCTACCGGATTCGCCTCGTGCACGCGGAGCGGATCCCGGCGGAAGGGGCCGCGGTGCTCGTGTGCAACCACGTCAGCTACGTCGATGCGCTCGTGCTGGCCGCCGCGAGCCCCCGCCCGATTCGTTTCGTGATGGATCACCGGATCTTCAAGACGCGCTTCGCGAGCTGGGTATTCCGGCATGCGAAGGCGATCCCGATCGCGCCGCGTCACGAGGATCCCGCGATGCTCGCGCGCGCGTACGACCTGTGCGAGGCCGCGCTGAAGGACGGCGAACTCGTGTGCATCTTCCCCGAGGGCAAGCTGACGAAGACGGGCGACATCAACACGTTTCACCACGGCATCACCGAGATCCTGAACCGCACGCCGGCGCCGGTGATCCCGATGGCACTACGCGGGCTGTGGGGCAGCTATTTTTCGCGGCATACCGATGCGCGGATGCCGCGTCCCATCAAGCGCGGCATGATGAGCCGGCTGACGCTGGCGGTCGGTGAGCCGATCCCGGCGTCGGTTGCGACGCCCGAGTCGCTGCAGGCGGCGGTGACCGAGCTGCGCGGCGCGCGGAAGTAGAAGGGCGCCCGGCCCGATAGCGCGCGGGCATTCGGCTGCGTCCGGGCTGGAACCGCCGTCCGGTCGCGCTCACCAGGGCCGCGCAGGCACGCATGCCTGCGCCCAGCCGGCGCCCGGCCGGCAGTCGGGCGGCCCGCCGGCCCGGGACGGCTGGCATAATAGCGGTTTACCTCTTTTCTCGACCGGCAAACGATCGACCTGCCTGCGGCCCCGGCAGCGCATCGGTTTGCCCATTTCTCTTTGGGCGGTTCCATCATGTCCGGCAATACCCTCGGCACGCTTTTCACTGTCACGACCTTCGGCGAATCGCACGGTCCCGCGATCGGCTGCGTGATCGACGGCTGCCCGCCGGGGATGGGGCTGACCGAAGCCGACATCCAGGCCGAGCTCGATCGCCGCAAGCCCGGCACGTCGCGGCACGTGACGCAACGGCAGGAGGCCGACGAGGTCGAGATCCTGTCGGGCGTGTTCGAAGGCGTGACGACCGGTACGCCGATCGCGCTGCTGATCCGCAATACCGATCAGCGCAGCAAGGACTACGGCAACATCGTCGAGACGTTCCGTCCCGGCCACGCCGACTACACCTACTGGCAGAAATACGGCATTCGCGACTACCGCGGCGGCGGCCGTTCCTCGGCGCGCCTGACCGCGCCGATCGTCGGCGCCGGCGCGGTCGCGAAGAAGTGGCTGCGCGAGCGCTTCGGGGTCGAGGTGCGCGGTTACATGAGCGGCCTCGGCGAAATCGACGTGCCGTTCGTCGACTGGTCGCACGTGCACGAGAACCCGTTCTTCTCGCCGAACGCGGCGGTCGTGCCGGAGCTCGAGGCGTACATGGACGCGCTGCGCAAGGAGGGCGATTCGATCGGCGCGCGCATCAACGTCGTCGCGTCGGGCGTGCCGGTCGGCTGGGGCGAACCGGTGTTCGACCGGCTCGATGCCGATATCGCGAAGGCGATGATGAGCATCAACGCGGTGAAGGGCGTCGAGATCGGCGCGGGCTTCGACAGCGTCGCGCAGCGCGGCTCGGTGCACGGCGACGAACTGACGCCGGCCGGCTTCGTCGGCAACCACGCGGGCGGCGTGCTCGGCGGGATTTCGACGGGGCAGGACATCACCGTGTCGATCGCGATCAAGCCGACGTCGAGCATCCGCACGCCGCGCCGTTCGATCACGAAGAGCGGTGAGGCGGCGACGGTTGAAACCTTCGGTCGCCACGATCCGTGCGTCGGCATTCGTGCGACGCCGATCGCCGAATCGATGCTCGCGCTGGTGCTGATCGACCATGCGCTGCGTCACCGCGCGCAGTGCGGCGACGTCGAGACGCCGACGCCGAAGATCGCCGCCAGCGCGACCTGATACGAGCGGGCGGGGCGCGGCGCGCGCCATCCCGACCGTCGAACGACGAATGCAAGCGGGGCGCTGCGTGATGCAGCGCCCCGTTTCGTTTGCGGCAGTGTGTAGCGACCAAACAAAACGCGCCGCTCGTGGCGGCGCGTTCCGGCAGGTTACATGTTCGGGTAGTTCGGCCCGCCGCCACCTTCGGGCGTGACCCACACGATGTTCTGCGTCGGGTCCTTGATGTCGCAGGTCTTGCAGTGCACGCAGTTCTGCGCGTTGATCACCAGACGATCGCCGCCGTCGTCGTTCTTCACGAACTCGTACACCGCCGCCGGGCAGAACCGCGCCTCCGGCCCCGCGTACGTGCGCAGGTTCACGTTCACCGGCACGCTCGCATCCTTCAGCGTCAGATGCGCCGGCTGGTTCTCCTCGTGGTTCGTGTTCGAGATGAACACCGACGACAGCCGGTCGAACGTCAGCTTGCCGTCCGGCTTCGGATACGCGATCGGCTCGCACTGCGACGCCGGCTTCAGCATCTCGTGATCCGCATGCTGGTGATGCAGCGTCCACGGCACGTTGCCGCCCATCACCTTCTGCTCGAGCCCGACCATCAGCGTGCCCAGATACAGGCCCTTGGCCATCCACTGCTTGAAGTTGCGCGCGCGGTACAGCTCCGTGTACAGCCACGATTGCTTGAACGCATCCGGATACGCGTTGAGTTCATCCGACTGACGGCCGGCCTGCACCGCGTCGAATGCGGCATCGGCCGCCAGCATGCCGGTCTTGATCGCCGCGTGGCTACCCTTGATCCGCGATGCGTTCAGGAAGCCCGCGTCGTCGCCGATCAGCGCGCCGCCCGGGAACACCGTCTTCGGCAGCGACAGCAGCCCGCCCGCGGTGATCGCGCGCGCACCGTACGACACGCGCTTGCCGCCTTCGAGGAACGCGCGGATCGACGGATGCGTCTTGTAGCGCTGGAATTCCTCGAACGGCGACAGGTACGGGTTCGTGTAGCCCAGGCCCACCACGAAGCCGACCACGACCTGGTTGTTGTCCATGTGATACAGGAACGAGCCGCCGTACGTATCCGACTTCAGCGGCCAGCCGGCCGTGTGGATCACGAGGCCCGGCTTGTGCTTCGCGGGATCGATTTCCCACAGTTCCTTGATGCCGATCCCGTACGCCTGCGGATCGGCGTTCGCGTCGAGCTTGAACTTCGAGATCAGCTGGCGGCCGAGGTGGCCGCGGCAGCCTTCGGCGAACAGCGTGTACTTCGCGTGCAGCTCCATGCCGAGCTGGAAGTTCTCGGTCGGCTCGCCGTCCTTGCCCACGCCCATGTTGCCGGTCGCGACACCCTTCACGGAACCGTCGTCGTTGTAGAGGATCTCCGCGGCGGGGAAGCCCGGGAAAATCTCGACGCCCAGCGCTTCGGCCTGTGCCCCGAGCCAGCGCGTGACGTTGCCCAGCGAGATCACGTAATTGCCGTGATTCTTGAAGTTCTCGGGCAGCGCCCAGTTCGGCGTGGTCACCGCGCTTTTCTCGGACAGGAACAGGAAGCGGTCTTCCGTCACCTCGACATCGAGCGGTGCGCCCCGTTCCTTCCAGTCGGGAAACAGTTCGGTGATCGCGCGCGGGTCCATCACCGCGCCCGACAGGATGTGCGCGCCGATCTCGGAACCCTTCTCGAGCACGCATACGCCGATCTCGGTGCCTTTCTCGGCGGCCAGCTGCTTGAGCCGGATCGCCGCCGACAGCCCGGCGGGGCCGCCGCCGACGATCACGACGTCGTATTCCATCGATTCGCGCGGGCCGTATTGCTCGATGAGGCTTGCGGGGGTCATTGGCGTTCCTCTAACCGTTAGAATGCTTTTATTCGGGAGCGTATTGTCTGCGAAACGAAACGCTTGCCGCAACAACATGCAAGTAGATTAGCACGATCGTTCTATTTTTTGTGCTAGGGTAATGCCGCTCAGGCAGTGCCGCCTGGGCTGGCGAAACGATATCGAAAGGGGATGTGCAAATGGGTCGATCGATCAATCTGGAAGGCAAGGTTGCGCTGGTCACGGGCGCGTCGAGCGGCCTCGGGCAGCGTTTTGCGCAGGTGCTGTCGCAGGCCGGCGCGAAGGTCGTGCTCGCGAGCCGCCGCGTCGAACGCCTGAAGGAGCTGCGTGCGGAGATCGAGGCGGCGGGCGGTGCCGCGCACGTCGTATCGCTCGACGTGACCGACGTCCAGAGCATCAAGGCGGCCGTCGCGCATGCGGAGACGGAAGCCGGCACGATCGACATCCTCGTGAACAATTCGGGTGTGTCGACGATGCAGAAGCTCGTCGACGTGACGCCGGCGGATTTCGAGTTCGTGTTCGATACGAACACGCGCGGCGCATTTTTCGTCGCGCAGGAAGTCGCGAAGCGGATGATCATGCGCGCGAACGGCGGCGGCAACGGCAAGCCGCCGTGCCGGATCATCAACATCGCGTCGGTGGCCGGGCTGCGCGTGTTCCCGCAGATCGGGCTGTACGCGATGAGCAAGGCCGCGGTCGTGCAGATGACGCGCGCGATGGCGCTGGAGTGGGGGCGCCACGGGATCAACGTGAACGCGATCTGTCCGGGCTATATCGATACCGAAATCAATCATTACCTGTGGGAAACCGAACAGGGCCAGAAGCTGCAGTCGATGCTGCCGCGCCGGCGCGTCGGCAAGCCGCAGGATCTCGACGGGCTGTTGTTGCTGCTCGCGGCCGACGAGTCGCAGTTCATCAACGGTTCGATCATCTCCGCCGACGACGGTTTCGGCCTCGCCTGAGCGGGTGACATTCAGCAACAAAGAAGAGTGCAATGAGCGCAACAAGCGATTACTCCCCCGTTTTTGAGATGTCGATGCCGATCCGCTGGGGCGACATGGACGCGTTCGGCCATGTGAACAACACGGTCTATTTCCGCTACATGGAGCAGGCGCGGATTTCGTGGTTCGAGGCGCTCGGCATTGCCGGCGGCAACGGCGAGGGGCAGGGGCCCGTCATCGTCACGGCGTCGATGGAATTCCTCAAGCAGCTGCACTATCCGGGCGACGTGATCGCGAAGATGTCGGCCGCCAAGCCCGGCCGAAGCAGCTTCGACACCGGGTTCGAGCTCACGCGCGCGGACGATCCGCAGCACGTCTATGCGCGTGGCAACGCACGCTGCGTGTGGGTCGACTACGCGCTCGGCAAGTCGGTGCCGCTGCCGCAACTGCTGCGCGACACGATCGAGCACGCGCTCGCGACGAAAGTCGTCTGAGCGCGGCTGCCGGCAGGCCGGCACCGGGCGCCGGTGGCATGCCGTGCCTGTTGTTTCTCCGTTGTTTCCCCTGATCGGCCGCCATGTGCGGCCGATTGTCGTTCGAGCGCCGCCACGCGATGCGCGTTCACTGCCCGAGCAGGCGCTGGAGCAGCTCCGGCGTGTTGTTCGTCCCGTATTTACGCATCAGCCGGGCGCGGTAGATGTCGACCGTGCGCGAGCTGATGTCGAGCACGCGCCCGATCTGCTTGCTGGTCTTGCCGGTCGCGAGCTGGGCGGCGATTTCGCGCTCGCGCGGCGTCAGCTCGACCGCGACACGGCGCGTCGCGCTCAAGTCCTCGAAGGTCCAGACGCCGGCCGCGAGCGGCGCGGTGCGGTCGAGCGCGCGGCCCGTCACGTGGCACCAGAACAGCTCGCCGTCCGCGCGCTTCATGATTCTGTCATCCGAGTAGATGCCGTTCGCTGCCATCACGCGCGAGATGCGCTCGCCGATTCGCTGGAATTCGTCCGTCGACGGATAGAGCACCTCGTACGATTTCCCGATCAGGTCGCCCCGCGCGCACCGGAAGATCGACGCGAGCGCGTCGTTGCAGTCCTCGATCACGCGGTCGCGCGACAGCACGAGGCCGAGCGGCGCGAGGTGGAAGGCGGTCTGGTAATCGAGGTCGGGCATGGCGCGGGCAAGCGGAGGCAAATGCTTATGTATTTTTGCGTATTGTGCCGTATCGGCGTCACATCGTACCCTTTCGGGCATCTCGCGGCGGTTTGCCGCGACATAAAAACAGCGCGCCTCGACGCAGGTATCGCCGTGCATGCATAGAATGGTGCGGCGGGCTTGCGGCCCACAAGGGCGCGTGAACCGGTTTCGCTGGTTTCCATAGAGGAAGGGACAACAGATGAACAAAGTCTATCCAAGCGCGGCCGCCGCGCTGGAAGGGATCGTCCGTGACGGACAGACCTTCGCGGTGGGCGGCTTCGGCCTGTGCGGGATTCCGGAGGCGCTGATCGCGGCGTTGCGCGATACGGCCGTCAAGGGCATCACCTGCATCAGCAACAACGCGGGTGTCGACGGTTTCGGCCTCGGCCTGCTGCTGGAAACGCGCCAGATCAAGAAGATGATCTCGTCGTACGTCGGCGAGAACAAGGAGTTCGAGCGCCAGTACCTGGCCGGCGAACTCGAGCTCGAATTCACGCCGCAGGGCACGCTCGCCGAAAAGCTGCGCGCGGGCGGCGCGGGCATCCCCGCATTCTTCACGAATACCGGCTACGGCACCGTGATTGCGGAAGGCAAGGAAACGCGCCAGTTCGGCGATCGCCACTACGTGCTCGAGCCGTCGCTGACGGCCGACGTCGCGCTCGTCAAGGCGTGGAAGGCCGACAAGTCGGGCAATCTCATCTACCGCCGCACCGCGCGCAACTTCAACCCGATGTGCGCGATGGCCGGCAAGATCACCGTGGTGGAGGTCGAGGAGATCGTCGAGAACGGCACGCTCGATCCGGACCAGGTTCATACGCCGGGGATCTTCGTGCAGCGCATCGTGTTGAACGCGACGCCTGAAAAACGCATCGAACAACGCGTCATCCGCGCGAAAGGAGACTGACATGGCCTGGAATCGTGACCAGATGGCCGCGCGCGCGGCGAAGGAACTGCAGGACGGCTTCTACGTGAACCTCGGCATCGGCCTGCCGACGCTCGTCGCGAACCACGTGCCGCAAGGCGTCGAGGTGTGGCTGCAGTCGGAGAACGGCCTGCTCGGCATCGGCCCGTCGCCGACCGAAGACGAAGTCGACGCCGATCTCATCAACGCCGGCAAGCAGACCGTCACGACGCTGCCGGGTTCGTCGATCTTCTCGTCGGCCGATTCGTTCGCGATGATTCGCGGCGGTCACATCAACCTGGCGATCCTCGGCGCGATGCAGGTCAGCAAGCGGGGCGATCTCGCGAACTGGATGATCCCGGGCAAGATGATCAAGGGGATGGGCGGCGCGATGGATCTCGTCGCCGGCGTGAAGCGCGTCGTCGTGCTGATGGAGCATGTCGCGAAGGGCGATCAGCACAAGATCCTCGACGAATGCAACCTGCCGCTCACGGGTGTCGGTGTGGTCGACCTGATCATCACCGATCTCGGCGTGATCGAAGTGACGCCGGCCGGGTTGAAGGTGCTCGAGCTCGCCGACGGCGTGAGCGCCGATGAGATCCAGGCGAAGACGGGAGCGCCGCTCGACGTCAGCGCCGTGGCCTGAGCGTCACGTTGTCGCGTCATTCTCGACGCCCCGCGTTCCTCACGGAACGCGGGGCGTTTTGTCATGACCGCATGCGTCACGCGATCGCGCCGCCGCCGTCGATCGGTACCGTTGAGCCGGTTGCATTGGCGGCGCCCCGTCATTCCGAAGCGGTTTACAATCGTTTGCATCGGGCGCCGCAAGCGTTGCCCCATGCGGGCCCCCGTTCGACAGGATGCCAACGATGCCACCGACTTCAGCGAATCCTCAGGTTCCCCGCCAGCGGCGCGTGCAATGCGCGAGCCCGGCCGGCCTCCATCACGTTGCCTATACCGAATGGGGCGACTCAGCCAATCCGCGCGTGCTCGTCTGCGTGCACGGCCTGACCCGCTCCGGGCGCGATTTCGACCGGCTCGCCGCCGCGCTGTCCGATACGTATCGCGTTGTCTGCCCCGATGTCGTCGGGCGTGGCCGGTCGGACCGGCTGGCCGATCCGCGGCACTATGCGATTCCGCAGTACGTGGCCGACATGGTGACGCTGATCGCGCGCCTCGACGTCGAATCGGTCGACTGGTTCGGCACGTCGATGGGCGGCCTGATCGGCATGGCGCTCGCGGGGCTTCCCGGCACGCCGGTGCGGCGGATGATCGTCAACGACGTCGGCCCGCGCATCGAGCCCGATTCGCTGACGCGCATCGGCGAATATCTCGGCGTGCAGCCGCGCTTTGCGACCGAGCAGGAGGCGATCGACTATCTGACCTCGCTGTCGCTGCCGTTCGGAGCGCTGAGCGCCGACGAGTGGCGCGAGATCAACGGGCCGCTGCTGCACGAACTGCCCGAAGGCGGCTGGACGATGCGCTACGATCCGCGCATCGCCGAGCCGTTCAAGGCGACGACGCCCGAACTGGCCGCGCTCGGCGAGGCCGCGCTGTGGCGCGCGATCGAAACGACGGATGCAATGCTGCTCGTCGTGCGCGGCGAGACGTCCGACTTGCTGTCGCGCGAGACGGCGGCCGAAATGGTCCGTCGCGGCCGGCATGTGACGCAGGTCGAGATTCCGGGGGCGGGCCACGCGCCGGCCTTCGTCAGCGCCGACCAGATTGCGCTCGCGCGGCGGTTTTTCGTCGAAGGCGACGTATAAACGCGTCATAATATGCGGTTCGGCGGTGCGCGGGCCGTGCCGCCGCCCGATTTCTTACCCATTCACGACCGGAACACTTTCATGGCAGTCATTCGTCATCACGTCGGGGCCCGTCTCTCCGAAACCGCGATCCACAACGGTACCGTGTATCTGGCAGGCCAGATCGCCGAAGACACCACGCAGGACATCCGCGGCCAGACGCGCGAAGTGCTCGGCCACATCGACCGCCTGCTCGCCGAAGCGAACAGCGACAAGGCGCATCTGCTGTCGGTGCAGATCTACATCTCGGATCTCGCGAATTTCGAAGGCATGAATGCGGAGTGGGACGCATGGGTCGCGCAGGGCAACACGCCGCCGCGCGCCACCGTCGAGGCGAAGCTCGCCGATCCGGCGCTGCTCGTCGAGATCGTGGTCGTCGCCGCGCAGCGGAGCTGAGTCGAGCTGAGCGTTATCCGACGATGACCGTATTCCGGCAGGCCGTGCAATGACCGAATCCGTTTCCGCTTCCCCCGTCGCGGCGCCGTCGTTCGACGACGTGCTCGCGTTCGTGCGCGAGCGGGCCGGCGACGCGCGCCTGTCGTCGGGCGAGCTGCTCGCCGATCACTCGGCCGGCACGGCGGCGATCATGCGCACGCTGAACGTCGATCCGTCCGCGATGCAGGCCGCCGCGCTGTTCGTGCTGACGCCGCACTTGAGCGACCCCGGGCGCGAGCTGACCGAGCGTTTCGGCGACGAAGTCGCGCGGCTCGTGTCCGACGTGCGCAAGCTGTTGCGGCTCGGCACCGTCAGCCTGCGCGTCGCGCAGAACGCGAAGCCCGACTCCGGACGCGACGCGGCGCAAGAGCGGCGTGCGCAGATCGAGGCGCTGCGCAAGATGCTGCTCGCATTCGCGCAGGACATCCGCGTGGTGCTGATCCGGCTCGCGTCGCGGTTGCAGTCGCTGCGCTACTACGCGGCCGCGAAGATCGACCCGCCGCCGGACGTCGCGCGCGAGACGCTCGAGATCTATGCGCCGCTCGCGAATCGTCTCGGTATCTGGCAACTGAAGTGGGAGCTCGAGGATCTCGCGTTTCGCTTCGAGGATCCCGTCACCTACAAGCGGATCGCGAAGCTGCTCGACGAGAAGCGCATCGAGCGCGAGGCGTACGTCACGCAGGCGATCGCGCGGTTGCAGCACGAGCTGGCGGAAGCGAACATCCAGGCCGACGTGAGCGGCCGGCCGAAGCATATCTACAGCATCTGGCGCAAGATGCGCGGCAAGGAGCTCGATTTCTCCGAGCTGTACGACGTTCGCGCGTTCCGCGTGATCGTGCCGGACATCAAGGATTGCTACGCGGTGCTCGGCATCGTGCATCACTTGTGGCAGCCGGTTCCGAAGGAATTCGACGACTACATCTCGCGGCCGAAGCCGAACGGCTACAAGTCGCTGCATACGGTCGTGATCGGCGACGACGGCCGTGCGTTCGAAGTGCAGATCCGCACGCAGGAGATGCATCGTTTCGCCGAGTACGGCGTCGCCGCGCACTGGCGCTACAAGGAGGCCGGCGCGCGCGGCTACGGCGGCCAGTTCTCGGCGAACGACAAGTACGACGAGAAGATCGCGTGGCTGCGCCAGTTGCTCGCGTGGAAGGACGACGTCGAGGACGGCACCGAAGTGTCGGGCGACCAGGCGTGGGCGCAATTGCGCGAGACGTCGCTCGACGACGACCACATCTACGTGCTGACGCCGCAGGCGCGCGTGATCGCGCTGCCGCAGGGCGCGACGCCGGTCGATTTCGCGTATCACCTGCACAGCGAGCTTGGCCATCGCTGCCGTGGCGCGCGCGTCGATGGCGTGATGGTGCCGCTGAACACGTCGCTCGCGAACGGCCAGACGGTCGAGATCGTCGCGGTGAAGGAGGGCGGGCCGTCGCGCGACTGGCTGAACCTGCAGCTCGGCTACCTGAAGAGCCCGCGCGCGCGGCAGAAAGTGCGTGCGTGGTTCAACTCGATCGAGCAGGAAGAAAACGTCGCGCACGGCCGCGCGCTCGTCGAAAAGACGCTGCAGCGCGAGGGCAAGACGTCGGTCAGCCTGGACAATCTCGCCGCGAAGCTCGGTTTCAAGTCGCCCGAGGAGCTGTTCTCGGTCGTCGGCAAGGAAGAATTCAGCCTGCGCAACGTCGAGCATGCGCTGTCCGATGCGCCGCCGCCGGAACCGGCGCCCGAGGCGCCGGCCGATTTCGAGAAGCGCAGCAGCGGCGCAAGCGTCGCGCATGGTGCGTCGACCGGCGTGCTGGTGGTGGGCGTCGACGCGCTGCTGACGCAACTCGCGCGCTGCTGCCGTCCGGCGCCGCCCGATCCGATCAGCGGTTTCGTCACGCGCGGCAAGGGGATGTCGATCCATCGCACCGACTGTCCGACGTTTCGCCGGATGGTCGAGCGCGCGCCGGAGCGCGTGCTGCAGACGACCTGGTCGGCAGACGTGCTCGGCGGGCGCGGCGCATCCGTCTATCCGGTCGACCTGATGATCGAGGCGAGCGACCGGCAAGGGTTGCTGCGCGATATCTCCGAAGTGTTCGCGCGGGAAAAGATCAACGTCGTTGGCGTGAAGACGCAGAGCCGCCGCAATGCGGCATTCATGCAGTTCACGGTCGAGGTGTCGAATTCGGCGCAGGTGCAGCGCGCGTGCACGCTGCTCGGCGAGGTGCAGGGCGTCGTGCGGGCGGCGCGAAAAGCGTGATGGGGTTGGAACGGCGTTCTTTTGCTGCAACCGCATAAAACACTTGCCAAGCCGGTAGCAGCACCATATAATCTTAGCTTCTCTAGGCTCGTAGCTCAGCTGGTTAGAGCACCACCTTGACATGGTGGGGGTCGTTGGTTCGAGTCCAATCGAGCCTACCAACGAATTGAGAATGCCCGGTCTTCGGGTGTTCGATGCAGTACACAACTCAACGCAAACAAGGCGAATACGGTTATGACACCGCGAACGTTGACCGAAACCACTTCGGAGCGACGCTAGTCGAGGAACGTTTTCGCCCTTTCAGGTTGAGTGAAGTATCGAATGCGGCCCCTCGAAAGCGGGGCCGCATTTTTTTTGTCGCGAATTTTTCACGCGTGAGTTTGATCTCGCGTACCTGGTCTGCCGCCCACTGTCGGCATCACGGAGATTGCTATGGTTTCGATACGCTTGCCTGACGGCTCAGTTCGACAATACGAGCATCCGGTGACAGTTGCCGAGGTTGCGGCCTCGATCGGTCCCGGCTTGGCGAAGGCTGCGCTTGGTGGCAAGCTCGATGGCGAGCTCGTGGATACGTCGACGGTGATCGACCGCGACGCGTCGCTCGCGATCGTCACGGACAAGGATGCCGACGGCCTCGACATCATCCGCCACTCGACCGCCCACTTGCTCGCGTATGCGGTGAAGGAACTGTATCCGGACGCGCAGGTGACGATCGGCCCCGTGATCGACAACGGTTTCTATTACGACTTCTCGTACAACCGCCCGTTTACGCCGGAAGATCTCGAAAAGATCGAAAAGCGCATGCAGGAGCTCGCGAAGAAGGACGAGCCGGTCACGCGCCGCGTCGTGTCGCGCGACGAGGCGGCCGGTTACTTCCGCAGCATCGGCGAGAAGTACAAGGCCGAGATCATCGAATCGATTCCGCAAAGCGACGAAATCAAGCTGTACTCGCACGGCGGCTTCACCGATCTGTGCCGCGGCCCGCACGTACCGTCCACCGGCAAGCTGAAGGTGTTCAAGCTGATGAAGGTCGCGGGCGCGTACTGGCGCGGCGATTCGAAGAACGAGCAGCTGCAGCGCATCTACGGCACGGCCTGGACGAAGAAGGAAGATCAGGATCAGTACCTGCACATGCTCGAGGAAGCGGAAAAGCGCGACCACCGCAAGCTGGGCAAGCAGCTCGACCTGTTCCACATGCAGGAAGAGTCGCCGGGCATGGTGTTCTGGCATCCGAAGGGCTGGGCGCTGTGGCAGCAGGTCGAGCAGTACATGCGCCGCCGCGTCAACGAAGCCGGCTATCTCGAGATCAAGACGCCGATGATCATGGACCGCTCGCTGTGGGAAGCGTCGGGCCACTGGCAGAACTATCGCGAAAACATGTTCACGACGGAGTCGGAGAAGCGCGACTACGCGATCAAGCCGATGAACTGCCCGGGCCACGTCCAGGTGTTCAAGCACGGCCTGCGCTCGTACCGCGACCTGCCGCTGCGTTACGCGGAATTCGGCTCGTGCCACCGCAACGAGGCGTCGGGTGCGCTGCACGGCCTGATGCGCGTGCGCGGCTTCGTGCAGGACGATGCGCACATCTTCTGTACGGAAGACCAGATCATTGCCGAGTCGATCGCGTTCAACAAACTCGCGATGAGCGTGTACGGCGATTTCGGCTTCGAGCACATCGACATCAAGCTGTCGCTGCGCCCGGAGCAGCGCATGGGTTCGGACGAAACCTGGGATCGTGCCGAGCAGGGGCTGCGCGAAGCGCTGACGGCGTGCGGCCTCACGTGGGAAGAGTTGCCGGGCGAGGGCGCATTCTACGGCCCGAAGATCGAGTACCACATCAAGGATGCGCTCGGCCGTTCGTGGCAGTGCGGCACGCTGCAGCTCGACATGATGCTGCCGGAGCGCCTGGGCGCCGAGTACGTGGCGGAAGACAACAGCCGCCGCCGGCCGGTGATGCTGCACCGCGCGATCGTCGGCTCGATGGAGCGTTTCCTCGGCATTTTGATCGAGCACCATGCTGGTGCAATGCCGGTCTGGCTCGCGCCGTACCAGGCAATTGTGCTCAATATCGCCGAAAGTCAGGCCGAATATGCGCAGGCTCTGACCCAATCGTTGCAAAAACAAGGGGTTAGAGTGGCGGCCGATTTGCGCAACGAGAAGATTAGCTATAAAATACGCGAGCACACGCTGGAAAAGGTGCCTTATCTCCTCGTCGTGGGCGATAAGGAGCGTGATGCGCAAACGGTAGCCGTGCGTGCCCGTGGCGGCGTCGATCTGGGCGTAATGCCGGTCGAAGCCTTCGTTGAGCGTCTGCAGGAAGACCTGCGCTCGTTCAAGTAACCGCCCTGGCAGCGCGGCTCGTTTTTTTAATTTTTAGAGGAAACGTAACATCGCTACTGATAAGTCGTCGCACCGCATCAACGGTGAAATCACTGCGCCGGAAGTGCGCCTGGTCGGGATCGAGAACGAACCGCTCGGTATCGTAAAACTCGCTGATGCTTTCCGTAAATCGGAAGAACTGGATGTTGACCTGGTGGAAATCGCGCCGCAAGCGGTGCCGCCGGTTTGCCGTCTGATGGATTACGGCAAGTTCAAGTACCAGGAATCGAAGAAGCAGCATGAAGCGAAGCTGAAGCAGAAGGTCATCCAGGTCAAGGAAGTCAAGTTCCGCCCGGGTACCGATGACGGAGATTACAACGTCAAGCTTCGCAACCTCACGCGCTTCCTCGAAGAGGGCGACAAGACGAAGATCACGTTGCGTTTCCGCGGCCGCGAAATGGCTCACCAGGAAATCGGTATGCGGATGCTCGAGCGTCTGCGCACGGATCTCGAGGAAGTCGGCCAGGTCGAGCAGATGCCGAAGATGGAAGGGCGCCAGATGATCATGGTGCTCTCGCCGAAGAAAAAGAAGTAACGGGCCCGCGCGCATCGCGCGCAGGTTCGACAGTGGTTCGGCGCGTTGCCCGGTCAGGGCGGCGCGCCAACAATGACGGCGGCTGCGCAAGCGGTACGCCGTACACAAGTGGACTGGGTTTCGAAGGGCGGGTTCAGGGCGCAAGCCAACCGCACACCCATCGCCATCTAATAAACTGGAGTTGTCGTCATGCCGAAGATGAAGACCAAGAAGAGTGCTGCAAAGCGCTTCGTGGTGCGTCCGGGCGGTACCGTCAAGCGCGGTCAAGCCTTCAAGCGCCACATCCTGACCAAGAAAACCACGAAGAACAAGCGTCACCTGCGCGGCGCAACGGCAGTTCATGATTCCGATCTGAACTCCGTCCGCGCAATGCTGCCGTTCGCGTAACCCCTCAACCGATACTCCAAGGAGAGAAACATGCCTCGAGTCAAACGTGGGGTAACCGCACGGGCCCGCCACAAGAAGATCATCAACCTGGCCAAGGGTTATCGCGGCCGCCGCAATAACGTCTACCGCATCGCCAAGCAGGCGGTGATGCGCGCTGGTCAGTACGCGTACCGCGATCGCCGCAACAAGAAGCGTGTGTTCCGCGCACTGTGGATCACGCGTATCAACGCGGCAGTTCGCCAGCACGACATGACCTACAGCGTGTTCATCAACGGCCTGAAGAAGGCGTCGATCGAACTCGACCGTAAGGTGCTGGCCGACATGGCGGTGTTCGACAAGGCTGCTTTTGCTGCGATCGTCAAGCAGGTGAAAGCCGCCGTTGCAGCCTAATTGCGAAATTAGCACTGCGTGGTTAGTTGCAGCGAGGTTCCGGTAGTCTCGGCCGCTGCAGCGAAAACGGGGCTCTTCCGAGCCCCTTTTTTGTTTGGTGGGCGGTTTCGCTCGCCAAGACCGAATGACGTTGGAAATGATGGGATCTATGGATCTGGACCAGATTGTCGCCGACGCGCAGCAGTCCTTCGAACAGGCTGCCGACATCACCACGCTCGAAAACGAGAAAGCACGATTTCTCGGTAAATCGGGTGCGCTGACCGAGTTGCTGAAGGGCCTCGGCAAGCTCGATCCCGAAGCACGCAAGACCGAAGGCGCACGCATCAACGTCGCGAAGCAGCAGGTCGAAGCCGCGCTCGCCGCCCGTCGCCAGGCACTGGCCGACGCGCTGCTGAATCAGCGCCTCACCGCCGAAGCGATCGACGTGACGTTGCCGGGCCGTGGCGCCGGCGCGGGCAGCCTGCACCCGGTGATGCGCACGTGGGAGCGGGTCGAACAGATTTTCGGCTCGATCGGTTTCGACGTGGCCGACGGCCCCGAAATCGAGACCGACTGGTACAACTTCACGTCGCTGAACAGCCCGGAGAACCATCCGGCGCGTTCGATGCAGGACACCTTCTACGTCGAAGGCAAGGACGCCGACGGCCGCCAGCTGCTGCTGCGCACGCACACGAGCCCGATGCAGGTGCGTTATGCGCGCATGAACCGTCCGCCGATCAAGGTGATCGCGCCGGGCCGCACGTATCGCGTCGACAGCGATGCGACCCACTCGCCGATGTTCAATCAGGTCGAGGGGCTGTGGATCGACGAAAACATCAGCTTCGCCGACCTCAAGGGCGTCTATACCGACTTCCTGAAAAAATTCTTCGAGCGCGACGACATCCTCGTGCGCTTCCGTCCGTCGTATTTCCCGTTCACGGAACCGTCGGCCGAGATCGACATGATGTTCGAGCACGGCAAGAACGCCGGCAAGTGGCTCGAAATTTCCGGCTCCGGGCAGGTGCATCCGACCGTGATCCGCAACATGGGCCTCGACCCCGAGCGCTACATCGGTTTCGCGTTCGGCAGCGGCCTCGAGCGCCTGACGATGCTGCGCTACGGCGTCCAGGATCTCAGGTTGTTCTTCGAGAACGACCTGCGTTTCCTGCGCCAGTTCGCATAACGCCGCTCGCCGCGCCGACCTGTGCCCGCGCACGCTCCGACGGACGTTTCCGAGGGGCCCGGGCGTCGATCTAACCTGTTTCGAACGTAGACATCCATGCAATTCCCTGAATCCTGGTTGAGAACCTTTGTCGACCCGCAGCTGACGACCGACGCACTGTCGCACGCGCTGACGATGGCGGGGCTCGAAGTCGAATCGCTGAGCAAGGCTGCGCCGCCGACGTCGAAGATCGTCGTCGGCCGCGTGCTCGAAGTCGTCAAGCATCCGGATGCGGACAAGCTCAATGTCTGCCAGGTCGACGCCGGCACCGGCGCGACGCTGAACATCGTCTGCGGCGCACCGAACGTGGCGCCCGGCATCAAGGTGCCGGTCGCGCTGGTCGGTGCGGAACTGCCGCCGGCGGAAGAGGGCGGCAAGCCGTTCGCGATCAAGCTGTCGAAGCTGCGCGGCGTGGAGAGCCAGGGGATGCTGTGCTCGGCACGCGAGCTGAAGCTGTCCGAGGATCACAGCGGGCTGCTGATCCTGCCGGAAGACACGCCGGTCGGCCAGGACATTCGCGAAACCCTCAATCTCGACGACACGATCTTCGAAATCAAGCTGACGCCGAACAAGGCCGACTGCCTGTCGGTGTTCGGTATCGCCCGCGAGACGGCCGCGATCACCGGTGCGCCGCTGACGCCGGTCGACATCCGCCCGGTGAACGTCGAGCTCGACGAAACGCTGCCGGTGCGCATTGCCGCGCCCGATCTGTGCGGCCGCTTCTCGGGTCGCGTGATTCGCGGCGTGAACGCGCATGCGAAGACGCCGCAGTGGATGGTCGAGCGCCTCGAGCGTTCGGGCCAGCGCAGCGTGTCCGCGCTCGTCGACATCTCGAACTACGTGATGTTCGAACTCGGCCGCCCGTCGCACGTGTTCGATCTCGACAAGATTCACGGCGGCATCGAAGTGCGCTGGGGCAAGCGCGGCGAATCGCTGAAGCTGCTCAACGGCAACACGGTCGAACTCGACGAAACGGTCGGCGTGATTGCGGACGACCGTCACGTAGAAAGCCTGGCCGGCATCATGGGCGGAGACAGCACGGCCGTCACGCTCGATACGACCAACATCTACCTGGAAGCCGCGTTCTGGTGGCCGGACAGCATCCGCGGCCGCGCGCGCAAGTACAACTTCTCGACCGATGCGGCCCATCGCTTCGAGCGCGGTGTCGATTACGCGACGACCGTCGAGCACGTCGAGCGCATCACGCAACTGATCCTCGAGATCTGCGGCGGCAAGGCCGGCCCGGTCGACGATCAGGCGGTGAACCTGCCGCAGCGCGCGCCGGTGAAGATGCGCGTGTCGCGCGCGAACCGCATCATCGGCGTGAAGATCGACGCCGACGAGATCGCGGACATCTTCACGCGCCTCGGCCTGCCGTTCGAGCGTGAAGACGACGCGTTCCTCGTCACGCCGCCGTCGCACCGCTTCGACATCGAGATCGAGGAAGACCTGATCGAGGAAGTGGCGCGCATCTACGGCTTCGAGAAGATCCCGGCGCGGCCGCCGGTCGCGACGAGCGAAATGCGCGCGACCAACGAGACGCGGCGTTCGATCCACGATATCCGTCACGCGCTGGCCGCGCGCGACTACGCGGAAACCGTCAACTTCAGCTTCGTCGATGCGGAGTGGGAGCGCGATTTCGCGGGCAACGACAACCCGATCCGGCTGCTGAACCCGATCGCGAGCCAGCTTTCGGTGATGCGCACGACGCTGTTCGGCAGCCTGATCGCGGTGCTGCGTCACAACCTGAACCGCCGCGCCGATCGCGTGCGCGTGTTCGAGTCGGGTCGCGTGTTCGTCGCCGATCCGTCGGTGAAGGCCGGCGAGCTGGCGGTCGAAGGTCACGCGCAGCCGAAGCGTGTCGGCGCGCTGGCGTACGGTCCGGCAGTCGACGAGCAGTGGGGCGTGGCGACCCGCGCGGTCGATTTCTTCGACGTGAAGGGCGATCTCGAAGCGCTGCTCGCGCCGGCCGCTGCACGCTTCGTGAAGGCCGAGCATCCGGCCCTTCATCCGGGCCGCAGCGCACGCATCGAGGTCGATGGCCGCGCGGTGGGCTGGATCGGCGAGCTGCATCCGCGCCTGATGCAGAAGTACGAGCTGCCGCACGCGCCGGTGATGTTCGAGATCGACGCGGACGCGCTGATCGCACGTGCGCTGCCCGCGCCGACCGACGTGTCGAAATTCCCGCCGGTCCGTCGCGATATCGCCGTTGTCGTCGATCAGGCGGTCGAGGTTCAGGCACTTTTCGACGAAATGAGGAAGGCGCTTGCCGAAGAGGCCTGCCGATTCGTTCAGAAGGTTGTACTCTTCGACGAATTTCGTGCAAAATCAAATACTTCCGGCGGTCTTGCTGCGAACGAGAAGAGCCTTGCCTTCCGCGTGACGCTGCAGGACGCGGCTGGCACGCTGCAGGACGAGGTCGTCGATCAGGCGATCCAGACGCTGGTCGAGCGGATGGCTCGTGCCGGTGCGCGTCTGCGCGGCTAAGGAGAGGGCCGGCCCGTTCGCGGGCGGCTTTTTTCCATCGTAAGTTTTGATTCAACGCGCTGTATGGCAGATATGAACGACATGACCTCGAGTGAATTCGAAGCCCTCCTGACGGCGCAACGCAGCGCGATGAACCGCGACGCTTCGGCGCCGGCGTCCACCGAGACGCCGACGCTGACGAAGGCGGAACTGGCGGAGCTGCTGTTCGACAGCGTCGGGCTGAACAAGCGTGAAGCGAAGGACATGGTCGAGGCGTTTTTCGAAGTGATCCGCGACGCGCTCGAAAACGGCGAAAGCGTCAAGCTGTCGGGGTTCGGCAACTTCCAGCTGCGCGACAAGCCGCAGCGTCCGGGCCGCAATCCGAAGACGGGCGAGGCGATTCCGATCGCGGCCCGCCGGGTGGTAACCTTCCACGCGAGCCAGAAGCTGAAGGCGCTGGTCGAAAACGGCGCGGAGTAATACCGCGCGCCCACGCCCCGCGCGGCCGCCGCGCACCCCTTACCGACGGTTAACCGACGATGACCACTACGGTTGAGAAAGTCGTCTTGCCTCCGATTCCCGCGAAGCGCTACTTCACGATCGGCGAAGTCAGCGAGCTGTGCGGGGTCAAGCCGCATGTGCTGCGTTACTGGGAACAGGAATTCACTCAGCTGCGGCCGGTGAAGCGGCGCGGCAACCGGCGGTATTACCAGCATCACGAAGTGCTGCTGATCCGGCGGATTCGCGAGTTGCTGTACGAGCAGGGCTTCACGATCAACGGCGCGCGCAACCGGCTCGATTCGCCCGGCAGCCGGGCTGCGGGCGAGCCGGTCAAATCCGATGCGCGGGCCGCCGACGCGAGCGAGGTGGGCAAGCCGGGCGCAACGGTTGACGTCATCGCGTTGCGGCAGGCGTTGCTGGACGTGATCGACGGACTGAAACACGATTGAGCGCACGGCGCGCAGGATGCATCGAAAAGCCCGGTTGGCCACATGCCACCGGGCTTTTTTCATGCGTGTGTCGCAAGCGGATCAGCGCGACGCGAGCGGATTCTTCTGCCCCATGTCGACGACCAGCGTGCCGTCCGGCAACATCCGCACCGAGCCCTGCGCGACCTGGCTGCGGTACCCGTACAGGTCGAATCGCATCGGGCCGGCCTCGGCCGAATTCCGGATCAGCGCGCGCACGTTCAGTTCGAGCACGTTGAACATCTTCATGTCGCCGCCTTCCATCCACATGTAGCTCGGCGCGTCGATCTGCGGCCGCTTCGGCGCGGGCGCACCCGCTGCGCGCCGGAACGTGAGGCGCAATCCGTCGCGCTCGACCGTCGCCTGGCCGAGCTTGCCGTTCAGCACGGGCGGCGGGAACACCGTGTACTGGTCGAGCACGAGCGTGTCGCCGCGCAGTTCCGCGCCGCGCCGCTGCAACGGCGTCAGCGACGCGAGCTCGATGCCGAGCGAGCGCAGCAGCGTCGCCTGCGGGATGCCGAGCACCGACACCTGCGACGGCTTGAATGCGAGGTGGCGGTCGTCGAGCACCGTCAGCGAGCCCTTCATGTCGGTCGGCAGCCAGACGCCCGGTACGTGATTCCACAGCTTGATGCCGCCCTGGACGCGCAGGTCCTGGCCGTCCGCGCTCAATTGCAGGTCGTTCAGCGAACGGGGCGAATAGTCGAGCAGGTAGTTGTTGAAGAGCGCCGACATCGCCTTCCACGACTCGACGACCGTGCCGCCGAGAATGCGGATGTCGTACTGGTTGGGGTCGTCGAGATCGACGGGTTCGCCCGGACGCTTCGACACCAGTTCCACGTCGAGATCCTCGACATGAAAGCCGATATCGCCGGACAGGTTGAAGTCGACGTTGCGCAGATGGATCGTCGGGTTGCGGTTCGACACATGCCGTTCGTTGAACGGCGTCGTCGACGTGCGCCGCATCGCGACCTTCTGCATGCCGGGCCGCATCGCGTCCGCCGCGAGGGCGTATGCTTCCCAGTGCTGCCGCACGTCGCGCAGCGTATTCTGCTGCGCTGTGAGGAAGCTGTCGTTCAGGCGCGCCGCGGCGTTGCCGAGCAGCGTGCCGCTGGCCGGCCCCGTATACGAAGGCATCCGAATCGCCATCGCGCCGCTTTCGTCGAAGTTGAAGTAGCCGGCCGACACCTGGTCTCGATAGTGATACAGGTCGAACACGAACGTCTGGTCGCGCTTCGACGGGTCGATCGGGCCGATCAGGATGTCCGCGTTCATCGGCATCGAACGCATGAATTTCACGTCGCCGCCGCGGATGAACATCGCCTGCTGAGGCGCATTCGCGGGCATCGCAAAGCCGGCATGCGTGCCGTCGTCGAGCTTAAGGTCGAGGCCCGCCGGCGTCACGCGCACGGCGGTGATCGTGAGCTTCAGGCGCGGCGGCGGCATCAGCTTGTCGACCGCCATCACGAGATCGTCGCCGGCGAGTTGCGCGATCGGCGTCTGCACCTTCAGCAGGTCGGCCATTTTCACGTTGGCCGCGCGCATCACCGGCTGCGCGTTGATGCCCGACACGCGCACGCCGGTCGGATGGAACACGAGCTGGCTGCCGTCGCGGATCGCGAGCGTGCCGGTCAGCGAGAACGGTACCCAGCCGTCGCGCTGCATCTCGCCTTGCAGATGGATCACGCCGTCGCCGGCCGACACCGCGAGCTTGCGCAGCGGCGCGTTGCGATAGCCGAAGATGTAGGTGTTGAAGAGGGCGGTCAGCTTCGCGTTGTCGAGCGTGACCGTGCCTTCGTGCACGTCGATTTCGAAGCTCGTCGGATCGTCGAATACGATCGGCGCGCCGGCTTGCGTCGGTACAAGCGTGGCCGACAACTGATGGATGAAGAAGCCGAGGTTGTTGACGATGCGGAAATCGACGTCGCGCAGGAATGTCATCGCGCCGTTCTGGCCCGAGTCGCGCAGCGTGAACGGGCGCGGTTGCGTGAGGCTGATCGATGCGAGCGACGGCACGGTACGTGCGATCTGCTGCTCGCGCGCGAGCAGCTCGGCCTTGGTGCGCTCGATTTTCGTCGACGCGATGGACGGGTTGCTGTCGCGTTGCGCGGCCGATTCCGCGCAGCCGGCGCAGAGCAGCGCGAGCGCCAGCGCGCCGCAGCCGAACGCACGGGATGTCAGGTGGGCCTCCCGGGCGGCCGGGCGTCGCAGGCCGGAAAACCAGTCGAAAATTGCCAAAGGCGAGCGATGGCCGCGCCGGACCGCATTCCGCATCGTCTGTCTCCATGTCTTGTCTTGATCGACGGCGGCGCGCGCCACTGCACGGCGCGAGCGTCGATGCCGTGCAGTGTGTCATAGCGCGCTAGAGCGGCGTTACCAAACAACGGGCGCCCGGGCACGGCGCGCCGGCGGGCGGCCAGACAATGGATTCGCGGTGGATGGACGGCTGGATCAAACGGTCGTTTGGTTTGTTCGGGCGGACGGTCGGCGTCTTTTGAAGCGGCCGTGAAAACCCGCTGCAGGCCTTGGCCGGCGCGGGTTTCACCCGATGCCCAGGCGGTGCGGCCCCCGGGCATCGACGGATACGATCGACGATGGGGGCGAGGTAAGATCGGCATCAATGGCGGGTTCGATATCACGACACGGCAGCCATCACGGGGAAGCGCCATGGACCTGAAGGAAGTCGACGTACTGGGTGCGGGGGTGGGCGATCACTGGTACTACGCGTCGAAGGCGAGCGCGATTCGCCGGTTCCTGGGTGCGTCGGGCGCGAACCGGATACTGGACGTCGGTGCGGGTTCCGGCTTTTTCTCGAAGCATCTGCTCGAGCGCACGCAGGCGACGGAAGCGTGGTGTGTCGATACGAGCTACGCCGACGACAGCGACGGCGAGGCGGCCGGCAAGCCCATCCACTTTCGGCGCTCCGTCGATCGATTCGATGCCGATCTCGTGTTGCTGATGGACGTGCTCGAACATGTCGACGACGATGTCGGGCTGCTGACGCAGTATGTGAAGGGCGCGCCTCCAGGCAGCCGCTTCCTGATCACCGTTCCCGCGTTCCAGTTCCTGTGGAGCGGCCACGACGATTTCCTCGAGCACAAGCGCAGGTATACGCTGGGCGGTCTCGAGGAGGTGGCCCGGCGTGCGGGGCTCGACGTCGAGCACGGTGCCTATTATTTCGGCCTCACGTTTCCGCTCGCGGCCGCATTGCGGCTGGGTGAGCGGGTGCGTTCGCATCCGCGCGAGCCTGTGTCGCAATTGCGTCGTCATCATCCGTTCGTCAACGGCTTGCTCAAGACGGTCTGCCGCATCGAGTTGCCGATGTTCCGCTTCAATCGCGTCGCCGGCCTGACGGTCATCTGCGTCGCGCGCAAGCGGTAACGCAGAGGTAGGACGGGTGTCGCGGATTGCTTGCATCGGCGCCATCGCGCCAAAAAATTTCACGAGAACATTCACAAAATGCATGCAGCCCGTTCTAAATCGGGAAACTGTCTGTTATAATTTTTTTCTTTCGGGGCGTAGCGCAGCCTGGTAGCGTACCTGCATGGGGTGCAGGTGGTCGGAGGTTCAAATCCTCTCGCCCCGACCAGACAAGAACCCGCGTCAGCTTGAGCTGACGCGGGTTTTTTCTTGGCCGTCGCTTTTTTGCACATCGCAGCGCGGCCCCGGTAAAATGCAAGGTTGATCCACGGAAAGCGCCGTGATTTAGCGGAAGAGGATTCCCCGAACATGACTGATCTTCGTCTTACCATGCGGTTCGCTGCAGTGCTCGCCACCGGCGCGCTCGTCGCCGGTTGCGGTACGTCGTCGCCCACGAAAGTGGACTACAAGAGCGATTCGAAATCGAAAGAAGCGTCGCTCGCAGTGCCGCCCAACATGCTCGACGAGACGGCCGATCAGCGTTCGCTGCCGCCCCAGGGCGGCGCGACTTCCCTGTCCGCGCTCAAGCAGGTCCAGCAGGCCGCGCCCGCGCTGGACACCGTCGCGCCGGCCGTGACCGGCATGCATATCCAGCGCGACGGCACCGAAAGCTGGCTCGTGATCGACGGCAAGCAGCCGGCCGCGATCTGGCCGCAGGTTCGCCGTTTCTGGCAGGAGCAGGGCTTCCTGCTCGTCGTCGACCAGCGCGACAAGGGCGTGATGGAAACCGACTGGAACGAAACCCATCCCCAGATCAACGACGGCCTGATCCGCAGCGTGATCTCGAAGGCGATGGGCAATTCGTACGTGACGGCCGAGCGCAACAAGTACCGTACGCGTCTCGATTCGGCGCCGAACGGCGGCACCTACGTGTTCATCAGCCAGAAGGGGATGCGCGAGGCGATCACCGGCGCGAACAACGATTCGAGCAAGTGGGAACCGAAGCCGAACGACCCGGCGCTCGAGACGGAATACCTGAAGCGGCTGATGGCCGTGCTGGCGCAGAACGACCAACGCGCGAAGAACGGCGAACCTCCGATCGCGAACATCAAGGACAACGCGGTACCGACGGACAAGAAGGCCGATGCCGACGCGTCGTCGAAGGCCGCGGCGGCAATCGCCGCGCAGAACGTCTCGCGCACGTCGGCGCAAGGCAATGATGCGGCTGAAGCGGCCGTGCCGTCCGAAGTCACGCTGGGCGAACCGTACGACCGGTCGTGGCTGCACGTCGGTCTCGCGCTCGATCGCGCGAACTTCACGGTCGACGATCGCGATCGCTCGAAGGGCCTGTATTTCGTGCGCTACGTCGATCCGAAGGATCTGAGTTCGGCCGAGCAGGGTTTCTGGAGCCAGCTGTTCCACGGCAAGAAGGAAAAGCAGGCGAAGCAGTATCGCGTCAACGTGAAGGCGCTCACGGCCGATCAGACGCGCGTCGCGGTCGTCGACGATGCGGGTGCGATCGATACGTCGTCGCCGGCTCGTCAGATCATGGGGTTGCTCGTGAATCAGCTCCGCTGATCCCGGCGTTTCCCGCCCCCTTGAAAAGCCCGCCATCCGGCGGGCTTTTTTCATGGCCGCTCGCCGGCGCGTGCGGGTGTTCGAGTGGTTCGGCCCCGCCGCGTGACGTTACGTAACATCAGGGCGTTACGGCGACAAACCAAGTGTCACATTGTCGCCGATCTAAAAAATTGTCCTTATAAATCAATGGAATGTCGGTTGCGTGATGCCTGGCACGCAACCTGCTTTATAGGTTGGAATCGTTAGAACAGGGAGGACGGCGTCAGAGTCCGGGGAATGCGCCGCGAGCGCCCGAACAACGGTATCGACGCTTTCACATGTCGACGCGACACGCGTCGGCGCAACAGATGACGATCCGCGCCAGCGTGCGGATCCCGATGGCCCCGTCGCCTATCCTCGTAGGGCGACGGTTTCGCCCGCGCTTCTCTGAAGCGCGGGCTATTTTTTTTTGTGCCGTCGTCATGCCGGCCCGGCGTAGCCGATGCGCGGCGCGGGATTCGCGTATTCTCGATCTTTTTCGAATGAAGGGAGCGGGAATGGCCGAAATTGCAGTCGTGGCGCTGATCGTGGCGAAGCCGGGCGCCGAGGAAAAACTGCGCGCCGTGCTCGAAGGAATCGTGGGGCCGACCCGCAATGAAGCAGGCGCATTGCAGTACGACCTGCACCGGGATCTGAAGGAGCCCGCGCGGTTCGTATTCGTCGAGCGTTGGGAGAGCGAGGAGGCGCTGGCCGCTCATGCGCGTTCCACGCATATTCTCGCTTATCGCGAAGCGGCCGCGGACTGGATCGAACGTTCCGAAATCCGCGTGCTGTCGAAGCTCGTCTGAGTCGAGCCGGGTGGGGCGACCGGACGTGTCCGGTCGCGGCGGCGCGTCAGTGCGACGTGCTGGGTACGTCGAGGATCAGGATGATCGTCCAGTCGGCGTCGCCGTCATGGTGATACTGGCGCTCGGCAACGATGAACGGTTGCTGCTTGCCTTGCGGGCCGAGGAACAGCACGTCGCCCTCCATCGGCAGGCACTCGATCGGCGGCAGCGCGAGAAACGCGTCGGCCGAGCCGCGGGGCATCAGTTGCTTGATCTGGCGAGTGGCGGCTTCGGTCCACTCGATGTCGAGTTGAATGTTGCTCATGCTGTCCTCCGCACCGGGGTGCGCACGGGTGGAAAATTTCGGTGCGCGACTTTAGCACAGCGCGCGGGCGCCGCAACCAAAAAAGCCGAACCCGGTTGCCCGGATTCGGCTTGTCGCTGGTGCGGTGCCGCCGAACTTACTGGCTGGCAGCGTCTGCAGCCTTCGCCTTCTTGCCGGCCTTCTTCGCTGCTGCCTTGTGATGCGCAGCCTTCTTGCCGTGGTGATGCTCTTCCTGCGCCGCCGGCTGAGCCGCTTCGGCCGCTTGCTGCTGTTGCAGCGCTTGTGCACGCTGCTCGATCTCGGCGATCTTGGCCGGATCGGTGATGGTCTGGATCTGCGTGCTCTCTTGCGCATACGCTGCGCCAGTCAGCGCCGACATCGCTACCAGGATAGCCAGGGACGTCTTCTTCATTGCTTTACCTCCGCTAAGTGGTGATGAACCCGAGTGTGCCGTTTTGTCTGGCGACTGCAATCGAGTGCGTGTCGAGTGTAACAAAAGTGACGGATCAATGTGCACCGGATCGCCGCACGACGCAAGGCCCCGTTGAAGTCGCGCAACACTTCGCGCACTTCGTCACGCGTGTGCCATCCAGCGCGGTGCTGCGATTTTCGCGGGGTCGTCAAAACCAGCCGAGCCAACGATACACGTGAAATTGCGCGATGCCGACCAGCTCGTGCAGCGCCTGCTCGGCGTTGGCCAGATTGCGCCAGCGCGGCAGCCAGCCCGTCTGCGCGCGTCGGAGATTCGCGTAAACGGGCTGCGGATCGATGCCGAAACGGCGGAAATCGAGCAGCGCCCGGCGCATCTGATACGACGACGTGACGAGAACGCGCGTGTCGTCATACTGTGAGCGTAGTATAGACGCAGTGAATTTCGCGTTTTCGTAGGTGGTGCGGCTGTTCGGTTCGAGCACGAGGTCGGCCGGCGCCACGCCTTGCGCGACGAGCTGGCGCCCGTAGACGGCCGCCTCGGTGTCGCCGTGATGCTGCGGGTCGCCGCCCGACATCAGCACGGTGCAGCGTTCGGCCTGCTGCCGGCAGGTGCGATAGAGCGCCGCAATCTTGTGGATGCGCGCGACGCCGTCGGGCGGCGGCTGCAATCCCGTGTCGGTACGGCGCGTGCCGGCGCCGATGAGGATCAGCGTGGTTCGCCCGCGCATGTCGGGGTGCTCGACCGGCGTGACGCCGGCTTCGGTCCAGGCGATCAGCGGCGCCGCGAGCCAGCCCGTCGCCAGCAGCCAGAACAGCGCGGCGGCGGCGATGGAAATGGTTCGACGCTGGTTGCGGCAGAGCATGAAACCGATGAAGAGAAGTACAAATGAATCGAACAGAATCAATTTGATTGGGGTATGGTGTCTTTTTATGGACGGCTGACGATACGGCCCTGACGCGACGCCGAACAACGTCGGCCTCCAGAATCGGTGGCGGTTTCGGTGGGCGGAGACCCCGCCCGGCTCGCCGCTTCGCATTGTCGCTGCACTTTAAGAAAGAATCGAGATGGCCACGTATTCCAACGAAGCGGTGCTCGACGCATTGAGACGAGTGCAGTACCGCCAGGTACCGTGGGCACGCCGCCCGGGCGTGTTCGAGTATCTCCGTTCGCTCGGGCTGATGGACACGGTCAGGCAAAAAACCGTTGCTCCCGCACCGGGCTTTCACGCACCGGTCGACATCGCCATACTGACCGACAGCGGCCGAGCCGAATTCGCGCGCCTCGAGCGCGACGAGAAATTACTTTCCTGGACCGATCGCCGCATGGACGACTACGCATTGAGCGAAGCGAGTGCCGTGGCGATTCTCGAAAGCCGCCTGTAGCGGTTCTCCCTCCCGTCTCGTGCATCGCCGCGCAGGCCGGCGATGCAAAAAAAAGCCCGTATCGCGAGGATACGGGCGTACCGGATACTTTTGCTGCTGCCACGCTGTGCTCATGGCAACGATGTGACTCGTCGCTTGCGGCGCAGTTCCCGGATGCGGGCATTTTCTTTGGCGGAATCTCGAAATCGGCAGGGTTACGGATGGCGCGGCACGCCAGGCGGCTGTGAGCCGATTCGCGCCCGCGCGTTGCTGGCGATGTCGCCGCGCAGGTCGCCGCGCGGCACGGTTTGCCGGCTGGACGGGTTCGCGGACGGAGGCTGTCGAAAGGTGTTCCGGTGATCCTGCTGACGATGGGGCGGCTTCGCGCGATCATCGGCATGGACGGGGGTGCTCAGCGCCACGGAAACGACAATGCCGCATGCAACGAGCAGTGACATTGTTTTCATGGCGGGACTCCCTTCAAGCCGTCAGTGCGGCCTGTTGATATTTCGCTAAGGTAAGCGCGGGAGTGCAGGCGTGCTGTAAATATTGGTAAATAGTTGTTTCGCGGCACGACAACGACAATCGACGGCAAGGCATGCGTCGCGAAAAGATCGCGTCGCGGAAAAGAAACCGGGCGGCCGAAGCCGCCCGATCGAGCATTCGTTACGCCATCTTGACGGGCGCGCGCCAGGATTCCGGATTGGTCCAGAATGCGCCGCGCAGCCGGTCGCGGCTCGGCGGGGCGGGCGGCTTCGCCGCGCTGGCGCCGATGCGTCCGCGCAGCGAGATCTGCCGGCCGCTCGTGCCGAGTCGCTTCACGATTTCGGCGAGCGTACCGTCCGCCTGCCATTCGTCGAAGCGACGGCGGCAGGTCGGCGGGGACGGATAGCGGCCCGGCAGTTTCGACCAGCCTTCACCCGTCGACAGCACCCACAGCACGGCGTTGACCACCGATCGGGCTTCCACGCGGGGACGGCCGCGCCGCTCACTCCGTGCGGGCTCCGAGCAAAACAGACCCTCGACCAGCGCCCACTCGTTATCTCTCAAATCGTCGAACAGCATCATGTCCTCACCTCAGCGAAGCTAACTCCGGTGCGCTGCCCTGCGCCGCGCACTCTTCAAGCACTCGATCGTCGAGTGCCGGGTGGGGGCGTCCGGTTGGCCGGCAGCGGCGTTTCTGCTCTTCCGTCCGACGAAACCTGCACCCTGTGCGCCAGGTAATGCACGAAGCGTGCCATGTCGGAGGCGAATCCCTCGAGAGCCGCTTGGCAGCGAGCTAACGGCTAAGTCAGCTAGGGGCGTATAAGACGCCAAAATAACCCGTGCGCAAATCGGGACAATCACCAATCTTGTGCAATTCGCCCACGTCACGTGCGTTTGCGAACGTATTGCACCGCAGCGAAACATGTGCGACGGGTGCCGGATTCGCTCGCCGACGCCGATTTCGCACATTAAAATCACGCATCGATATGGACGATTGATGAGGTTGGGACATGAACGTCACGCTGCGCCAGCTTCGCGTATTCATCGAAGTCGCGCGGCTCAAGAGCTTCAGTCGGGCGGGTGACGAGATCGGACTCACGCAGTCCGCGGTCAGCCGTTGCGTGCGGGAACTCGAGGCCGAACTCGGGCTGAAGCTGATCGACCGCACGACGCGCGACGTGCAGCTGACCGACGTCGGCGCGAACCTGATCGCGAGCGTGTCGCGCTTGCTCGACGATCTCGACGACACGCTGCGCGAGATTCGCGAGATCGGCGAGCAGCGCCGCGGGCGCGTGATCGTCGCGGCAAGCCCGACGATCGCATGCAGGCTGATGCCGCGCGTGGTGGCGTCGTGCGAGCGCCAGTTCCCGTTCGTGACGCTCGGCCTGCGCGACGACGTGCAGAGCGACGTGCTGCGCAAGGTGAAATCGAGCGAAGTCGACTTCGGTGTCGTGATCGGGCCGCTGGCGGTCGCCGATCTCGTCTGCGAGCCGCTGATGACCGATTCGTTCTGCCTCGTCGCGCGCGCCGACCATCCGCTCGCGGCGCGGGCCGAGGTGCCGTGGACGGCGCTGGACGGCGAGCGCCTCGTGCTGCTCGATCATGCGTCGGGCAGCCGGCCGCTGATCGATGCGGCATTGGCCACGCATCGCGTCAACGCGACGGTCATGCAGGAGCTCGGGCATTCGGCGACGGTGTTCGGGCTGGTCGAGGCCGGTGTCGGCGTGAGCGTGCAGCCGTGGCTGTCGCTGCCGCTGCCCGCCGGCTCGACGCTCGTCGCCCGGCCGCTCACGCCGCGCACCGAACGCACCGTCGAACTGGTGCGCCGCCGCGACCGATCGTTGTCGCCCGCCGCACAGGCGATCTGGGAGCTCGTGCGGCAGATGCCGGCGAGGGCCGAGGATCTCGACTGACGTGCCGGTCCGGCTTGCCGGCCGGTACACTACGCGGATCGTGTTCCTGGGCGGTGGTTCTCGATGACGCATTCCGCAGGTCTTTTCCCGGCGAACGACGAGCCGGCGGCGCGCGCCGCGGTGCACGCGCTGCGTCCGTCGCTGATCCGCGAGGTCGCCAATGCCGGCTTCGGCATCCCGGACATGCTGCCGTTCTGGTTCGGCGAATCCGATCGCGTGACGCCGGACTTCATCCGCGACGCCGCGGCGGCGGCGCTGCGCGACGGCGCGACCTTCTACACGCACAATCTCGGCACGGCGCCGCTGCGCGACGCGATCGCGGCCTATGTCGGCGCACGTCATGGCGCGACGGCGGCCGACACGGTAGCCGTGACGAGTTCAGGCGTGAGTGCGCTGATGCTGGCTGCCCAGTTGCTGGTCGGGCCCGGTGAGCGTGTCGTCGCGGTCACGCCGCTGTGGCCGAATCTCGTCGAGATTCCGAAGATTCTCGGCGCGCAGGTCGAATGCGTGCCGCTCGGCTACGGCGACGCGGGCTGGCAGCTCGATGTCGGCCGGTTGCTCGCGGCGCTGACGCCCGATACGCGGATGCTGCTGATCAATTCGCCGAACAACCCGACCGGCTGGACGATGTCGCGCGACGATCAGCGGGCCGTGCTCGCTCATTGCCGTCGTCACGGCATCTGGCTGGTCGCCGACGAGGTGTACGAGCGGCTTGCATTCGACGAGGGCGGCGCGCCGTCGTTTCTCGATATCGCGTCCCGCGACGAGCGCGTCGTGGTCGTGAATTCCTTCTCGAAGGCATGGGCGATGACGGGCTGGAGGCTCGGATGGCTGATTGCGCCGGCATCGGTGATGGGTGACCTGTCGAAGCTCGTCGAATACAACACGTCGTGTGCGCCGGGCTTCGTTCAGGCCGCGGCCGAGGTCGCGTTGCGCGACGGCGAGCCGTTCGTGCGGTCGTTCGTCACGGCGCTGCGCGACGCGCGCGATCACCTGGTCGCCGCGCTGCGGACGCTGCCGGGCGTCGACGTGCCGCCCCCGCCGGGCGCGATGTACCTGTTCCTGCGACTGCCGGGCGCGGCCGACAGCCTGGCGTTCTGCAAGACGCTGGTGCGCGACGCGGGGCTCGGCCTTGCGCCCGGGCGCGCGTTCGGCCCGGAGGGGGAAGGGTTCGTGCGCTGGTGTTATGCGTGCGATCCGGTGCGGCTCGACGCGGGCGTCGAGCGGCTACGCCGGTTCCTCGAGCACGGCGCGGCCACCGGCTGAAGCGGGGACGGAGCGGGCGGCCGCTCCGTACGGCGGCCTGTTCCGCTCATCTTTACGCACAGGGCAATTTTGCGTAATATGGCGTTCAGTCACGCGGTTCCGTCGTTGAGCCGTGCTGTTCCGTCCGGTTTGGGCCTGGCCTGAAGTTGGTTCGCCGCCCCCGGTTCGTGCTCCCATCAATATGACCGATCAGAATCGGGCGAGCGCGTCTTCCGTTCCTTTCGTCTGTTTGTTGATCCGGTTCGTTTGACCACAGGGTCTGGCCTAGCTGCATGAATACCCAAGAGGCGAAGATCGTCCTCGAGACTGCTTTGATCTGTGCGCAGGAACCGCTGAAGCTCGGCGATTTGCGCAAGCTCTTTGCCGACGGCGTGTCGGCTGACACGGTCCGCACGTTGCTCGAAGATCTGAAACAGGATTGGTCCGGCCGCGGCGTCGAACTGGTGGCGCTGGCGACCGGATGGCGCTTTCAGAGCAAGCCGGCGATGCGTCATTATCTGGATCGCCTGCATCCCGAGAAGCCGCCGAAATATTCGCGCGCGGTGCTCGAAACGCTCGCGATCATTGCGTACCGACAGCCCGTCACGCGCGGCGACATCGAAGAGATTCGCGGCGTCACGGTCAATACGCAGGTGGTCAAGCAACTCGAGGATCGCGGCTGGATCGAGGTGATCGGTCATCGCGACGTGCCGGGGCGTCCGGCGCTGTATGCGACGACCAAGCAGTTTCTCGACGATCTCGGCTTGAAGGCGCTCGACGACCTGCCGGCGCTCGAAGAGCCGGCAGCGAACATCGAGGCCGCGCTGCTCGCGCAGCAGGCGATGGATTTCGACGGTGACGTGCCGGTGGCCGACGATGCAGCGGCCGACGTGCCGCAGGCGCTCGCGGATGAAGCGCCCGGTGGCCGGTCGGCCGAGGTGCCGGCCGACGTCGCGTCGACGCAGGAAATTCCGAGTCGCGATACGCTCGATGCTGATCGCGGCCAAACGGAACATACGGAACAGGTTGGCGCCGAAGCAGTGCCGACCGGTGTGCAGCCCGAGCCGCAGCGTGCGGATTGGAGCGAGGAAGATCGCAAGCCGGCCGCCGAAGCGGCTGCCGGAGACGGAGCGGAAGCGGCCGGCGACATGCCCGGCGAGGCCGATCGGGCCGACGCCTCTCGTTCCCGTTCCGCGGACGACGAGACGCTGGACGACACGTCCGACAGTCTCGCGGATGCCGTACGAAGCGCCAGTGCGCCCATCGGCGCCGACGCGCTGCCGGACGACGAAGCAGAACCCAAACAGCGTCGCGCCTGATCGCGGCCAACTTCTTGCCGCGCCCGCGCCGGGCGCGAGACCTGACATTTTGAGGTTGTTTTGACAGATATCCACGATATTGAATCGTCCGCGCCTGCCGTGCAGGCAGCGCGTGCCGACGATGCGCCGGAGCAGGATGCTTCGGCCGCGGGTGGCGACGAGCGTCCCCGCCGCGGTCTGCGGCGCGGTCCGCGCAGCCTGATCGCGCGGCGTCGCGCGGCGGCCAAGTCGAAGGGCGCCGAAGGCGAGCAGCCCGGTGCCGAGGGCGCGGATGCGCCGCCGGTCGAGGCTGCCGACGCGCAGCCCGCGCGTGCGCCGCGCAAGGAAGGTGCGGCCAAGGGTGCTCGCAAGCCGGCCGGCAAGCGCGAAGGCGCGGCCAAGGGCGGTCAGGGCGGCCAGGGCCGTCGCGGTGCATCGAAGGCCGAAGGCGGCCCGGCGAAAGCCGTGGAAGGCGATGCATCCGAGGACGAACTGTTCGCGTACGTGACGTCGCCCGCCTTCGACGCGGACAACTCCGCGGGCGGTAGCGGCGTGCGTGCGCCGATGCTGCGCCGCGGCCGCGGCCAGCAGCAGCCTGCGAACAAGCGCGTGCTGTCGCCGGACGACGACGCGCCGAAGCTCCACAAGGTGCTGGCGGAAGCGGGCATGGGTTCGCGCCGCGAAATGGAAGAACTGATCGTCGCCGGCCGCGTGTCGGTGAACGGCGAGCCCGCGCACATCGGCCAGCGGATCATGCCGACCGACCAGGTGCGGATCAACGGCAAGCCGGTCAAGCGCAAGCTGCCGAACAAGCCGCCGCGCGTGCTGCTGTATCACAAGCCGACGGGCGAAATCGTCAGCCACGCGGATCCGGAAGGCCGTCCGTCGGTGTTCGACCGTCTGCCGCCGATGAAGACGGCGAAATGGCTCGCGGTGGGCCGTCTCGACTTCAATACCGAAGGTCTGCTGATGCTGACGACCTCCGGTGACCTCGCGAACCGCTTCATGCATCCGCGTTACAGCGTCGAGCGCGAGTACGCGGTGCGCGTCGTCGGCGAGCTGGCCGAAGGCATGCGGCAGAAGCTGCTGCACGGCGTCGAGCTTGACGACGGTCCGGCGAATTTCCTGCGCATCCGCGATGGCGGCGGCGAAGGCACGAACCACTGGTATCACGTCGCGCTGGCCGAAGGCCGCAACCGCGAAGTGCGCCGGATGTTCGAGGCGGTCGGCCTGATGGTCAGCCGGCTGATCCGTACGCGTCACGGCCCGATTCCGCTGCCGCGCGGCCTGAAGCGTGGTCGCTGGGAAGAGCTCGACGACGCGCAGGTGCGCAAGCTGATGGCGACCGTCGGCCTGAAGGCGCCGTCCGAAGAGAAGGGCAAGCGTGGCGGTGCCGCTCCGACCGAGCGTCGCCAGCCCGATCCGATGCAGACGTCGATGGGCTTCATCAGCCGCGAGCCGGTGCTGACGACGCACGGGCAACTCGATCAGCCGCGCCGCGGCGGTGGCCGACGCGGCGGGCCGGGCCTGCCGGGCTTGAGCGGCTACGGCAGCCTGCCGGTCGCGCCGTCCGGTTACGGTAACCGTCCGGGCGGTGGCCGTGATGGTAACCGCGCGGGTGGCGGCCGTGATGGCAATCGCACCGGCGGCGGTCGCGAAGTCGACGGCAATCGCGCGTCGTATGGCGCCGGCCCCAAGCGCGATGGCGCGGCTGGCAAGCGCGGCGGCAGCAAGGGCGGCGGCAACCGCAATCCGAACGGCAATCGTCCCGACGGCGCCGGCAACAGCGGCGGCCCGCGCGGCGGTCAGCGTCCGCAGCGCAGTCGTACGCGTAGCCGCTAAGCGCCTGTTGGTTGGCGTACGGCGGCGCAAAGCCGCCGGCTCGTCGGTCTGGCTGACGTCCGGCGGTTTTGTCGACACGACGCGTTGCATTGATGGATTTCGGCTGCATCCATGTCGCGTGCCGCGACAACGACGATCACCGGTTCGGTAGGGTGGTATCGGTCGATAGGGCAGCCCGATTTCGCATTTTCGGTCCGTAAAGGCAGCCGACGCGCTGCTTTTACCGGCTGGCTTGGCGTTTGCGCCAAAAAACGCTATAATCGCGGAGTCGCTGGGCGTACGGATTCAATGTGCGGCTCAGGTGCGACCACCAGTAAGAAGATGGGCGTTCCGCCCATTTTTTTTTGCTGAAACGGTTAGGCATCTCGGGTAGCGCTTCCTGCGCCGGCTAAGGCGCGCGCCCGCGGGTGTAATCGCGAGCGGCGGGCGCGAACACCTGAGAGGACACAGTGCAACTGACGGAACTGATAGAAACCACGGTCACCGGGCTCGGCTACGAGCTGGTGGATCTCGAGCGCACCGGGCGCGGCATGCTTTGCATCTATATCGATCAGCCTGCCGGCATCTCGCTCGAAGATTGCGAAAAGGTCACGCGTCAGCTCCAGCACGTCTTGACGGTCGAAAACATCGATTACGAACGGCTCGAAGTCTCGTCCCCGGGGCTCGACCGCCCGTTGAAGAAGCTGGCCGACTTCGAGCGCTTCGCCGGCAGCGAAGTTTCCGTGACCTTGAAAAAGCCGCTGGACGGGCGCAAGACGTACCGGGGCATTCTGCACGCGCCGAATGGCGAAACGATCGGTTTGGAATTTGAGGGGAAGAAGGGCGAGGCAGCCATGCTGGATTTCACGCTGGCCGATATCGACAAAGCCCGCCTGATTCCGCAAGTTGACTTTAGGAGCCGCAAATAATGAGTCGCGAAGTGTTGATGCTGGTGGATGCGCTGGCGCGCGAGAAAAACGTCGACAAGGATGTGGTGCTGGGCGCCCTCGAGGCTGCGCTCGCGTCCGCTTCCAAGAAGCTGTTCGACGAAGGCGCCGAAATCCGCGTCCATATCGATCGCGAAAGCGGCGAGCACGAAACCTTCCGTCGCTGGCTCGTCGTTCCCGACGAGGCAGGCTTGCAGGAGCCGGATCGCGAGATCCTGCTGTTCGAAGCACGTGAGCAGAAGCCCGACGTCGAAGTCGGCGAGTATGTCGAGGAACCCGTTCCGTCGATCGAGTTCGGTCGCATCGGCGCGCAGGCCGCGAAGCAGGTGATCCTGCAGAAGGTGCGCGACGCGGAGCGCGAGCAGATCCTGAACGACTACCTCGAGCGTGGCGAAAAGATCATGACGGGTACGGTGAAGCGCCTCGACAAGGGCAACTTCATCGTCGAATCGGGCCGCGTCGAGGCGCTGCTGCGCCGCGATCAGCTGATCCCGAAGGAAAACCTGCGCGTGGGCGACCGCGTGCGCGCGTACATCGCGAAGGTCGACCGCACCGCGCGCGGCCCGCAGATCGAGCTGTCGCGCACGGCGCCCGAATTCCTGATGAAGCTGTTCGAGATGGAAGTGCCGGAAATCGAGCAGGGCCTGCTCGAGATCAAGGCGGCTGCCCGTGACCCGGGCGTGCGCGCGAAGATCGGCGTCATCGCATACGACAAGCGGATCGATCCGATCGGCACCTGCGTCGGCATCCGCGGCTCCCGAGTGCAGGCCGTGCGCAACGAGCTCGGTGGCGAAAACATCGACATCGTGCTATGGTCGGAGGATCCCGCCCAGTTCGTGATCGGCGCGCTCGCGCCGGCAGCCGTCCAGTCGATCGTCGTCGATGAAGAAAAGCATTCGATGGACGTCGTCGTCGACGAGAACGAACTGGCTGTCGCGATCGGCCGCAGCGGTCAGAACGTTCGCCTTGCCGGCGAACTGACCGGCTGGCAGATCAACATCATGACGCCGGACGAATCCGCCCTGAAGCAGGGCGAAGAGCGCGACCGGCTGCGTGCACTGTTCATGGCGCGTCTCGACGTCGACGAAGAAGTTGCCGACATCCTGATCGACGAAGGCTTCACGAGCCTCGAAGAGATCGCGTACGTGCCGCTCAACGAAATGCTCGAAATCGAAGCGTTCGACGAGGACACCGTGCACGAACTGCGCAACCGCGCACGCGACGCGCTGTTGACGATGGCCATCGCGAACGAAGAAAAGGTAGAGAACGCAGCGCTGGATCTCAAGAGCCTCGACGGCATCACGCCGGAGTTGCTCGCGAAGCTGGCCGAACACGCCGTGCAGACGCGCGACGATCTCGCCGAACTGGCTGTAGATGAACTGGTCGACATGACCGGAATGGAAGAGGATGCCGCTAAGGCGTTGATCATGAAAGCACGTGAACATTGGTTCCAGTGAGAAATGACCATGGCGCACTGATTTGATGGCGGCCGTATGGCCTGACCCGATGCTAACCGCAAGGAATCGGTCCTTGCACTAAGAGGAATGAATGGCGAGTAACAACGTAGCCCAATTTGCCGCGGAACTGAAAATGCCTGCTGGTGTGCTGCTCGAACAGCTGCAGGCAGCGGGCGTCCAGAAAGCGAGTGAAGACGATGCGCTGTCCGAGACGGACAAGGCGCGTCTGCTCGATCATTTGCGCAAGTCGCACGGCGCAACCGACGGCGACAAGCGCAAGATCACGCTGACCCGCAAGCATACGTCGGAGATCAAGCAATCTGACGCGACGGGCAAGGCTCGCACCATTCAGGTCGAGGTTCGCAAGAAGCGTACGTTCGTCAAGCGCGACGACGTGAGCGAAGGTGCGGAACAGGGTCAGGCGCAGGTCGCCGAAGCGGACGACGATGCGGAACTGAAGCGTCGCGAGGAAGAAGCGCGCCGCGAGGCCGAGCTGCTCGAGAAGCAGGCTCAGGAACTGCGCGAGCGCCAGGAACGCCTCGAGCGCGAGGAGGCCGAGCGTCGCGCCCGCGAGGAAGCGGCCGAAGCCGAGCGCCGTCGCGCCGAGGAAGAAGCTGCGGCGAAGCGTGCCGCGGCCGAAGCCGCTACGGCACAGCAGCAGGCGGCAGCGCAGCAGGCCGCCGCGGCCGAGCCGGAAGCACCGAGTGCGCAGTCCGCGCAGGACGAAGCGCGCGCGGCCGCCGAAGCCCGTGCCGCTGCCGAACGTGCGGCGCAGCGCGAAGCGGCGAAGAAGGCCGAGGATGCTGCCCGCGAGGCGGCGGACAAAACCCGCGCCGAGCAGGAAGAGATCAGCAAGCGCCGCGCGGCCGCCGAGGCCGAAGCGCGTGCGATCCGCGAAATGATGAACACGCCGCGCAAGGCCGTGGTCAAGGCAGTCGAGCCGCCGAAGCCGGCCGAGCCGCCGAAGCCGGCCGAAGCGAAGGGCACGCTGCACAAGCCGGCGAAGCCTGAAGGCGCGCAGGCGCGCCCGGCAGTGAAGAAGCCGGCCGGCGCAACGCCGGCAACGACGGCGGCACCGGCAGGCGCGGGCGACCGCAACAAGAAGCCGGGCGCAGGCAAGGGCGGCTGGCAGGACGACGCGGCGAAGCGCCGCGGCATCAAGACGCGCGGCGATTCGAGCGGCGGCGTCGACCGCGGCTGGCGCGGCGGCCCGAAGGGTCGCGGCCGTCACCAGGACAGCGCATCGTCGTTCCAGGCGCCGACCGAACCGATCGTGCGTGAAGTGCACGTGCCGGAAACCGTGTCGGTTGCCGATCTCGCGCACAAGATGTCGATCAAGGCCTCGGAAGTCATCAAGGTGATGATGAAGATGGGCCAGATGGTCACGATCAACCAGGTGCTGGACCAGGAAACGGCGATGATCGTCGTCGAGGAACTGGGCCACCGCGCGGTCGCGGCGAAGCTGGACGATCCGGAAGCGCTGCTCGTCGAAGGCGAAACGACCACCGATGCGGAGCAACTGCCGCGTCCGCCGGTCGTCACGGTGATGGGTCACGTCGACCACGGCAAGACCTCGCTGCTCGACCACATCCGCCGCGCGAAGGTTGCCGCGGGCGAAGCGGGCGGCATTACGCAGCACATCGGCGCATATCACGTCGATACGCCGCGCGGCGTCATCACGTTCCTCGATACGCCGGGTCACGAGGCGTTCACGGCAATGCGTGCACGCGGCGCGAAGGCGACCGACATCGTGGTGCTGGTGGTGGCGGCCGACGACGGCGTGATGCCGCAGACGAAGGAAGCCATCGCTCACGCGAAGGCGGGTGGCGTGCCGATCGTCGTCGCGATCAACAAGATCGACAAGCCGGATGCGAACCTCGATCGCGTCAAGCAGGAGCTGGTCGCGGAAGGCGTCGTGCCGGAAGAATACGGTGGCGATTCGCCGTTCGTGCCGGTGTCGGCAAAGACGGGCGCAGGTATCGACGATCTGCTCGAAAACGTGCTGCTGCAGGCCGAAGTGCTGGAACTGAAGGCACCGATCGAAGCGCCGGCCAAGGGCATCGTGATCGAAGCGAAGCTCGACAAGGGTAAAGGCCCGGTCGCGACGATCCTCGTTCAGTCCGGTACGCTGAACCGCGGCGACATCGTGCTGGCGGGTACGGCCTACGGCCGCGTCCGTGCGATGCTCGACGAGAACGGCAAGCCGACGAAGGAAGCCGGCCCATCGATCCCGGTCGAAATCCAGGGTCTGTCGGAAGTGCCGGGTGCGGGCGAGGAAGTGATCGTGCTGCCGGACGAGCGCAAGGCACGCGAAATCGCGCTGTTCCGTCAGGGCAAGTTCCGCGACGTGAAGCTCGCGAAGCAGCAGGCCGCGAAGCTCGAAAGCATGCTCGAACAGATGGGCGAAGGCGAAGTGCAGAACCTGCCGCTCATCATCAAGGCAGACGTGCAGGGTTCGCAGGAAGCGCTCGTGCAATCGCTGCTCAAGCTGTCGACCGACGAAGTGCGCGTGCAGATCGTGCACAGCGCGGTGGGTGGCATCAGCGAAAACGACGTCAACCTCGCGACGGCATCGAAGGCGGTCATCATCGGCTTCAACACGCGTGCGGATGCTCAGGCACGCAAGCTGGCCGAGTCGAACGGCATCGATATCCGCTACTACAACATCATCTACGACGCAGTGGATGAGGTGAAGGCGGCGATGTCGGGCATGCTGGCGCCGGAGAAGCGCGAAGTCATCACCGGCATGGTCGAGGTGCGCCAGGTCTTCAAGGTACCGAAGATCGGCACGGTCGCAGGCTGTATGGTCACGGACGGCATTGTCAAGCGCTCGTCGTCGGTGCGCGTGCTGCGCAACAACGTCGTGATCTTCACGGGCGAACTCGAATCGCTGAAGCGCTTCAAGGACGACGTGAAGGAAGTGAAGCAAGGCTTCGAGTGCGGTATGTCGGTGAAGAACTTCAACGACGTCATCGAAGGCGACCAGTTCGAAGTCTTCGAAGTGACCGAAGTCGCACGTACGCTGTAATCGTCGCGTATCGGCTCATGGGCGGGGCAGGCTTGGGCTTGCCCCGCCCATTTTCATGGTGGCGTGCCGAAAATGGCCGCCGCTTCATCCTGATAAACGGATCACGGATCGATCATGTCCAGGAAACGTACTTCCCCCAATCGCAACGTTCAGATCGCCGATCAAATTCAGCGCGATCTGTCCGAACTCATCATGCGCGAGGTCAAAGATCCGCGCATCGGCATCGTGACCATCCAGAGCGTGGAACTCACGCCGGACTATGCGCACGCGAAGATCTACTTCACAGCGCTTACCGGCGATCCGAACAAGACGCAGGAGGCGCTGAACCATGCGTCGGGTCACCTGCACAACCTGCTGTTCAAGCGCCTGCACATTCATACGGTGCCGACGCTGCATTTCCATTACGACCAGACGATCGAGAAGGCCGTCGAAATGTCGCGCCTGATCAAGGAGGCGAACTCGACGCGCGCGAAGGACGACGACGAGGCCGACGCGCCTGCCAAGGACGACTGAGCTCGACCGGCCTATGACGAATGCAGCACCCCAACGTCCGCGCGTGCCCCGGCGCGTGCTGGACGGCGTTCTTCTGCTCGACAAGCCGGTCGGCCTGTCGAGCAACGATGCGCTGATTCGCGCCAAGCGCCTGCTTCTCGCGAAGAAAGCCGGTCACACCGGCACGCTCGATCCGCTGGCTTCGGGCCTGCTGCCGCTGTGTTTCGGCGAGGCGACCAAGTTCTCGCAGGATTTGCTCGACGCCGACAAGACCTACGAAGCGACGATGCGTCTCGGCCAGCGCACGGCTACCGGCGACGCGGAAGGCGACGTGATCGACACGCGGCCGGTCGAATGCGATCGTGCGGCGGTGGAAGCCGCGCTCGTGCGCTTCACCGGCGAGATCGTGCAGGTGCCGCCGATGTATTCGGCGCTCAAGCGCGACGGCAAGCCGCTGTACGAATATGCGCGAGCCGGCCAGACCGTCGAGCGGGAAGGTCGCAACGTGACGATCCGTGCGCTCGAACTGCTCGCGTGCGAGCTGCCCGACGTGACGTTTCGCGTGACCTGCAGCAAGGGCACGTATGTGCGCACGCTGGCGGAGGATATCGGCGAGGCGCTGGGTTGCGGCGCGCATCTGACGATGCTGCGTCGCACGGGCGTCGGTGCGCTGACGCTCGAGCACGCGGTGACGCTCGATGCGCTGTCGGATGCTGCCGAATCGGCGCGCGATGCATGGCTCCAGCCGGTCGATGCGCTGCTGTCCACGTTTCCGGCCATTCGGCTCGACGACGCGTCCGCGAAGCGGTTCCTGCACGGCCAGCGCCTGCCGCTGTCGGCGCTCGAGCCGATCGGCGCGGCCGACGGCGAGCGCGTGCGCGTGTACGACGCAACGCGATTGCTCGGCGTGGCACGCAAGGCGAATGGCGTGCTCGCACCGGAACGGCTCGTCGTGACGGCGCAATGACACTGCGGCGCACGCACGTGCACGCCGCAGAATGAAAAAAAGCCCGGTCGAATTAGACCGGGCTTTTTGTTTGGCGTGATCGCGCGGTGATGCGCGGCCGGGTAGCGCTCAGTGCGCCGCCGACGCCGCCGCACCGGCATCGCCGCCGCCCGCGCGTTCGGGCTTGGTGATCCAGATCAATCCGATCAGCAGCACGAAGATCGCTGCCGAAATGTAGAACAGATCGTTCACGCCGAGCTGCGCGGCCTGCTGCGTGGCCATGTTGTTGATCAGGCCGTGCGCCTGCTGCTGCGTGAGCCCGAGATTACCCATCTGAGTGACGGCCTGATTGAACGTCGGGTTGTACGGATTCGCCTGTTCGACCAGTTGCGCGTGGTGGAAGTTGTTCCGATGATCCCACGCGGTCTGGAAGATCGACGTACCGATGCCGCCGCACATGATCCGCACGAAGTTCGACAGGCCGGACGCCGCTGGAATGCGGTGGCCGGGCAGGCCGGATAACGTGATCGACACGAGCGGGATGAAGAAGCCCGCCATCGCGATACCCTGCACGAGCGTCGGCAGCGTCAGCGACCATTCGTCGACGCCGGTCGTGTAGCGCGAACGCATCCAGAAGCACAGCGCGAACGTGAGGAACGCGGCGGTCGCGATGTAGCGCGGGTCCGTGCGCGGCAGGAACTTACCGGTCAGCGGCGACAGCAGGATCGCGAACAGCCCCACGGGCGCCATCACGAGGCCCGCATCGGTCGCCGTATAGCCGATCTGGGTCTGCAGCCACAGCGGCAACAGCACGAGGTTGCCGAAGTAGAGCCCGTAGCCGACTGCGAGCGCGATCGTGCCGCCCGTGAAGTTGCGCATGCGGAACAGCGACAGGTCGACGACCGGATGTTCCGCGGTCAGCTCCCAGATCACGAAGAACGCGAACGAGATGACCGCGATCAACGCGAGCGCGACGATCGTGGTCGACGCGAACCAGTCGAGATCCTTGCCTTTGTCGAGCATGATCTGCAGCGAGCCGACCCACAGCACGAGCAGCGCAAGGCCGACACCGTCGATCGGCGCGCGGCGCACGGTCGATTCGCGCGTACGGTAGATCGACCACGTAGCGAGCGCAGCGGCGATCCCGACGGGGATGTTCACATAGAAGATCCACGGCCACGAATAATTGTCCGAGATCCAGCCGCCGAGGATCGGCCCCGCGACCGGCGCGATCAGCGTCGTCATCGACCACAGGGCGAGCGCCATTGGCGCTTTCGCACGTGGATAGCTCGACAGCAGCAGCGATTGCGACAGCGGAATCATCGGCCCGGCGACCGCGCCCTGAAGCACGCGCGACGCGAGCAGAAACGGCAGGGTCGGCGCCAGTCCGCACATCCACGACGAGATGACGAACAGGATGATCGACGCGAGGAACAGGCGGACCTGCCCGAAGCGGTCGGTCAGCCAGCCGGTCAGGGGCACCGAGATTGCGTTCGCGACCGCGAACGACGTGATGACCCATGTGCCCTGGTCGGACGACACGCCGAGGTCGCCCGAGATGGTCGGGATCGCGACGTTCGCGATGGACGTGTCGAGCACGTTCATGAACACCGCGAGCGATACCGCGATCGTCCCGAGCACGAGTTGGCCGCCCTGCAAGGGCGGGTAGGAGGCAGGAGCCTGTGCCATGTCGATTGCCTTTCCGAAGTCGGAACGGTTACATCATTTTCGCGGTGCTGCTCTGCTTCGCCGCGACCGGCGCCGACGCGTTGCCGCCTGTGTTCTCGGCGATGATGCGCGCGATTTCGGCGTCGGCCTCGTCGCCGTATTTCGCGAACACGTTGGTCTCGTAGACGGTGTTCGGTGCGTTGACGAGCTGGTCGCCGCGTTCGTCCTTGATGTCCACGTCGACCTGCATCGACAGGCCGATGCGCAGCGGATGCTTGTCGAGATCCTTCGGGTCGAGCTCGATCCGCACCGGCAGGCGCTGCACGACCTTGATCCAGTTGCCGGTCGCGTTCTGCGCGGGCAGCAGCGAGAACGCCGAGCCCGTGCCGGCCGAGAAGCCGACGACCTTGCCGTGGTACGTGACCGACGAGCCGTAGATGTCGGCCGTCATCTCGACCGGCTGGCCGATGCGCATGTGCTTCAGCTGGACTTCCTTGAAGTTCGCGTCGACCCACACGGCATTGAGCGGCACCACAGACATCAGCGGGTTGCCGGGCGACACGCGCTGGCCGACCTGCACCGAGCGCTTCGCGACGTAGCCGGTGACCGGCGCCGGCAGCACGTTACGTGCGTTCGCGAGGTACGCGTCGCGCACCTTCGCGGCGGCAGCCAACACGTTCGGGTGCGATGCGATCGTCGTGTTCGCGGTCAATGCGCGATTCGACGCGAGCTGCTGCTGCGCGGCGTCGACCGATGCCTGCGCGGCCTTCACCGCGTCGCGGGCGTGCGAGATCTCTTCCTGCGACACGGCGCCGGTCTGCGCGACGGCCACGCGGCGACGCAGGTCGTCCTGGGCCTTCGACAGGTCCGACTGGCGCAGCGCGACTTGCGCGCGGTACTGGTCGTCGTTGACGAACAGGCCGCGCACCTGGCGCACCGTCTGCGCGAGGTTGGCTTCGGCCTGCTGCAGCGCGACCTGCGAATCGGCCGGGTCGAGCACGACGAGCGGATCGCCGGCCTTGACCGTTTGCGTGTCGTCCGCCTTCACGGCGATCACGGTGCCGGTGACCTGCGGCGTGATCTGCACGACGTTGCCGTTCACGTATGCATCGTCGGTGTCTTCATGGAAGCGGGCGACGAGGAAGTAGTACAGGCCGTATGCGATGGCCGCGATCACGATGACCGCGACGAGCAGCGTCATCATTCGTTTGCGCTTGCCGTTGTTCTGCGGCTGCGCGCTGGCGGCGTTTTGTTGGTCGCTCATGGCGATTTTCTCCGTCCGTTATTTCGAGTGTCTGCGTAGTGGTGGTGCCGGCTCAGTTGGCGGCCTGTTTGGTCGGCGTGGCCGCATCGGGCGCGGCGAGCGGCGTGCCGGTCGCGTCGAACCCGCCGCCGAGCGCCTTGATCAGGGCAAGCTGCATATCGCGCCGGCGCATCTTCAGGTTGGTCACGGTCTGCTCCGATGCGAGGCGGTTGCTGTCCGCCGTCAGCACCTGCAGTTGCGGCGACAGGCCGGCCTTGTAGCGGATGACCGCGAGATCGTACGCACGCGTCGATGCGTCGAGCGCACGTTGGGCGTCGCCCATCTGGCGATCGACCGCGCGGATCGACGCGACTTGCGTCGCGACGTCGTTCAGCGCGCTGATCAGCGTCTGGTTGTAGTTCGCCACCGACAGGTCGAAATCGGCGTAGCGGCCCTTGAGCTGGGCGCGCAGCGCGCCGGCATCGAAGATCGGCAGGTGGATGGCCGGGCCGAACTGCGCCTGGCGGCTCGCGAAGTTCAGGAATTTGCCCCAGCCGAACGCATCGAAGCCGAAACCGGCCGCGAGGTTCACGTCGGGGTAGAACTCGGCCTTCGCTTCCTTCACGTCGTGCATCGCGGCTTCGACCTGCCAGCGCGCGGCGACGATGTCGGGGCGGCGCGACACGAGATCGGCTGGCAGGTTGCGGGGCAGCGTGACGTCGCCGCTCGGGTTCATCACGGGCGCCGCGATCTGCAGCCCGCGATCCGGGCCCTTGCCGAGCAGCGCGGCGAGCTGGTAACGCACCGTCGTGATCTGGCCGTCGAGGTCCGACAGCGAGGCCTGGGTCGTCGCGATGTTGCCGCGGGCCGTCTGGCGTTCGACGTTGGTATCGAGGCCGGCCGATACGCGGCCGTCGGTGATCTTGCCGACCGTCTCGCGGTTGCTGATCTCGCGTTGCGCGATGTCGCGCAGCGCATAGAGCTGTGCGAGCGAGTTGTAGGTGCGTGCGACCGACGACGCGAGCGTGATGCGCGCCTGTTGCATGTCGGCTTCGGCGGCCTTTTCCTGCGACACGGCCGTGTGCAGGCGCTCGCGGTTCTTGCCCCACAGGTCGAGTTCCCACGAGGCGCTCGCAAGCGCGTTGTTCTCGCTGTACCACTGGCCGCCGTACGGGGGCGGGAACAGTGCGTTCGACGAATACAGTTCACGCGTCCACGAATAGCTGGCTTCGGCCTTCGGCATGAGGTTCGAGCGCGACGATTCGATGTACGACGAGGCTTTCGCGATGCGCGCCTGCGCCTGTGCGATCGACGGGTTGCCCTGCAGCGCTTCGTCGATCAGCTTCGGCAGTTGCGGATCCCCGAACTGGCTGGCCCAATCGAGCGCCGGCCACTGGCCGCCCTGGGCCGGCAGGCTCTGGGCGGATTCGAATTGCGACGCGGGGGCGATCTGCTTGTCGCTCTTGATGCCGATGTAATTCGCGCAGCCCGCCAGCGCCAGCGCGGCGACCGCGGCGGCGACGGCGGCGCGGCACGACCCGGCGCGCACGGACAACGGGGAGGATTTCATCGCGCTAACCCCTGACTCGGAATGAATGATGGACACTGCAAGGATTTCCTTACATTAATCTGTCAAAAGTAATTGTTATGGCAACTATTACGTGATGCTACCGCCGGCCGTCTCGCAATAGTTGCTGAGAATACGGCGCAGCATGCTCTTCAGGAACCCAACTTCTTCCGGCGTAAACCCGTCCAGCACCTGGTCGAGCACGCTGCGAAAAATGGGCGGCAGCCGTTCGGCCAGCGCACGGCCTTCGTCGGTGAGCTCGAGGCGCACGACGCGTCGGTCCTCGATGCTGCGCACGCGCGACAGCAGGCCGCGTTTCTCGACCCGGTCGAGCAGGCGCGTGACCGCGCTTGCGTCGATCCCGTATTCGCGCGCGAGTTCGGCGGCCGTCGAGCACTTGCCGACCGCGATCATGAACAGCATGCTCGCCTGCGTGCCCGTGATGCCGAGCTCTTCCTGCGTGCGCTGCGTGACGAGATTGGTCATCACCGACTTCACGCGCGACATGAGATAACCGACGCTGTCGTTCATCTGATACGAAGACAGCGGCGAAACGGGCGGTGGGGTAGGAGAATCCGACATAAAACCCTGAAGCTGCAATAGTTGACTAGGCAGCAGTATAGGCACAATTGCTTGCCGCGGCAAATGTTAATCGAACGGCAAAGCACGCGCTCTGTATGGCGAGAATCCCTTGTCTCGATAAGGGTTTTTCGGCCCGCCGGCGATGGTGGGCGAGAGAGTTGGGCTGTTCGGGAGAGGAGGGCGGGGCGCCCCGGTTTGCTGCGTTGCAACGCGCGGGTCAGCTTTCGACACGCGTACGTGCTATAATTTAATGCTTTCCAAGCTGCAACGCGCGCGCCCCTGAAAAACGGAGCGCGCGCGTTTGCGCGTTCAAACGATTTCCAGGTTTCTATGACCCGCGCCCTTCGCAATATCGCCATCATCGCCCACGTCGACCACGGCAAGACCACGCTCGTCGACCAACTGCTCCGCCAGTCCGGCACCTTCCGCGAGAACCAGCAGATTGCGGAGCGGGTGATGGACTCGAACGACATCGAAAAAGAGCGCGGGATCACGATTCTCGCGAAGAACTGCGCGGTCGAATACGAAGGCACGCACATCAACATCGTCGACACGCCGGGGCACGCTGACTTCGGCGGCGAAGTCGAGCGCGTGCTGTCGATGGTCGACTCGGTGCTGCTGCTCGTCGACGCGGTCGAAGGCCCGATGCCGCAGACGCGCTTCGTCACGAAGAAGGCGCTCGCGCTCGGCCTGAAGCCGATCGTCGTCGTCAACAAGATCGATCGTCCGGGCGCGCGGATCGACTGGGTCATCAACCAGACCTTCGACCTGTTCGACAAGCTCGGCGCGACCGAAGAGCAGCTCGACTTCCCGATCGTCTACGCATCGGGCCTGAACGGCTATGCGTCGCTCGACCCGGCTGCTCGCGACGGCGACATGCGCCCGCTGTTCGAGGCGATCCTCGCGCACGTGCCGGTTCGCCCGGCCGATCCGGACGCGCCGCTGCAGCTCCAGATCACGTCGCTCGACTTTTCGACGTACGTCGGCCGGATCGGTGTCGGCCGCATCACGCGCGGCCGCATCAAGCCGGGCCAGCCGGTCGTGATGCGCTTCGGCCCGGAAGGCGACGTGCTGAACCGCAAGATCAACCAGGTGCTGTCGTTCAAGGGCCTGGAGCGCGTGCAGGTCGAATCGGCCGAAGCGGGCGACATCGTGCTGATCAACGGTATTGAAGACGTCGGCATCGGCGCGACGATCTGCGCGATCGACACGCCGGAAGCGCTGCCGATGATCACCGTCGACGAGCCGACGCTGACGATGAACTTCCTCGTCAACTCGTCGCCGCTCGCCGGCCGCGAAGGCAAGTTCGTGACGAGCCGCCAGATCCGCGACCGTCTGATGAAGGAACTGAACCACAACGTCGCGCTGCGCGTGAAGGATACCGGCGACGAAACGGTGTTCGAAGTGTCGGGCCGCGGCGAACTGCACCTGACGATTCTCGTCGAGAACATGCGCCGCGAAGGCTACGAGCTGGCCGTGTCGCGTCCGCGCGTCGTGATGCAGGAGATCGACGGCGTGCGTCACGAGCCGTATGAGCTGCTGACGGTCGACGTCGAGGACGAACACCAGGGCGGCGTGATGGAAGAGCTGGGCCGCCGCAAGGGCGAAATGCTCGACATGGCGTCGGACGGCCGCGGCCGCACGCGTCTGGAGTACAAGATCTCGGCGCGTGGCCTGATCGGCTTCCAGAGCGAATTCCTGACGCTCACGCGCGGCACGGGCCTGATGAGCCACATCTTCGACTCGTACGCACCGGTCAAGGACGGCTCGGTCTTCGAGCGCCGCAACGGCGTGCTGATCTCGCAGGACGACGGCGCCGCGGTGGCGTACGCACTGTGGAAGCTGCAGGATCGCGGCCGCATGTTCGTGAAGCCGGGCGACGCGCTGTATGAGGGCATGATCATCGGCATCCACAGCCGCGACAACGACCTCGTCGTGAACCCGATCAAGGGCAAGCAGTTGACCAACGTGCGCGCGTCGGGTACCGACGAAGCCGTGCGTCTCGTGCCGCCGGTCCAGATGTCGCTGGAATACGCGGTCGAATTCATCGACGACGACGAGCTCGTCGAAGTGACGCCGCAGTCGATTCGCCTGCGCAAGCGCTTCCTGAAGGAGCACGAGCGTCGCCGCGCGAGCCGCGAAGGCGCGGTCGACTAAGCATCGACTGTTCCCGAGCACGACGAAAAGGCTGCCTTCGGGCAGCCTTTTTCGCATCCGCGCAGCGTGCAGCCGGGCTGCCTGCAAAACACTGTTCCCGCGGGGCGCGGCAATCCGGCAAAACCCCGCCGCACGGTGCTTTCACGGACGTTTCGCCGTGAACTCCGGTATCGGTTCTGTGATATGCTGCGCGCACGCAAGTTTTAGGTCCTTCCAAGCAAGACTTGATTCGCAATCCGCTAAACGGTCAGGCCGTGTCGCGGAAGGTTGAGTAACCCGCTATTTCTCGAGAAGCTCGAAGAAAGGTGAGCGTAAAATGTCAGATGTAATGAAGCAGTTTCAGCTGAACTCCTATTTGTTCGGCGGCAATGCTTCGTACGTTGAAGAACTGTACGATGCATACCTCAACAATCCGGCATCGGTGCCGGAGAACTGGCGAGAGTATTTCGACGCGCTGCAGAACGTGCCTGCAACGGACGGCTCGAACGCCAATGACGTCGCTCACTTCCCGATCGTCGAATCGTTCGCCGAGCGTGCGAAGGCCAATGCCTTCATTCCGCGCGAAAGCACCAGCAATCTCGCGACCGCACGCAAGCAGGTGCACGTCCAGTCGCTCATCAGCGCCTACCGCTTCCTCGGCTCGCAATGGGCCAATCTCGATCCGCTGAAGCGACGCGAACGTCCCGCCATTCCCGAACTCGAACCCGCGTTCTACGACTTCTCCGAAGGCGACCTCGACCAGACGTACAGCGCAAGCAACCTGTACTTCGGTTTCGACCAGGCTTCGCTGCGCGACATCGTCAAGGGTCTGCGCGATACGTACTGCGGCACGATCGGCGCCGAGTTCATGTACATCAGCGATCCGGAACAGAAGCGCTGGTGGCAGGAGCGCCTGGAGTCGACCCGCGCGACGCCGGCCTTCTCGGCCGACAAGAAGAAGCACATCCTGAATCGCCTGACGGCCGCCGAAGGCCTCGAGCGCTACCTGCACACCAAGTACGTCGGCCAGAAGCGCTTCTCGCTCGAAGGCGGCGAAAGCTTCATCGCGGCGATGGACGAAGTCGTCCAGCATGCGGGCAAGAGCGGCGTGCAGGAAATCATCATCGGCATGGCTCACCGCGGCCGCCTGAACGTGCTGGTCAACACGCTGGGCAAGATGCCGGCCGACCTGTTCGCCGAATTCGAAGGCAAGCACGTCGACGACCTGCCGGCCGGTGACGTGAAATACCACAAGGGCTTCTCGTCGGACGTGTCGACGGAAGGCGGCCCGGTCCACCTGTCGCTCGCGTTCAACCCGTCGCACCTCGAAATCGTGAACCCGGTGGTCGAAGGTTCCGCGAAGGCGCGGATGGACCGCCGCGGCGACGAAGACGGCCTGCAAGTGCTGCCGGTGCAGATCCACGGCGACGCGGCCTTCGCTGGCCAGGGCGTCGTGATGGAAACGCTGAACCTCGCGCAGACGCGCGGTTACGGCACGCACGGCACGCTGCACATCGTCATCAACAACCAGATCGGCTTCACGACGTCCGACCCGCGCGACGCGCGCTCGACGCTGTACTGCACCGACGTCGTCAAGATGATCGAAGCGCCGGTGCTGCACGTGAACGGCGACGATCCGGAAGCCGTCGTGCTCGCGATCCAGATCGCGATCGACTACCGGATGCAGTTCCACAAGGATGTCGTCATCGACATCGTCTGCTTCCGCAAGCTGGGTCACAACGAGCAGGACACGCCGGCGGTCACGCAGCCGCTGATGTACAAGAAGATCGCGCAGCACCCGGGCACCCGTGCGCTGTACGCCGAAAAGCTCGTGCAGCAGGGCGTGATCACCGCGGAAGACACCGACAACTACGTGAAGGCGTACCGCAAGGCGATGGACGACGGCCACCATACCGTCGATCCGGTCCTGTCGAACTACAAGAGCAAGTACGCGGTCGACTGGGTGCCGTTCCTGAACCGCAAGTGGACGGATGCAGCCGACACGGCCGTGCCGCTCGCCGAACTGAAGCGCCTGGGCGAACGCATCACGACGGTCCCGGAAAACTTCAAGGTTCACCCGCTCGTCGAGCGCGTGATCAACGACCGCCGCAACATGGCGCGCGGCGACCAGCCGCTCGACTGGGGCATGGGCGAACACCTCGCATTCGCGTCGCTCGTCGCATCGGGCTACTCGGTGCGCCTGACGGGCCAGGACTCGGGCCGCGGCACGTTCACGCACCGTCACGCGGTGCTGCACGACCAGAACCGCGAACGCTGGAACGACGGTACGTACGTGCCGCTGCAGAACATCGCCGAAGGTCAGGCGAAGTTCACGGTGATCGACTCGGTGCTGTCGGAAGAAGCCGTGCTGGGCTTCGAATACGGTTACTCGACCGCCGAGCCGAACACGCTCGTGCTGTGGGAAGCGCAGTTCGGCGACTTCGTCAACGGCGCGCAGGTCGTGATCGACCAGTTCATCTCGTCGGGCGAAGTGAAGTGGGGCCGCGTGTCGGGCCTCACGATGCTGCTGCCGCACGGCTACGAAGGCCAGGGTCCGGAACACTCGTCCACGCGTATCGAGCGTTTCCTGCAACTGTGCGCAGACCACAACATGCAGGTCGTTCAGCCGACGACGCCGGCACAGATTTTCCACCTGCTGCGTCGCCAGATGATCCGCCTGTTCCGCAAGCCGCTGATCATCGCGACGCCGAAGTCGCTGCTGCGTCACAAGGAAGCGGTGTCGGACCTGTCGGAACTGGCGAAGGGTTCGTTCCAGCCGGTGCTGGGCGAAACCGACGGCGGCATCGACGCGAAGAAGGTCAAGCGCGTGCTGGCGTGCTCGGGCCGCGTGTACTACGACCTCGTCGCGCATCGCCGCGAAGCGAAGGCGAACGACGTCGCGATCATCCGTATCGAGCAGCTGTACCCGTTCGCGCACAAGCAGTTCGAAGCCGAAATGAAGAAGTACGAGAACGCGACTGAAGTGGTCTGGGTGCAGGACGAGCCGCAGAACCAGGGCCCCTGGTTCTACGTCGAGCACCACCTGAAGGAAGGCATGAAGGAAGGGCAGAAGCTGGCATACAGCGGCCGTCCGGCTTCGGCCTCGCCGGCGGTTGGCTACTACGCGAAGCACTACGAGCAGCAGAAGGCCCTGATCGAAGGTGCATTCGGCCGCCTGAAGAGCGCGTCGATCGCGAAATAACCGACGTCAAGCGAAACGGGAAGGCGCGCGGCGCTTTCCCGTCGCCTTTGGCCTGCCGGGCGCGTCGCGCGCCGCATCGGCCGAAGGAATCGCACGAACCTCGTCATTACCCAGATTAAGCATCCAGGAAAATCACATGGCTATCGTAGAAGTCAAAGTCCCCCAGCTTTCGGAGTCGGTGTCGGAAGCCACCATGCTGCAGTGGAAGAAGAAGCCGGGCGAAGCAGTCGCGCAGGACGAAATCCTGATCGAACTCGAGACCGACAAGGTCGTCCTCGAAGTGCCGGCGCCGGCAGCGGGCGTGCTCGCGCAAGTGCTGCAGAACGACGGTGACACGGTGGTCGCCGATCAGTTGATCGCGACGATCGACACCGAAGCGAAGGCAGGTGCTGCCGAAGCAGCGGCAGGCGCCGCCGAAGTCAAGCCGGCAGCAGCACCTGCCGCAGCCGCGCCGGCCGCACAGCCGGCTGCCGCGACCGCATCGAGCTCGACCGCCGCATCGCCGGCCGCAGCGAAGCTGCTGGCCGAGAAGGGCCTGTCGACGGGCGACGTCGCAGGTTCGGGCCGCGACGGCCGCGTCACGAAGGGCGACGCGCTGGCCGCGGGCAACGCACCGAAGGCCGCTCCGGCCGCCGCGCCGGCGAAGACCGCCGCCGCGAAGCCGGCGCTGCCGGAAGTGAAGGTGCCGGCGTCGGCAGCGACGTGGCTGAACGACCGTCCGGAACAGCGCGTGCCGATGTCGCGCCTGCGTGCGCGTATCGCCGAGCGCCTGCTCGAATCGCAGCAGACCAACGCGATCCTGACGACGTTCAACGAAGTGAACATGGCTCCGGTCATGGAACTGCGTAACAAGTACAAGGACAAGTTCGAGAAGGAACACGGCGTGAAGCTCGGCTTCATGTCGTTCTTCGTGAAGGCGGCTGTCCATGCGCTGAAGAAGTTCCCGCTCGTGAACGCGTCGATCGACGGTAACGACATCGTCTATCACGGCTACTTCGACATCGGTATCGCTGTCGGTTCCCCGCGCGGCCTGGTCGTGCCGATCCTGCGCAACGCGGATCAGCTGAGCCTCGCCGAGATCGAGAAGAAGATCGCCGAATTCGGCCAGAAGGCGAAGGACGGCAAGCTGTCGATCGAGGAAATGACGGGCGGTACGTTCTCGATCTCGAACGGCGGCGTGTTCGGTTCGATGCTGTCGACCCCGATCATCAACCCGCCGCAGTCGGCCATTCTCGGTGTGCACGCGACGAAGGAGCGCCCGGTCGTCGAAAACGGCCAGATCGTGATTCGCCCGATCAACTACCTGGCGCTGTCGTACGACCACCGCATCATCGACGGCCGCGAAGCCGTGCTGTCGCTCGTCGCGATGAAGGATGCGCTGGAAGATCCGGCCCGCCTGCTGCTCGACCTGTAAGCCGAGTCTCACTGCATCGATCCGTCCGCAGGTTCGCGCCCACGCGTGAACCTGCGGACGTACAAGTAGAAAGGATTGTCATGTCCAAGGAATTTGACGTCGTCGTGATCGGCGCCGGCCCCGGCGGCTACATCGCCGCGATTCGCGCCGCGCAGCTCGGCAAGACCGTTGCCTGTATCGAGAAGTGGAAGAACCCGGCCGGCGCGCTGAAGCTCGGCGGCACCTGCCTGAACGTCGGCTGCATCCCGTCGAAGGCGCTGCTCGCGTCGTCGGAAGAGTTCGAGAACACGTCGCATCACCTGGCCGACCACGGCATCACGGTCGACGGCGTGAAGATCGACGTCGCGAAGATGCTCGGCCGCAAGGACGCGATCGTCGAGAAGATGACGAGCGGGATCGAGTTCCTGTTCAAGAAGAACAAGATCACCTGGCTGAAGGGCCATGGCAAGTTCACCGGCAAGACCGATGCTGGCGTGCAGATCGAAGTGAGCGGCGAGGGTGAAACCGAAGTCGTCACCGCGAAGAACGTGATCATCGCGACGGGTTCGAAGGCGCGTCACTTGCCGAACGTTCCGGTCGACAACAAGATCGTGTCGGACAACGAAGGTGCGCTGACATTCGACTCGGTGCCGAAGAAGCTCGCCGTGATCGGCGCGGGCGTGATCGGCCTCGAGCTCGGCTCGGTGTGGCGCCGCCTCGGTGCCGACGTGACGGTGCTCGAAGCGCTGCCGGCGTTCCTCGGCGCAGCCGACGAAGCGCTTGCGAAGGAAGCGGCGAAGCTGTTCAAGAAGCAGGGCCTCGACATCCATCTCGGCGTGAAGATCGGCGACGTGAAGACGACCGCCGACGGCGTGTCGATCGCCTACACGGACAAGGACGGCAACGCGCAGACGCTCGACGCCGACCGCCTGATCGTGTCGGTCGGCCGCGTGCCGAACACCGACAACCTCGGCCTCGAAGCGATCGGCCTGAAGGCGAACGAGCGCGGCTTCATCGACGTGGACGACCACTGCCGCACGGCGGTGCCGAACGTGTACGCGATCGGCGACGTGGTGCGCGGCCCGATGCTCGCGCACAAGGCGGAAGACGAAGGCGTGCTGGTCGCGGAAGTGATCGACGGGCAGAAGCCGCACATCGACTACAACTGCATTCCGTGGGTGATCTACACGTACCCGGAAATCGCATGGGTCGGCAAGACGGAACAGCAGCTGAAGGCCGAAGGCCGCGAGATCAAGACGGGCAAGTTCCCGTTCTCGATCAACGGCCGCGCGCTCGGCATGAACGCGCCGGACGGTTTCGTGAAGATGATTGCGGACGCAAAGACCGACGAACTGCTCGGCGTGCACGTGATCGCAGCGAACGCGTCGGACCTGATCGCGGAAGCCGTGGTGGCGATGGAGTTCAAGGCGGCGTCGGAAGACATCGCCCGCATCTGCCATCCGCACCCGTCGATGTCGGAAGTGATGCGCGAAGCGGCGCTCGCGGTCGACAAGCGCTCGCTGAACAGCTGAGCACGGTGTAGCGCCTGCCGGCCGTCGGCCGGCGCGGCCGTCTCATGACGAAGGCGGGCGGGGTTTCCCGCTCGCCTTCGTTCTTTCCGGTTTGCCCGATGAACGTCACCGAATACTACACGCGCGAACTGACCACGCGCGGCTATCAGTCCGATCCCGCTCAGCGCGCGGCCGTCGACCGCCTGCAGCGCTGTTTCGACGAGTGGGTCGAATACAAGGCGCGCCGCTCGAATGCTTTCAAGAAGCTCATCATTCATCCGGACCTGCCGCGCGGCGTCTACATGTGGGGCGGTGTCGGTCGCGGCAAGAGCTTCCTGATGGACAGCTTCTACGCAGTCGTGCCCGTGCAGCGCAAGACGCGCCTGCATTTCCACGAATTCATGCGCGAAGTGCACCGCGAGCTCGAGGAGCTGAAAGGGCAGGCCGATCCGCTCGACGAACTCGCGCGCCGCATCGCGAAGCGTTACCGGCTGATCTGCTTCGACGAATTCCACGTGTCGGACATCGCCGACGCGATGATCCTGTATCGCTTGCTCGATCGCCTGTTCAACAACGGCGTGCAGTTCGTGATGACGTCCAATTACGATCCCGACGACCTGTATCCGGACGGCCTGCATCGCGACCGCATGCTGCCGGCGATCGCGCTGATCAAGGAAAAGCTCGACGTGCTCAACGTCGATGCGGGGGTCGACTATCGCCAGCGCACGCTCGCGCAGGTGAAGATGTATCACACGCCGCTCGGCGCGGAAGCCGATCGCGAACTGCGCCATGCATTCGGCAAGCTCGCGGCCGTGCCCGACGAGAGCCCGATCCTGCATATCGAGAAGCGTGAACTGAAGGCGCTGCGCAAGGCGGACGGCGTCGTATGGTTCGATTTCGCGACGCTGTGCGGCGGCCCGCGTTCGCAGAACGACTACCTCGAACTGGCGAGCCGCTTTCATGCGATCGTGCTGTCCGAGGTGCCGCAGATGTCGCCGCGGATGGCGTCCGAAGCGCGCCGCTTCACGTGGCTCATCGACGTGCTGTACGATCACAAGGTCAAGCTGCTGATGTCCGCGGCGGTGCCGGCCGAAGCGTTGTACGTCGAAGGCCCGATGGCCAACGAATTCGCGCGTACGGTCTCGCGCATCGTCGAAATGCAGTCGAAGGAATATCTCGAAACGCCGCGCCGCATCGTCGATACGTCGTTGACCTGAGCTGATCGAGGGCGCTCGCCATTGGCGGAATTTAAACTTCAATTTCGGTTAAATTCGGCCAATCTTCGGGTATTTTCGGATTTGTCTTATATTCATCGTTGAGGTGAGCCGATATTGTGGTGTCATGGTTATTAAGGCTGGAGATGTCCATGACACCGTATCGCGATTTAACCGACCACGAATGGCGCTGCGTCGCGCCGCTTCTGCCCGAAATGCAGCCGCGCACCGAGTTGCGCGGCCGGCCGTTAGCCAATACGCGGGCCGTGCTGAACGGTGTGCTCTGGGTGATCTACAGTGGTGCAACCTGGTCGGCCATGCCGCGCCGTTACCCGTCATATCAAACATGCCATCGCCGCTTCAAGGCGTGGCACGAAACGGGCACGCTGATGAACGTGATGCGCGAGCTCTATGGCGACGCCGGCATGAATCTGTGCAATGAACTGTCCGCGCGAATGCGCAAGCACACGCAATCGAAGGCGGCGGAGGCGCGTAGCAACGCGGCGCCCGCGTATCGTGCACCGGGTAGCTATGCATCGGATGCGATGAAGCGAGCGGCGTGATGCCCATTGGTTTTCGTTGTGCACGCACCAAAAGAAATCGGCCTGGCGACGTCGTCGCAGGCCGATTTTTTCATTGAGCCGCGCGTTTCGGCGCGTACTGCGTTATTGCTGGCGAACCCAGGTCTGCGACCGGCCCAGCAGCGACACGCCGATGTAGCCGCGCACCACGAGCTTCTGGCCGCCGTCTTCAAGCGTCATCTTGCACTTGTAGACCTTGCCGTTCTCCGGGTCGAGAATGTTGCCGCCGTCCCAGTGGTCGCCTTCCTTCTTCATCGCCTTGATGATCGTCATGCCCTTGATGAGCTGATCCTTGCGCTCGTCCGTGCACGCGGTGCAGCGGCGATCGGGCGTATCGTTCGCACCGAGGCCCTTGACGACCTTGCCCGTCAGCGAGCCGTCGCCGTCCTCGGCGATCTGCACGAGTGCCTTCGGTTGATGGGTGTTGTCGTCGATCGTCTGCCACATGCCGACGGGGCTGTCGGCTTGCGCGAACGTGGGGGCTGCGCACGCGAGCAGGGCGCCGGCAATGGCGATTGCACGCAACGGGCGGGTCAGTTGAATCATTGTCATCCTCCTTGTTTTGCATGTCTGTTCGATTCGCTCGCACGACCGTCTACATGGGGCGGGCCTGTTGCGAGCTTCGCCAGAATACGTGAAACCGCGCGCCACGTTTGATAGAGGGGACTCTAATCGAAACAACCCGCATGACGCGGGCTGTTTCGTGACTTTGGTGACCGATCAGTTGAGCTGATACGAGAATGCGGCGTTGATGCGCGGGCTGCGTGACGCGCTTTCGACCGGTGCGTCGCCCACCGGTTTGGCGACGTTCAGGTCGAGGCTGTAGTAGCGGCTGTCCGTGAGCCGCACGCCGATGCCGACCGACGACATGCGGCTCGGCGATGGCGTGCCCGAGTGCAGATACACGCGCGCCATGTCATATGCGACGTACGGCGTGATCGATTTCAGATACGTCCAGCCCGGTGTGAAACCGCGGTTGACTTCCAGTGACATCCCCCAGCCGGAGTCGCCCGACGTTTCGCCCGGCTGGTAGCCGAGCGCGTAACGGGTCGAGCCGAACGAGATCTGTTCGGACGTCGGCAGCGAGTCCGGACTGTATTGCCCGGTCAGCGAAACCGACGTGCCGATCCGGAACGGCCATTCGTTCGTCTGCGTGAAGGTCGCGCCGGTGCGGACGAAGGTCAGCGAGATCGGGTTGTCCACCGAGGTCGTTGTCGTACCGACGGTGATGTCCTGCGCTTTCGACGCGCCGAGGATGTTCAAGCCCTTCGCAACGTTGACGCTCAGCTTCTGTACCTGTTTCGGCTGGACGCTCGTGTAGTCGAGCTGCAGTTGCATCACGCGAACTTGAGATCGGTTATCGAGGGTCGCGCCATTGATCTGGTTCTGGTAGCGGTCCTCGTTGTGCGACGCATAGCCCGACACGGTGCCGAGCAGGCTGCGCTGATTGTTCAACAGTATCGGATAGGATGCCGAAAGACCGAGCTTCTCGTTCTTCACGGTGCGCTCGACGTATGACGGCAGGCCTGGATTGTTGGTCGGCTTGCCGCGATAGGTGCTTGCGTCGAGGCGTGTAATCAGGCCACTGCTGCCGACCGGCACTGCGCCGCTGAATGCGAAGTAGGTCTGCTTGTCGCGTCCCGGCGGCGCGAGCGCCGAGATGCTCAACTGCTCGCCGAACGACGTGAGGCCGTTCTCGGTTGCGGTGATGAGGCCCTGGACGCCCGGGTGGTTGAAGTCGATACCCGTGCTGACGTTGAACGGCTTGCGATCCACCGCGAGTTCGAGCGTCGTCGCGCCGTCGGTGGTTTGCGGCGGCGGGACATTCGCCTTCACCGTGAGGCCGGGCAGCAGGCCGAACGTGTTCACGTAGCGCTCGAACGTCGCGCGGCGCAGCGGGCGATCGGCCGTGATGTGCGCGGCGATCGCGCGAATCTTCGGTTCCATCGCGCCGGGTTTGCCGGTGACCTTGACGTCCGACACGTAGCCTTCGACCACCGTGATGCGCACGACGCCGTTCTCGAACGTCTGTGCGGGAACGAACGCGAACGACAGTGCGTAGCCGCGTTCCTGGTACAGCTTCGTCACGCCGTTGGCGGTTTCGATCAGCTCGCCGATCGTGATGTCCTTGCCGACGAGCGGTGTGAAGCGGCGCGTGATTTCCTCGAACGGCACCGACTTCACGCCTTCGACCTGGAACGTCGTCGGCGTCAGATGCCGCGACAGAAGCTCCTGCAATTGCGGCGCCTGCGGTGCGACCTGAACGGTGACGTTCGGGCCCGTCTTCGGTGCGTTGATCTGGGGGAGGGAATCGAGCGGGTTACCGCCGACGCGCGTTTGCGCCTGTGCCGTGCCAGCTGCCGCGATGGCGAGCAGCATCATCCATCTGTCGAGTCTGGATTTCATTGTTCTTCCTCGTAGGCCTTGCTTTTCGTCTTCTTTGTAATGCCGGCGCACGACACCAGGGTGTCGCGCGCCGCGTGCCGCAATGCCGGTTGTGTTTGTACGGCCGCGCCATTCGCTCCGGCTGCGATGACGCGACCGTCCTCCTTACTTGCCCACGCTACCCAGCGTACCCAGCAGCCCCGTGACCGGTGCCAGCAGGCCCGTCGAACCACTGCCCGACGATGCCGTCCCCGACACGCTGCCGACCAGCGACGTGACCGGCGCGAGCGGGCTCGAGCCCCCGGACCCTGCTGCACCGCCAACTGCTCCGGTGACAGTATTCAGCAAACCGGTGACGGGCGCGAGAGGGTTTGCACTGCCTGCGCCACCCGTTGCGCCGCCCAGTGCGCCGGTCACCGTGGAGACGAGGCCGGTCACCGGCGCGAGCGGGCCGCTGGCCGAGCCGCCCGTTGCACCGCCGAGCGCGCCCGTGAGCGAGCCGAGCGGCGTCGAGCCGAGACCCGACAGCAAGCCGCCGAGCGGGTTCGTCGAACCGGAACCCGACGACGAGCCGCTCGCGACGGTTGCCGTCGAGCCGCCGACGAGGCTCGTGATCAGGCCGGGGATCGGTGCCGCGCCGTTCGGGCCGTTCGGATTGACGAGGCCGCCCGCGTTGGTCACGGTATTGCCGACCGCGCTCACGAGCTGGCCGACGTCGCCGACGAGCGGCTGGCTCGACGTGCCGCCGACTTGCTTGCCGGCCGAGCTGATTGCGCCGCCGATCTGGCCGAGCAGGCCCGAGACGGGTTGGCCGAGGCCGGTCGTCGTGCCAACCTGCTGCGTGACCTGGCCGGCGGTGATCACGAGCGGCGTGATCGCCGAGCTGATCGGTTGCGTGACCTGCTGCACGGCGCCCGACGACAGCGTCGAGCCGATCGTCGTGCCGGCGGCCGTCAGGCCGTTGGCAACCGTATCGAGCACGGTGCCGACCGGCGTCGTGACCGGCGCGAGCGGTGCGAGCGGACCGGTGCCCAGCGCCTTGACCGTCGAGCTCAGGCCGGACACCGTGTTGCTGGTCGCGCCGACGACGTTGCCCAGACCGGCAACCGTGGTGCCGACCGGATCCTTCGTCGAGCCGATCTGCCCCAGCCCGTTGCTCACCGCATCGGCGGCCGCGCCGACGATCGTGCCGGTGCTGGAGAGCGTGCTGCCGACGCCCTTCGTCACGCCGTCGCCGAGGCCCGGCAGGCTGATGTTGCCGACCGTGCTGCCGAGGTCGGTGGCCGTCTGGCCGACCGTGCTGACGACGCCCTTGGTGCCCGTCGGCGAGCCGCTGGTGCCGCTCGTGCCGGGCGTGCCGCTCGTGCTCGGGTTGTTGTTGTCGTTGCTGCTGGTCGGCGGCGAGCTGACGCCGCCACCGCCGCAGGCGGCCAGCAGGCACGCGGCGGCGAAGGCGGTGAGGGGCACACGCCACTGGCGCAGGGCGACCGTCGTGATGGAACGTTGCTGGGACATGATGGACTCCTCGCTGTCTTTCGATGAATGGATGTCGGATTACTTGCCGTGCGTGCCGCCGAGCAGGCCGCCGATCAGCGACGTGACGGGCGCAAGCAGATTCGACGACGAGCCCGAGTTCGTGACGGCACCCGTGCCGCCGCTCAGTGCCGGTGCGCCGACCGTGCTGGTAACCGTGGAGACGGCGTTCGTCACCGGGGCGAGCGGGCTGCTGCCGCCTGCGCCGCCTGTTACGCCGCCGAGTGCGCCCGTGACTGCGCCGAGCAGACCCGTGACCGGCGCGAGCGGGCCGCCGCTGGTGCCGCCTGTTGCGCCGCCGAGCGCGCCGGTGACCGTCGAGACGAGACCCGTGACCGGTGCCAGCGGGCCGCCGCTACCGCCTGCTGCGCCGCCCAGTGCACCGGTGACCGTCGAGACGAGGCCCGTGACCGGTGCGAGCGGGCCGCTGCCGCCACCCGTTGCGCCGCCAAGTGTGCCGGTGACGGTCGAGACGAGGCCCGTGATCGGTGCGAGCGGGCCGCTGCCGCCGCCCGTTGCGCCGCCGAGTGTGCCGGTGACCGTCGAGACGAGACCCGTGAGCGGGGCGAGCGGGTTGGTCACGCCGCCGGTGCCGCCCGTGAGCAGGCCGCCGACGGCCTTCACGGTGTTGCCCGTCGACGAGACGGTGTTGCCGAGGCCGGTGGTGACCGGGTTGCCGCCCGTCGATGCGAGCAGGGCGCCGGCCTGGTTCAGCCCGTTGCCGATCGTGCCGAGCAGCGTGTTGACCGGTGCGCCGAGGCCGGTTGCCGTGCCGATCGTCTGGGTCGTCTGGCCGACCATCGTCGTGATCGGCGTGATGGCCGAGCTGACCGTTTGCGTGACCTGCTGAATCGGGCCCGTCGACAGTGCGTTGGTGAGCGTGGTGCCGCCGTTCGACACGGCGCCGCCGAGCGTCGATACGAGGCCGCCGACAGCGCCCGTGACCGGCGCGAGCGGCGACAGCGGGCCGCTGCCGAGGCTCGTGACCAGGTTGCCCGTTTGCGTGACCGCGCCGCCGAGCTGATTGACCACGCCGCCGGTGCTGGCGACCGTGGTGCCGACCGGATCCTTCGTTGCGCCGAGCTGGCCGAGGCCGCTACCGAGGCCGTTGCCCAGGGCGGTGACCGCGCCGCCGACGCTTTGCACGATGCCGCCCGCGGCTTGCGTGGTGGCCGGATTGACGCCCGGCAGCGACTGGCTGCCGATGACGGAGCCGAGACCGGAGACGGTGCCGCCGACACTCGTGATGATATTGCTGCTGCTTGCGAGGACAGTTCCCACCGGGTTCGACGACACACCCGAGGTGCCGGACGTACCGCTCGTGCCCGAAGTTCCGCTCGTGCCGGACGTGCCGCTCGTACCCGAGGTGCCGCTGGTACCGGACGTACCGCTGGTGCCGCTCGTGCCCGAGGTTCCGCTGGTGCCGGAGGTACCGCTCGTACCCGAGGTGCCGCTCGTACCGTTGCCGCCCGACGTGGAGATCGTGTCGCCGCTGCCCGAGCTGGAGCCGCCGCCGAGACCCTGGCTGATGGAGCCGGAGCCGCCGCACGCGGAGAGGGAGAGCATGGCTGCAACGGTGGCCGCGATCAGAGTCGTCCGGAACACGCCATGAGGGATAACCTTAATGTCCATTTCTTCCTCGCATTAAAAATGTGTTTGTGAACTGCGTTGTGTTGAGTGGTGCGAGGAGTACTCTGCAACTGTCGTGCCATTTCGATACCCGGCGGGTCGGCGACGGGTTTTAAACGACGCAATTCCTTGTGGGAGAAGGAAGTTATGGGAATTGAAAGATTGTTGAATCTGTTTAACTGCGGATGAATGAGAACGGTTTCGGCCGTTTCGTAACGTAACGTCACAACATTCGCGTTACGCGTGCGGCGTAACGTGGGGGCCCACGCAGGCTTAGTGGACGAGGCAATGGTTTTACTGGTGGATTAGGCGTGCACATCTAACCTATCGTAAATCCTATGTGTAAGTCGTACCGAAACGCCGTACAAATACGTTGTGCTCCTGATCATTTTTTCCGGCTGAGCGGTTGAAAAGAGGTTGGAATTTAAATAGGAACGGATATAGAATCGGGAGCAGATGTAAGCAAATGTACGGTTCGGTACACTACGTTCGAGGAGGAGCGCTATCGCGAATGTTAACTTGCATCAAATCGTGAGCAATGCCCTTCGGGGCGACCTATAAAGAAAGCGCACCCGGTTGTCGTTACAGCAGATGTAGCGAACGGTTGGGGCAAACGGCCAGATATGCGGGGACGTATACGTATAAAAGGCCAGAAAACGTAAATACAGGCACGAGGAATAAAATGAAAGCAATCATCAAGCGTTTCCTTCAAGAAGAAGACGGGGTTACCGCAGTCGAGTACGGTCTCATCGCCGGGCTTATCGCCGTCGCTCTCGTCAGTGCCATGACCACGTTGACGGGTGGCATCGCGGGGGCGTTCAACTACATCGCCAGCAAACTGCCCGCGGCATAACGAACGAGCTTTTGCTCATTTCCCTGCTGTTAGGGGCGCGGATTGCTTCGGCAATCCGCGCGGTAAGTTTTGCCGTTCGGGGCGTAAATGATCCTGCTAACTGGCGTCGGGGTTTTCCTCGCGTGGGCGATGCTCGTCGCGCTCGAGGACATCCGTCATAGACGTATACCGAATTCACTGGTGATCGGTGGATTCGTGTCTGCATTTGTGCTCGCCGGACATAATCCATTTGGCATATCCGTGAATCAGGCGCTCATTGGCGTACTGGTCGGTTTTCTGAGTCTGTTCCCGTTTTTTGTGCTGCGCGTAATGGGTGCCGCGGATGTCAAGGTATTCGCGGTACTCGGCGCGTGGTGCGGCCCGCATGCGTTGCTGTGGCTCTGGATCATTGCGAGCCTGCTGGCATTCGCGCATGCCGGCACGCTGGTCTTCGCTACCCGTACGCCGGTATCGGCGTTGTGGCAGCGGCGTTCCCCGACGATGCAAATCGCCGGTTTCCGGGCGTCGCCGTATGCCGCGTTTCTCGTGATCCCTGCGGCGCTGTGGTGCCTGTATCGGATCGCGACCGGGGGGATGCAATGACGGTCGTTTGTCCGGTATCCGGCATGCGACGTCGCGAGCGCGGTGCGACGGCGATCGAATTTGCGCTGATGTTGCCGGTGTTCTTCCTGATCCTGTACGCGATCATCACGTACGGGATGATCTTCGCGGCCCAGCAGAATCTGACGCTTGCCGCAACGGAAGGCGCTCGCGCCGCGCTGAACTATCAGCAGGTCGGGGCGGCCGCGTCGGTGCAGGCAGCGCAGCAAGCCGCGTTGGCGGCGCGAGCCCAGGCCGCATGTACGGCCGCGACAAACCTGACCACATGGCTGAAAGGGTCGACATGCTCGCCCACGCAGCAAGGCAACTGTTCGTACGACCCGACGATGCTGTGCGTGCAGATCACGCTGACCTACCCATACTCGCAGAGTCCGCTGATTCCATCGTTCCCGCTGCTCGGTTCGCTGTTGCCGGTGCCTTCGACACTCACCGGAACCGCGATGGTCCAGATCAGCCCGGTCAACATCATATAGACGGCAGCGACGGCGTCGTGCCGGGTCGAGAGCCCCCGGTCGGCAACGTTGCGCGGAGAATTCAATCGTGAGTAGCGGGGAAACATAACAACACCATGGCCAACAACCTGACGAAGATCATTGCGGGTTTGCTGATCGCGATCGCGATCCTGCTCGGCATCTATGCGTGGATGCTCGGTCGCAAGCCGGCCGATGTCGCGCCGGTTGCCTCGACGGTCGCGACGCAGAGCGTGCCGGTCGTCGTGACGACTCGGCCGTTGCAAGCCGGCCAACCGATTCCGGCCGATGCGCTGAAGGTCCAGCAGTCGACCGCTGCGCCGCAGGGGGCGTTCGCCGATCCGCTGCAACTGGTCGGTCGCACCCCGGCAGCCGACATTCCCGCACATGCGGCCGTCGTCGCGAGCGCATTGTCGTCCGGCCTCGCCGAGCAGATCGCACCGGGAGAGCGCGCCGTCGCGATCAAGGTTGACGAGACCAACGCGGTCGGCAACCGCGTGCGCCCCGGCAACTATGTCGACGTGTTCGTGAATCTGAAGCGCGACGGGACCGGCGTGGCGATCGGCGGGACGTCGACGGCGGAGATCGTGAATACTCAGGCGCGGCTGCTGATGTCGAAGGTCCGCGTGCTGTCGTTTGGCGATGCAACGACCGAGCGAGACAGTTCGAACGGCTCGGTGGTCGGGATGCGGACCGCGGTGCTGGCCGTGCCCACTGCACAGGTCGACGCACTGACGCTCGCCGAGCAGAGCGGTCGGCTCCTGCTCGCGCTGCGTAACCCGCGCGACGACGATGTCGCGGCGCAAACCGTCGCGATTCGCGTCGGCGACGACAAGAGCCCGTCGGCGCTTGCCGCCGCCGGCATGATGCTGGGCGAGTTGTCGAAGAGTGCGACGGCGCCGGCTCCGCATGTGGCGCCACGGGTGGTCGCGCGGCATCCGAGCGGTGGCAGCATCGAAGTGATTCGGGGTGGGCGTACCGAAACGGTCGCTTATTGAGCGGGACGAAGACGGCAAACAATGAAAAAGAAACTGATTGGTTTGGCTATTGCGCTGAGCGCGCTGGCGATGCCGCCGCTGTCGGACGCGGCCGACACGAGCGGGACGATCAGCCTTGCAGTCGGCGCGCAACGGCAGCTTGCGACGGGGCGTGCACTGCAGCGGGTCGCGGTCGGCGATCCGTCGGTGGCCGACGTGCTCGTCGTGAAGGGTGGGCGCGGCGGTGTGCTGCTGGTGGCGAAGAGTGCCGGCGCGACGAACGTGATGATCTGGGAACGCGGCCGCGACGAGCCGACAGTCTATAACGTGAACGTCACGAGCGGCGCGGCGCGGGCACTCCTCGACGGTGCGTCGCCGAGCGTGAACACGTACGGCGGCACGACGGTGATCGGCGGTGCGTCCGGAACGCTCGACGGGCATCAGCGGGCAGTCCATGCGGCGAAGACAGTCGGAGGCAAGGACGGGACGACGCTCGATGCGTCGACGATCTCCGGCAAGAATGTCGTGCAGGTCGACGTGCGGGTCGTCGAATTCAGCCGCTCGGTGCTGAAGCAGGCCGGGCTCAACTTCTTCAAGCAAAGTAACGGCTTTGCGTTCGGGGCCTTCGCGCCGACGGGGCTGACATCGATTACCGGCTCTCCGAACAGCTCGCTTACCTACAACACGAACGTGCCGATTTCGTCGGCGTTCAACCTCGTCATCCATTCTATGTCCCGCGGGTTGTTCGCCGACCTGTCGATTCTCGAGGCGAACAACCTGGCCCGAGTACTCGCGCAGCCGACGCTCGTCGCGTTGTCCGGTCAGAGCGCGAACTTCCTCGCGGGCGGCGAGATTCCGGTGCCGGTGCCGCAATCGCTCGGCACGATCTCGATCGATTGGAAACCCTATGGCGTCGGGCTCACGGTCACGCCGACCGTGCTGAACCCGCGGCGAATCGCGCTGAAGGTCGCGCCCGAGTCGAGCCAGCTCGACTTCGTACATTCGATCACGATCAACGGCGTGCAGGTGCCCGCGCTGACGACGCGGCGCGCGGACACGACGGTCGAGCTCGGCGACGGCGAAAGCTTCGTGATCGGCGGCCTGATCGACCGCGAGACCACGTCCAACGTCAACAAGGTGCCGTTCCTGGGCGATCTGCCCATCATCGGTGCGTTTTTCAAGAATCTGAGCTACCAGCAGAACGACAAGGAACTCGTGATCATCGTTACGCCGCATCTCGTTGCACCGATCGCGCAGGGCGCACCGCTGCCCGCGACGCCGGGCGAGCTGTCCGAGCAACGCGACGGTCCGGTGTGGCGTTCGTACCTGGGCGGCATGGCATCGCCGGATGCAGGGCCGGGGTTCTCGAAATGAGCGCGCCGAATCGTTACCGGACCGCGCAGGCCGTCGCGCATGGCGCGATGCCTTGCTTCATTGGGAGTATCCAAAATGAATGCGAGAACCTATTCTTTGGCTGAGCCCGCCGTCACCGACCACTTCGTCTGCGCATCCTCGCTTGCGGCGCATGTGCATTGGCTGTCGCAATCGTTGGTGTCCGCCGGCGCGGTCGAAGGGGTACCGCTCGACGGCGCCGCGCTGTCGCAGCGTATCGGCGTGTTGAATCCGGCACTGGTATTCATCGATTTTTCCGGTGATTGCGCGGCTGCAAGTATGGTGGTAGCTGCAATACGCGCGGCGCATCCGGGCGTGCCGGTCGTCGCACTGGGCTCGCTCGCGCAACCGGAAGGAGCACTCGCCGCGCTGCGCGCGGGGGTGCGCGATTTCGTCGATTTTTCCGCTCCGGCCGACGAGGCGCTGCGGATCACGCGGGTGTTGCTCGACAACGTCGGTGAGCCGGCGAATCGCCACGGGAAGGTCACCGCATTGCTCGGCGCGCGCGCCGGGATGGGCGTGAGCACGCTCGCCGCGAACCTGTCGGTGCTGATGCAGCGCCGGCCGGCCGACCCCGCGCACACGGCGGCGCTCCTCGATCTCGGGCTGCCGGCCGGCGACGGCGCGTTGTTCCTGAACACGCGCTGCGAATTCCATTTCGTCGAGGCGGTGCGCAACCTGCGCCGGATCGACCGCACGTTCGTGACGACTGCGCTCGCGCGCCACTCGAGCGGCGTCGCCCTGACGACGCTGCCGCCGAATCTCGCCGAGCTGCGCGACGTGGCGACGGCGTCGTGCGCGGCGTTGCTGAACCGGCTGCGCGCGTTCTTCGATCACCAGATCGTCGATCTAGGCGGCTTCCCGAATCGCGAATTCATCGCGCAGGTCGTGAACCTGGCGGACGAAGCATGGCTGGTTTGCGACCAGGGAGTGGCGTCGGTCGTGTCGGCCGTCGAGATGCTGGACGGGTTGCGCGAGGCAGGCGCCGCGACCGACAGGATCCGGCTCGTCGTCAACCAGTTTGACGCCGAGCTCGGGTTGATGCCCGCGCAGATCGCAGAACGGCTCGAACTGTCGCTAGTCGCGACGCTGCCGTCGCGGCGCGTGTCGATCGGGCATGCGGCGAACCAGGGCAAGTTGATCGCCGAAGTCGCGGAACGCGATCCGTACGTCCGTGCGCTCGGGCCGCTGGTCGAGCGCCTCGCGGGCGCGCCGGCTCCCGGAGCGACACAGCGTGCTTCCGGCGGCCTTTCGGCGCTCAGGCGCATCATTCAATCCTCAACGAAGCGGTCGTAAGCGATGGCACACGACATTCAATTTGCCGACGGCGCAGCGCCGTTCTCGCAAACGCAACAGTTCCACGACATCAAGAATGCTGCGCACGAGCATCTGCTCACGCGGATCGAGGAATTGGGTGCCGAATTCGGCCGTTGGTCGCGACAGGCGATCAACCAGTTCGTCGATCTCGAGATCGACAGCTTCGTGCGGCTGCGGCGCATCCCGCTCAACGAGAGCGAGGTGCGCGCGGTGGCCGAGGCGCTGACGAAGGAGCTCGCCGGCTTCGGGCCGATTGAAGACCTGTTGGCGGACCCGCATGTCGAGGACATCCTGATCAACGGCTACAACGACATCTACGTGTCGCGCCACGGGCTCCTGTCGAAGCTGCCGATCCGCTTTACCGACAACGCGCATCTGCTGCGGATCGTGCGACGGATTCTCGCGCCGGTCGGGCGGCGGCTCGACGAATCGAACCCGATGGTCGATGCGCGGCTGCCCGACGGTGGGCGGGTCAACGTCGTGATCGAACCGCTGTCAATCGACGGGCCGGTCGTATCGATCCGGAAGTTCCGCAAGGATCCGCTGAAGCCTGAGGACCTGCTGGCTAACGGCACCTACAACGAGGAAATCGGCCGGCTGCTCGAAGCCGCGGTCGACGCGCGCTGCAACGTCCTCGTGTCGGGCGGCACCAGTTCGGGCAAGACGTCGCTGTTGAATGCGCTGGCGTTCCACATCCCGATGGCGGAACGCGTCGTGACGATCGAGGATACGGCCGAACTGTCGTTGAATCACCCGCACGTCGTGCGGCTCGAGAGTCGTCCCGGCGGGTTCGACGGCAGCGGCATCGTGACGATTCGCGACCTGCTGCGAAACACGCTGCGGATGCGGCCGGACCGGATCATCGTCGGCGAAGTGCGCGGCGGCGAAGTGCTCGAAATGCTGCAGGCGATGAATACCGGCCACGACGGATCGATGGGTACCGTGCACGCCAGCTCGCCTCGCGAATGTCTGTACCGGCTCGAGATGCTGGCGGGTTTCGCCGGTTTTCAGGGAACCGAAGCAAGCCTGCGGCGGCAGATCGCCAACGCGATCGACTTCATCGTGCAGATCGGGCGGCTGTCCAACGGTCGCCGCCGCATCCTGTCGATCACCGAAGTCACCGGCATGTCGGACAACATCGTATCGACGCAAGAGTTGTATCGCTACGAGGCGCGCGTCACGCCGGAGGGCGAAGAGATAGATCATTGGGAGTCGCTCGGCATTCATCCGCATTCGCCAAAGCTGGCGCGTTTCCGCAGCACGCTGGTGTCGGCCGGCGGCGGATTCGGTGGCAACTTCGGGCGAGGCGGAGGCTTCAATGTCTAGCGCCACCTTGCTCGCGCTGATGTTCGCGCTGATCTGCGCGGCGGCAGGATTGCTACTGTGGCGCGGAAGCCAGGTGCGGGAAGGGCGTGCGCATACGCAGCGGTTCTTCGACAGCCGGGTGGGACAGGGCGCCCGCCCGCCCGCCTCGGCAGGCGATACGCGCACCGCGCGCGCCTCAGCGGCCAGCACGGCGAATGCGCAGGAGCCCGAACAAGGGTTCGCACGCTGGCGCGCGTCGGCGTTCGACGCGTGGACCGTGTTGTCCGACCGTGCAGGCCTCGATGAAGTGCGCACCGGCCTGGTGATGGCGCTTGCGGTCGTCGTGCTGCTCGCGTTGTGGGCTGGCATGGCTGGCGGCGTGCTAGCCGCGGCGGCCGCGATCGTGGCGGGCAGTGTGCTCATCGTGCTGTGGGTCACGTCGCGCATCAGCCGGCGACGCCTGAAGATCGTCCGTCAGTTGCCGTCGCTTCTCGACGGGATCGTGCGGCTCGTGACGCTCGGGAACAGCGTGCCGGCGGCGTTCCAGTCGGCGCTTCAGACTGCCGAGATGCCGCTGCGCCGCTGCCTCGACGATGTGTCGCGGATGCTGCGCTCCGGTGTCGAGATCGATCGCGCGATGCTGCACATCGCGCACACCTATCGTATCCGCGAATTCGAACTGGTCGGTGCGGTGCTGCGTCTGTCGGTCCGCTACGGCGGGCGGGCGGACGTGATGCTCGACCGGATGTCGACGTTCATGCGCGATCTTGAGCAGGCGGAGCGCGAACTGTCAGCGATGTCGGCTGAAACCCGGCTGTCCGCATGGGTGCTGGCGCTGTTGCCGATCGCGGTCGGTAGCTTCGTCATCGCCACGAGCCCGCGCTACTTCACGACGATGTGGAGCGACGATAACGGGCGTCAGATGATTTATCTGGCGTTCGTGCTGCAGGCGATCGGCGGTTTCTGGCTGTACCGGCTCGCGCGGCTGAGGTGAATCGATGGATGCAAACCGTTTAGGCGCACTTGCGCTGGTGCTCGGATCGGTCGGGGTGCTGCTGCTCGCCGCGCTCGCGATCGTTCGCATCGTGCTCGTGCAGCGTGCCGAGCGCGTGCTGGTGGATGCGCTCGATCGGCGGGCCGCGGCGGTCGAGGCGGCCGCCGCGCGCGCCGGTGCCGCGGAGCCCACGCGCGACGCGGCGACGCCTGCCGCGCCGCGCGTTCGTTTCGCGGGGCTGCGCGAACGCTTCGAAGACGTCGGGATGCGGTGGCTCGAGACCGGCTTCAGCCGGTATCTGATCGCCGACGAAGATCGCCAGTTGCTCGAGCAGTGCGGTTTCGTCGACGTGCGCGCCAGAGCGCTGTTCGTTGGCGCGCGCATCGTCTGCGCGATCCTGCTGCCTGCACTCGCCGTGCTGGTACTGGTTGGCCGCGGACAGCAGACGCGCTGGCCGTTGTGGATCGCCGTCGCGCTCGTGACCGGCTACATGCTGCCGAAGATCTACGTGCGCCGGCGTGCCACCGCGCGCCGGCAGAGCATTGCGGCCGAACTGCCGCTGCTCGTCGACATGTTGCGGCTGCTGCAGGGCGTCGGCCTGTCGCTCGACCAGAGCATCCAGGTCGTCACGCAAGATTTTCAGACGATGTTGCCGGTGCTGTCGTGGGAACTTGGCGTCGCGCAACGGCAGTTCGCGGCTGGGCGCACGCGCGAGCAATCGTTGCAACGTCTCACGAACAGTTTCGACAACGAGGATTTGCGCGCGATCGTGCGCTTGCTGATTCAGGTCGACAAGCATGGCGGCGCGGTGCAAGAGCCGCTGAAACAATTCGGCGACCGTCTGCGCGAAGGGCGTCGCGCGACGCTGCGCGAACAGATCGGCCGCCTGACGGTGAAGATGACCGGCGTGATGATCATCACGCTGTTGCCGGCACTGTTGATCGTGACCGCGGGGCCCGGGATCATGACCGTGCTGTCCGCGCTCGCTGCGTTTCAGCGCTGATGCGGCATGAGGGGAAGGAGCGACACAAGATGAATCGATTGGGGTGGGTTCGAACGATTGCAGGCGCGACGGCGTGCGCGTTGCTGGCCAGCGGGTGCGCGATGTTCAAGGAGTCCGGATACGGAATCGGTGCGCAGGCCGAACGCGGCGCGCTGATGCAGGCCGCCGCCGACAAGAACGCGGCACCCGATACGCCGGGCATGTATCTGGGTCTGATCGAACGGATGCAGGCGCAGGGGCTGTATTTTGCGTCGCTTGCGCACATCGATCAGTACGAAAAGCAATATGGCGCATCGCCGGACACGATCCTGCTGCGCGCCGACGCATTGCGGGCGACCGGCCAGTACGACGCCGGCGTGGCCGCTTATACCAAATTGCTGACGACGCCTCTCGCCGCGCGCGGCTATCGCGGGCTGGGCCTGACCGCCGGCGCCCGCGGCGATTTCGCGCTGGCCGCGCAGCAGCTCGAACAGGCGACGGCGCTTGCGCCGACCGATGCGGCGACGTTGTCCGACCTCGCGTATTCGAAGATGCGCGAAGGTGATCTGGCAGGTGCACGCGTGCCGTTGTTGAAGGCTGCGGAACTCGAGCAGAAGAACCCGAAAATCCTCAGCAATTTCGTGCTTTACCTCCTCGCGACCGGTCATGCGAAGGACGCGCGGCGGCTGATGGATCAGCAGAAGCTGTCGCCTGCGGTGCGCAGCCAGCTTCGCGACGACGAGACGAAGGTCGCGGCCGCGATGCGCGCGAAGCAACGCGCTATCGCCTATACGCCGGCCAATGTGTCGGTGCCGCCGGTGGCAAGCAGCGACAATTTCGATCTTGCCGTGCCGCTGCTGCAGCGTTTCTCGCGATAACGACGATATTCACGGAGGCCATCATGTTTCACCTTTCCTCAATCCGCGTGCGGGCCGTGGGCATCGCGTTCGCATGCTCGCTGGGTGCGAGCGTCGCGCATGCGCAAGGCGACACGCCGGCGTCCGAAATCGGTCATGCGACCAGCGCGCTGCTCGATCTGCAGCGTTCGAATCGCGCGGCCGCCACGCCGCAGCCAATCGACGGCGCGGCCGGCACGTATGCCTATCAACGCTATATCGACTCGTTCAAGACGCCGATCCCACAGTGGTTCGGCACGATGTCGGCGTCGGGCGGCGGCAGTAGCGGCAGCGGCAGCGGCGGACTGTCCGGCGGCGGTCTCGCGCGCTGACGGAGCAAAACGGTGACTACCCGGCCCAGTGGCGGCACGATCCGCCGCGCGTCACAGCAGCGCGGCGCGTTCTCGGTGATGGCGATCATCGCGATGCTGATCGCCATCACGACGCTTGGCGCCATTGGCGTCGGTAATCTTTTTTACCAGCGTCGGGACGTGCAGCGGATTGCCGACATGGCCGCGCTCGCGGCGGTGCAGCGGATGGACGATGCCTGTTCGCAGCCGACTGCCACCGCGACCAGCAACGCCCAGTCGAACGGGCTCAACTCGTCGAACGGCGACACGATCAACATCGAGTGTGGCCGCTGGGATACGTCCGCCAACCCGGCACCCAGCTACTATGCTGCCGCGACATCCGGGACCACGCAGTTGAACGCCGCCAAGGTGGTCGTCACGCGTCAGGTGCCGTTCTTCTTCGTCGGACCGCCGCAGGCGGTGTCCGCGGTATCGACCGCGCGTTCGACGAACATCGATACGTTCTCGGTCGGCGCGACCCTAGCCGCGCTCGGCGGGGTCGGCTGCGCGGGCGGATCGGCGCCGACGTCGGGCAATCCGGGGCTCGTCAACGGGCTGATTGGCGCGCTGCTCGGCGCCAACCTGAACCTGAACGTCGGATCGTATCAAGCGCTTGCCTGCACGAACGTAACGGTCGGTGACCTCGTCGTGGCGGCGGGCGTCGGCACGGTCGATCAACTGCTTGCGCTGAAGCTCACATTGCCGCAACTGATCCAGTTGATGGTGAACGCGGCCACGAAGACGACCGTCGCTAACGCAAGCCTGCAGGCAAGCCTTGCCACGCTGCAGGCGATCCTGAACGCCAACGTCCCGGGGACGTCGATCGGCCTTGGTGGTGCGGGCGGCTTGCTGAACGTCGCGCTCGCGGATACGCAGGCGGCGCTCAACGCGCAGGTCGATCTGCTCGACCTGCTGATGGTCGGCGCGGAGATCGCGGCAACGGGCAAGCCCGCGGTTACGGTCAACGTGCCGTCGCTGAATCTCGGCGGGCTGACGGGGACGCAACTGCAGGTGCAGATTATCAGCCCGCCGTCGATCGGTATCGGCGAGGGCGGGAAGGATCCGGCGACGGGAACGTGGCGCACGATGGCGTCGACGGCTGCGGTGGGTGTGTATCTGAATGTCGATCTTGGCACGACACAGTTGCCCATCGTCGGGGCGTTGCTTGGTGCGCTCAAGGTCGGTGTCGACGTGAACCTGCCGATCTACCTGCAGGCCGGTACCGGCACGGCGCGGCTGGACTCGACACAATGCACGTCGACACAGGCAACCAGCACCGTCGTCATTACTGCGCAACCCGGGGTGGCCAATTTGTGCATCGGCCAGCCTCCGCTTGATGCGTCAGGCAAGATCAGCCTGTCCTCGACTTACAGTTGCAAATCACCTGCCCAGATCATCAACGTCAATGTGCTCGGGCTTGCACAGTTGACGGCCAGCCTGTCCAATATATCGGTTCAGGTGCAGGGTGCCGCTCAATCGCACACCTTCAACGGCGTATCGGGAATCGATGCGAACTACTGGACGGTCGACTCGAATGCGCTCGGGTCAGCGCTGAGCTCCGCACTGAGCCAACTCGCGGCCGCGACGATCACGGCCAACATCGGACTCGGGGGCGTGAACCTTCTGTCGTTGCCGTCAACCTTCGTGCCCACCTTGCTCACGTTTTTGACCGGCCTGCTCGGCCCGCTTCTGTCGGGTCTTGACGCAGTTCTTGTCCCACTGCTGAATCTGCTCGGCGTCCAGGTCGGCGCAGCGACGGTCCATCAGATCTCGCTCAATTGCGGGGTCGCCCAAACGGTTTACTGAAGAAGCAGATCAGATGAGAAATACGCCCGCAATCGAAGAGCTCGACCTGTACGTCTGGGAAGGCAAGGCGGACATCGTCGACCGCGTTGCCCGATGCATGGCGAGCTTCGACGTCGAAGTGATCCGCGCCGACAACGCGACGGTCTCGCCCGAGCGCGCCGCGATGCGGCGGTCGCTGGCGATCATCAGCGTGACGATGATCGAAGGCGGCGCGGCATTCCTGCGCGACTGGCAGGCCAACATCGGCATGCCGGTGGTCTGGGTCGGCGCGGCGCGCGACCACGACGCGTCGCAGTATCCGCCCGAGTATTCGCACATCCTGCCGCTCGACTTCACGTGCGCGGAACTGCGCGGCATGATCGGCAAGCTCGTCACGCAACTGCGCGCGCACGCAGCCGAAACGTTGCAGCCGTCCGAACTCGTCGCGCACTCCGAATCGATGCAGGCGCTGCTGCACGAAGTCGATACGTTCGCCGACTGCGACACCAACGTGCTGCTGCACGGCGAAACCGGCGTCGGCAAGGAGCGCATCGCACAACTGCTGCACGAAAAGCATTCGCGCTATCGACACGGCGAATTCGTGCCGGTGAACTGCGGCGCGATTCCGGACGGCCTGTTCGAATCGCTATTCTTCGGGCATGCGAAAGGATCGTTCACGGGCGCGGTTGTTGCGCATAAAGGCTATTTCGAGCAGGCGGCCGGCGGCACGCTGTTCCTCGACGAAGTCGGCGATCTGCCGCTGTATCAGCAGGTCAAGCTGCTGCGCGTGCTCGAGGACGGCGCGGTGCTGCGGGTCGGCGCGACGGCGCCGGTCAAGGTCGATTTCCGTCTGGTCGCGGCGAGCAACAAGAAGCTGCCGCAGCTCGTGAAGGACGGGCTGTTCCGCGCCGATCTCTACTACCGGCTCGCGGTGATCGAGCTGAGCATCCCGTCGCTGGAAGAGCGTGGCGCGGTGGACAAGATCGCGCTGTTCAAGTCGTTCGTCGCGCAGGTGGTCGGCGAGGAGCGGCTCGCCGAGTTGTCCGATCTGCCGTACTGGCTCACGGATTCGGTCGCGGACAGCTATTTCCCCGGCAACGTGCGCGAACTGCGCAACCTCGCCGAGCGCGTCGGCGTGACGGTGCGGCAGACGGGCGGCTGGGATGCCGCGCGGCTGCAGCGGCTGATCGCGCATGCACGCAACTCGGCCCAGCCGGTGCCGGCGGAGAGTGCGGCCGAGGTGTTCGTCGATCGCAGCAAGTGGGACATGAACGAGCGCAATCGCGTGATCGCTGCGCTCGACGCAAACGGTTGGCGGCGTCAGGACACGGCCCTGCAGCTCGGCATCAGCCGCAAGGTATTGTGGGAAAAAATGCGCAAATATCAGATCTTCGACGAAGAACCCGAGACCCGCGAAAGTGAGTAATTAATGAGATAAAATCGCGGTGAATTACAACGACTCGGGCGGGGAATAAAACTTCATGAGCCATATGAC
>NZ_PREY01000023.1:0-112907 GCF_002959955.1 Burkholderia sp. BE12 | reverse complement strand
GGGCGGGGGCGACCGGGGCCGGTTCGGCTGCCTCGATGGCTTCGGTGGCCGGTGCGCCAGTCGACGGGGTAGCGGGCGATGTCGGCGCGGAAACCGCGGCTGCCGGCATGGGCGAGAGGTTCGCGCCGGGGATGGGTGTCGCGTGCGGTGTCGCGGCCGGCGTTGCGCTCACGTCATGCAACATCGACCAGCTTGCCGACGACGCGGCAGGGGCGGGCGGTGTCGTGAACGTCTGGGCTGCGACTGCCAGGGGGACGGACGCGATCGCCGGAGCCTGCGTCGCAGCGGTTGCACCGATCGACATCGGCGATCCGGCCGCACCGGCAGGCGAGCCTGCGATCGGGTGAGCCGGAGCGGCGGCGGCCGTGGTCGTCGGCGAGATCACGCTGAAGGACGGTGACGCCGGGGCGGACGCGGTTGGCGACACGGGCAGGCTGACGGCCGGCTGCGGCGCGACCGTGCCCGATGAGCCGGATGTAGCGAAGATCGTCGTGCCGGTCGACGGGGTTGCCGTGTCGACCGGAAAGGCCGATCCCGACGCGGACGACGGTGCAGTGACGGGCGCTGACGTGAAAGTCGCGGGTGTCGCGGTGGCGGGCGCCTGCTCGGTCGAACCGAACGTCGAACCCGATGCGCCGGTCGCCGATGGCGTCACGGCGGGCGCATCGGTCGATGCGGGCGTCGAAGCGCGGGAGAGCGAACCGTAAGTCATGCCCGCGACACCGGCCGGCGCCGCCGACGCGGCGGAAGTAACGGGCGGTGCCGATGCGGCCGGTTGCGACGGCGAAGCGGACGCCGTGCCGGTTACGCCGACCGGTGCAACGGCGGCGACGACGGGCGCGATGCTCGATGCGGAAGCCGGTGCGGACGCTTGTGCGGTCGAACCATGAGCCGTGCCGGCCAGCGGCGATGCAGCGACGGCCGACGCTGTCGATGCCGCGGCAAACGGCTGAACCGCCGGTGATGTCGGCAATTCGGCGGAGACGGTCGTCTGTGTCGGGGTGGGCTGCGCCGACGAAGGTGTCCAATACGTGGGGGCGGGCGTCGCGCGTTGAGCGATGGCCGACAGCGGTGCAGCAGGCTCCGGCTCGACCGGCTTGCCGGCTTCCGGTGCGGGATTCGATACGGCCGGTGCGGACGTTGCCGCAATCGACGAAGAGGGCAGGGCAGCGAACGGAACGATGCCGTCGGCCGGCGGCTTCACGTCGGCGTGCGCATCGGCAGCCGGTTGACGCAGGTAGGCCGGTGCAACGCGATCGATTGCAGGCGCCGATCGTGCGTCGTCCTTGTCGTCAATATCGACCGACCCGGTCGGCTTGCCGGTGCCGAGGTCGCGAACCGCTGCATTGCCTGCTTGTGCGAACGCCGAATGAGCGGATATCGATTCCGCGGTATGTGCCGGCGACTCGGCAGTCGGGTTGTCGGTCGACACGTCGAGCGCGGAAACCGGCCGGCTGACGACATCTTCCCAAGGCGCGACGTCGATGGGGGCGTCGAACGACGGCGCGGCTGCGAACCCGAATGCCGGCGCGGCGGCCGCATCGTCGACGCGACGGATTTCGTCGTCGGCGTGATGCGCAAATGCGCGATCGTCGATGCTGGTATCCGGTCGCGCGGGCTGTGTTGCGTCGTCGGACGCCGGGGTGGACGAATCGACACCCGAAGCCTGCGCGATGCCGGATTCCGCCGGCATGAAGGCGTCGAGCACGATCGGCGCGCCGTCGTCGTAAGCGGGCGCGGCATCGTGTTCGGCCGGGCCATTGGCGTCCCGGGCTGCGATGTCGTGCGCCGCGGGGACGAACGCGTTCGACGCGGCCGCCGATGCCGGCGCGGCCGTGCTGCCAGCTGCCGCGGCTACGCCGGCCACGGCAACGGCTGCCGCCGCCGCGTGCGTGGCATCGGCCGGCGCGCCGCCGAGCGACGCCCATTGCGCGGTGCTGGCCTCGATCGAGCGCAGCGTGTCGTGAACGCTCGGCGCCGGCGTGATCGGCGCGGCCGGCTTCTCGGTCCACGCATAGAGCGGCGCGCGCGCCGGCGCCGGCGGCGCCTGGCGGCGTCGTGCCGCGTCCGGCGTCAGACCGGCTGCCGCCGATCCCGCGACCGGGCGCACCGGCGCACGCTGCGGCTGCGTACCGGCCGGTCGCGGCGTGACCGTGGCGCGCGGCGCCGTCTGCGTCAGCGTGGCGGTGGCCGGCCGCGCGGCGGTCGGACGCGGCCGGACGGGTTCGAATCCGACCGGAAGCGGAGCGGGCGCGGGGCGCGGCACTTGCGCGTTCGCCGCGGCGCGCGCGAGGCTGGCGGTGCTGCCGGTAGTCGGCGGCGGCATCGCGCTGGCCGGGATCGGCGCGGGCGTCGCCGGCGTGCGCTGCGGTGCGGTCGGCTTCAGCCAGCCCGACGGCGCGACGGGCTCGGCAAGGGGGCGGGGCGGCGTCTTGCTGCGCGGCTTCGGTCGCGCCTGCGGATCGGGTTTCCACACCGTCGGGCGCGAATACCGGCCGTTCTGGCGCGGCGCCATCGAGTTGACGGTGTGCGCGGTGGTCGGCTGCACGACGTCGTCGTCGCGATGCAGCGCGCTACGCGGCAGGTCGGCGATCCCGCGCGCGTCGTCGTCGCCGCCGTCGCGCGACAGCTTGACGCCGAACGACGTGTCGACCCACGCGGCGAACTGCCGCCAGCCGATGCCGGTCAGCCACGGCAAGCCGGCGAAGAACAGCACGACCATCGCGACCGGCGTGCCGATCGGGCCGAGCAGGTGAGCGAAGCCGGCCGAGCATGCATGGCCGAGCGCGTTCGTGTCGGGCCCGGACAGCGGGCTCGTCAGCGTGCAGCTTGCGACGAATACTGCGGTGAAGCCGAGCCACAGACGGATCGAGCCGCGGCCGGCGAGCCCGCCGCCGCCGGGCAGCATCGACTGCACGAGACGCCAGAAGAGAAGGAGGAACCAGACGGCGGAGATGCCGAACCAGCCGAAGACAACCGTGTGCATGCTTTGAAACTGGAGAGGGGCGGGGCGCGCGGGGCGCGACCCGCCGAGTTTAACCGGCCGGCGAACAAGACTCTAACGCGGCGTGATTTCGATTCACGCCGCGCGACGCACGTGGGTTGCACGTGCGCGTGGCGCGCCACGCGAAGGCGGTCGGTCGGCCTTCGCGCGCGCCTTACATCAAGGGCTCCGGTGCGTGAACGTCAGCGTTGCGCCGGCTTGGGTCACGATCTGCAATTGCTGGGGGGCGCGCATCTGCACGCCGGTCTTCTCGACGTGAGCGAGCGCGTCGAGGTACGCGGATTCGAGCTGGCCGCCGAGCGTGTTCGGGCAGGCCATTCGCGTACCGGCGAGCGGGCCGAAGCTCAGCAGGCCGTTCTTGATCGCGTAGGTGCCCATGTAGCGGTTGCAGCCCGAGAACCCGCTTGCGCGCCGGATGCCCGAGTCGGTCGACAGCGCGAGCTTGATCGGCTCGCCGTTGTCGCCGTGCGGGATCGTGCGTTGCGTGCCGTCGGCGTTCACCCAACTGGTGAGCTCCCAGTTCGTGTCGTCGAGCAGCTGGACGGCGGCCGGGTTGTACGGGTCGGGCGCGGGGGCGGCGGAATCGGGATGGGTCGGCATCGCACAGGCGGCGAGAAGCGTGGCAAGCGTCAACGCGCAAAGCGGCGCGCGCAACGGGCGAAGCAGGCCGGTGCGTGCGCGTGCGGCCGCGGACAGGTGGGACATGAGCCTCGTTCCTCTTCGGATTCTGATCAAGGCGTAAGAGTAACGCACCCGCCCCGCGGCAGGCGAGCCGACACTTCGCGCATGAAAACGTTCGCGGCCCGCCCGCGGGCCTCGCGCGACCCGGCGCGGGCGGGGCCAAACCGCCCAAACCGGCCCGGATGCCCGTGTTAACATCGAAGCCGTTTTCGTCCTCCAACAGAACCAGCGGGAAATCACATGCAGATCGGTCAGCGGCTCGGTACGCCGCTTTCGCCCTCGGCCACGCGCGTCATGCTGCTCGGCGCCGGCGAACTCGGCAAGGAAGTCATCATCGCGTTGCAGCGTCTCGGCGTCGAAGTCGTCGCGGTCGACCGCTATCAGGACGCGCCGGGCCATCAGGTCGCGCATCGCGCGCACGTGATCGACATGACGGACCCGGCCGCGCTGCGGGCCGTCGTCGAAGCCGAACGCCCGCACCTGATCGTCCCCGAGATCGAGGCGATCGCCACCGACGCACTCGCGGCGATCGAGGCGGCCGGCCTCGCCGAGGTGATCCCGACCGCGCGCGCGACGCAGCTCACGATGAATCGCGAAGGGATCCGCCGGCTCGCGGCCGAGGAGCTCGGCCTGCCGACTTCCCCGTATGCGTTCGCGGATTCGTTCGAGGCCTTCAGCGCGGCCGTCGCGAAGATCGGCATGCCGTGCGTCGTGAAGCCCGTGATGTCGTCGTCGGGCAAGGGGCAGTCGGTCGTGAAGACCGACGCCGACGTGAAACCCGCGTGGGACTACGCGATGGCGGGCGGGCGCGTGAACCACGGCCGCGTGATCGTCGAGGGCTTCGTCGATTTCGACTACGAGATCACGCAACTGACCGTGCGCGCGATCGATCCGGCGACGCTCGACACGCGCACCTATTTCTGCGAACCGGTCGGCCACGTGCAGGTGGCGGGCGACTATGTCGAATCGTGGCAGCCGCAGCCGATGAGCGCGGCGGCGCTCGAGAAGTCGCGCGAGATCGCACACAAGGTGACCGAGGCGCTCGGCGGGCGCGGGATATTCGGCGTCGAGCTGTTCGTGCGCGGCGACGACGTATGGTTCTCCGAGGTGAGCCCGCGGCCGCACGATACGGGCCTCGTCACGCTCGCATCGCAGCGCCAGTCGGAATTCGAGCTGCACGCGCGTGCGATTCTCGGGCTGCCGGTCGATCCGGCGCTCGGCACGCCGGCCGCGTCGGCGGTGATCTACGGCGGCCTCGACGAGCGCGGGATCGCGTTCGAAGGCGTGCGCGACGCGCTTGCGGTGCCGGGCGCGGACCTGCGCCTGTTCGGCAAGCCGGAAAGTTTTGCGAAGCGGCGCATGGGCGTCGCGCTGGCGACCGGTGCGACCGTCGACGAAGCCCGCGAACGCGCGAAGCGCGCTGCCGCGGCCGTCCGACCCGTGTCGGCGCGCTGACGGAACGAGGAGAGGACGATGACGTCGCGATGGTTGCGTATCGGAAAGCTGGGCGCCGCGCTGGCGCTCGTCGCGAGTCTCGCGGGCTGCGGCGTCGCGGCCGCGCCGTGCCGGGTGGCGTCGGCCGGGCTCAAGATCGTGCCGCTCGTCGGCCATATCGCCGCGGCGCCGACCGACGCGTGCGCGGACGTGATCGATCCCTGATCCCGGCAGCCGGCGCGATTTCCCGCCAATCCAGTCAACAATAACCGCGCCCCGCGAGGGCGCGTTTCCACCCGTCTCGTGAGAGGACCTGCATGATTCGCCAAACCGTCGCCGCGCTTGCGTTCGCCGGCACCGCCGTTTCCGTCGCGCATGCCGCGCAACTGACCGTCGAGGAGATCGACGCCGACGCGCGCCAGCAAACCGTCTACCAGTGCGCGAACCACAAGCCGCCCGTGCGCGTGTCGTACTGGCTCGCGGGCAACGGCCAGAGCTTCGCGCTCGTGCCGGTGGACGGCAAGCAGATGCTGTTCGTCGATACGGTGTCGGCGTCGGGCGCGCGCTACCAGGCCGGCCGCTATACGTGGTGGACGAAGGGCAAGGAAGCGACACTGCGCGACGAGATCGCCGACCCGCAGTCGCCGCCGCTGCTGGGCGACTGCGTGCAGATCGAGAAGAAAAAGAAGAAGGGCTGAGCGGCGGGCGCGCTCGCGGAGCGTATTCGGACCGGTTGTCCGGTTGTCCGGCTGCCGGGCTGAAGGCCCGATACGGGGCGGGCGACGGGCATGTCGGTACGGGATGTCTGGATCGAGCCCCTAATATTGTTCGCCGGCCGGTACGGATAGCCCGATCGGCCAGTTACCCGGCCGCACGGGCCCGAGGGGCACGCCGCGCGTGCGGCGGTCGTGGTCGTTCGCGGCGTTGTCACGGACAGATGCCCGCACGGTGCTACAATACGGCCCTTTCCGCCGGCATTCGCGCCGAACGGAGTCCGCACGGCTTGGCGTCCAGCGTTCGCATTGAACCGGTCCCAAACGCCAGAGCGGCGCCGCGCGGCGCGCCGCGGTTCCGTCTATTTCCGAATTGTGATGAGCGCAGGCCCGGCCGGCCTGACGCACGATGTCCCCGCCGCGCCTTTTGAGCGAAACGCCACCATGTCCGATTCTGTCGCCAAGCCCGTCGACGCAACCTTCGACCAATTCGGCCTTGCCGCCGATATCCTGAAAGCCATCGTGGAGCAGGGCTATACGACGCCGACGCCGATTCAGGCCCAGGCCATTCCGGTCGTGCTCGCCGGCCGCGACGTCATGGGCGCCGCGCAAACGGGCACCGGCAAGACCGCGAGCTTCTCGCTGCCGATCATCCAGCGCCTGCTGCCGCAGGCCAGCACGAGCGCGTCACCGGCGCGCCACCCCGTGCGGGCGCTGATCCTCACGCCGACCCGCGAACTCGCCGACCAGGTCGCCGCGAACGTGCACGCGTATGCGAAGCACACGCCGCTGCGCAGCGCGGTGGTGTTCGGCGGCGTCGACATGAACCCGCAATCGGCCGAACTGCGCCGCGGCGTCGAGATCCTGATCGCGACGCCGGGCCGCCTGCTCGACCACGTGCAGCAAAAGACGGCGAACCTCGGCCAGGTGCAGATCCTCGTGCTCGACGAAGCCGACCGGATGCTCGACATGGGCTTCCTGCCCGATCTGCAGCGCATCCTGAACCTGCTGCCGAAGGAGCGTCAGACGCTGCTGTTCTCGGCCACGTTCTCGGGCGAAATCAAGAAGCTCGCGTCGACCTACCTGCGCAACCCGCAGACGATCGAGGTCGCGCGCAGCAACTCGACGAACGCGAACGTCACGCAGATCGTCTACGACGTCGCCGAAGGCGACAAGCAGGCGGCCGTCGTGCAGTTGCTGCGCGATCGCGGCCTCAAGCAGGTGATCGTGTTCTGCAACAGCAAGATCGGCGCGAGTCGCCTCGCGCGCAACCTCGAGCGCGACGGCGTGGTCGCGTCGGCGATTCACGGCGACAAGACGCAGCTCGAGCGGATGCAGGCGCTCGACGCGTTCAAGCGCGGCGAAATCGAGGCGCTGGTCGCGACCGACGTGGCCGCGCGCGGTCTCGACATTGCCGAGCTGCCGGCCGTGATCAACTTCGACCTGCCGTTCAGCGCGGAAGACTACGTGCACCGGATCGGCCGTACCGGTCGTGCGGGGGCGACGGGTGACGCGCTGTCGCTGTGCAGCCCGAACGAGCGCAAGCAGCTCGCCGATATCGAGAAGCTGATCAAGCGTCCGCTCGAAGTGCAGACGCTCAGGCTCGACAAGCCGGCGCGCCAGCGTCACGACGAGCGCGGCGGTGAGCGCGGAGGCGAGCGTGCCGGTGAGCGCAGCAGCGAGCGTGGTGGCGAACGCGGTGGCGAGCGGGGCGGTCGGCGCGAGCGCGACGAGCATCGCGGTGCATCGGGTCGCCGGTCGGGCAGTTCCGAGCGTGGTGGCCATCATCGCCGCCACGAAGCGCCGGTCGACGATTTCTTCCTGAAACCGTACGAGCCGTCGGCGTCGGCGAAGCAGCCGGACGACACGTCGGCCGAGCAGCAGCCCGAGAAGAAAGGGCCGAAGCGTCAGGTCGCCGCGCTGCTCGGCGGGTTCGGAATGCCGCGCAAGCCGTCGGCGTAAGCGGGACGAAGCGGCAGGGCGGCACGTGAGTGCTGCCGGACAGGCGGGTGCATGCGACAAGCATGTGCCCGTTTTTCATTGGGCCGGACGATCGGGGCGGAGCGTGCGTGCGGGGGCGATTGCTTGTCGCGGGCTGGATATTTCGATGCGGTGTCGTGGCGGATGTGGCGCTCAAGTTTCCATCACGCGTTCATGCGATCGGATTCGACGCTGACCGATGCGGGAACGTAGTCGGCATGGGCCGGTGCCGTGCCCGCGATTCAACCGGCGCGCGGCCCGAAGCGACGCGCCCACGCATCGGTCGCGGCCGCGTGGAACGCGTCGATCGTATCGCCCGGTAGATCGCCATCGTTCGACAGTCCGAGATGTGCGGCCGCGGCCCGCAGCGCCGGCAGCGGATCGTTGCGTTCGAGCGCCGTCGCGCCGGTCTGCTTGCTGAGCTTTTCGCCGTTGGCATCGACGACGACCGGCACGTGCAGGTACTCGGGAGTCGGCACGCCGACGCAGCGCTGCAGATAGATCTGGCGCGCGGTCGAATCGAGCAGGTCGGCGCCGCGCACGACGTGCGTGATGCCGGCGTCGGCATCGTCGACGACGACCGCGAGCTGATACGCCCATTGGCCGTCCGCGCGTTTGAGCACGAAATCGCCGACTTCGGTCGCGAGGTTCTGCGATTGCGTGTGCTGCCAGCGATCGTCGAACGCGATGAGCGCGTCGTCGCCGTCCGGCACGCGCAGTCGCCATGCGCGCGCGGGCTTGCCGTGCAGACCGGTGCGGCAGGTGCCCGGATACGCGAGCGTCGTGTGGCGTTCATGGGCGGAGCGCAGCGAATCGGCGATTTCCTTGCGTGTACAGCCGCACGGATACACGAGCCCCGCCGCGACGAGCCGCTCGAGCGCGGCCGTGTAGGCCGCGTCGCGCGTACTCTGCCAGACGGGCGGCTCGTCGGGTGTCATGCCGAAATGGGCGAGCGTCGCGAGGATGTCGTCAGCCGCGCCGGGCGCCGTGCGGGGGCCGTCGAGATCCTCGATGCGCACGAGCCAGGTGCCGCCGTGCGCGCGTGCGTCGAGCCAGCTCGCGAGCGCGCCGACCAGCGAGCCGAAGTGCAGCGGGCCGGTGGGCGATGGCGCGAAGCGGCCGCGATAGCCGTGGTTCATCGGCGGGGCGCGGTGCGACGCGCCGTTACGCGGCGCTGGCTGCCGGTGCGCAGGCCGGGCACGACTTGCCGGACACGTAGCTCGGCGATTGTTGCGCTTCCGGCGTGACGACCGCGCGGCACGCGAAGCACGTGACGTTCTCGGTGGGCTGGAGCTGCGGGTTCAGCGCGGTGCGGTAGTCGAACACGAAGCAGTCGCCGTGATAGTGCGCGCCGCCGACTTCCTCGAAGTACTTCAGGATCCCGCCTTCGAGCTGGTACACGTTGTCGATGCCGATTTCCTTCATGTGGATCGCGGCCTTCTCGCAGCGGATGCCGCCGGTGCAGAACGACACGACCGTCTTGCCTTCGAGGTCGGCGCGGTTCGCGTCGATCACTTCCGGGAATTCGCTGAACTTGTCGATCCGGTAGTCGAGCGCGTTGTCGAACGTGCCGACGTCGACTTCGAACGCATTGCGCGTGTCGAGCATCACGACCGGGCGGCCGGTATCGTCGTGACCACGGTCGAGCCACGCCTTCAGCGTGCGCGCGTCGACGAACGGCGCACGGCCGAGTTCCGGCTTGATCGCGGGCTTCTTCATCGTGATGATCTCGCGCTTCAGGCGCACGAGCATGCGGCGGAACGGCTGCGAGTCGGACAGGCTTTCCTTGAACTGCAGCGTCGCGAACTTGCCTTCGAACAGCGGATCGTGGCGGATGTATGCGATGAACGCGTCGGCGGCTTCGCGCGTGCCGGCGACGAACAGGTTGATGCCTTCCGGCGCGAGCAGGATCGTGCCGCGCAGGCCGAGTTCGTTGCAGCGGGCGGTGACGAGCGGGCGCCATTGCTCGTTCGCGTCGAGCGAGACGAAGTGGTAGGCGGCGAGGTTGACGATGGTCATGATGGTCCGACGGGAAAACGGCCGCACGGCGGCCCGCAAAAAAGGGTGCGAAGCCGGGGCGTTGATTCGAAAAACCGTATTATCCCGCAAACGGCGCGGGCATCGGTACCCGGCCGATCGGCCAACCGCGCGACGCGTCGCCGCGTGCATCGGCCGAACGGCCAAAGCGGGCATTTTTTGGGCAGCCTGCGCGGCGAGGCGGCTACAATAGCGCCCATGTCAGATCCTCGCTTCGTCCATCTTCGCGTTCACTCCGAATTCTCGATCGCCGACGGCATCGTGCGCATTGACGACATCGTCAACGCGGCGGCCGCGGACGGTCAGGGCGCGCTCGCGCTCACCGATCTCGGCAACGCATTCGGTCTCGTCCGTTTCTACCAGGAAGCCCGCGGCAAGGGCATCAAGCCGATCGCCGGCTGCGACGTCTGGATTGCCAATCCCGACGACCGCGACAAGCCGTCGCGATTGCTGCTGCTGGTCAAGGACAAGGTCGGTTACCTGAATCTCTGCGAGCTGCTGTCGAAGGCATGGCTCACGAACCAGTACCGCGGCCGCGCGGAACTCGACGCGAGCTGGCTCGACGGCGAGCTCGCGCAGGGGCTGCTCGCGCTGTCGGGCGCGCAACAGGGCGATATCGGGCTCGCGCTGGCCGCGGGCAACGAAGACGCCGCGCGCCGTCACGCCGAGCGCTGGGCGCGGGTGTTTCCGGGCGGCTTCTACATCGAGCTGCAGCGTTACGGCCAGCCGGGCGCCGAGGCGTACATCCAGCAGGCCGCGACGCTCGCCGCGTCGCTGAAGCTGCCGGTCGTCGCGACGCACCCGACGCAGTTCATGACCGACGACGATTTCACCGCGCACGAGGCGCGCGTGTGCATCTCGGAAGGCGACATCCTCGCGAACCCGCGGCGCCAGAAGCGTTTCACGACCGACCAGTATTTCCGCACGCAGGACGACATGGTCGCGCTGTTCGCCGACCTGCCGTCGGCCATCGCGAACACGGTCGAGATCGCGAAGCGCTGCAACCTGAAGCTCGAACTCGGCAAACCGAAACTGCCGCTGTTTCCGACCCCCGACGGCATGTCGCTCGACGATTATCTGGTCCAGCTGTCGAAGGAAGGGCTCGAGACTCGCCTCGCGCAGTTGTATCCGGTCGAAGCCGAGCGCGACGCGCAGCGCGACACGTACTACAAGCGCCTCGAATTCGAGTGCGGGACCATCACGAAGATGGGCTTCCCCGGCTACTTCCTGATCGTCGCGGACTTCATCAACTGGGCGAAGAACAACGGCGTGCCGGTCGGCCCGGGCCGCGGCTCGGGCGCCGGCTCGCTGGTCGCGTACGCGCTCGGCATTACCGACCTCGATCCGCTGCGCTACAACCTGCTGTTCGAGCGCTTCCTGAACCCGGAACGCGTGTCGATGCCCGACTTCGACATCGACTTCTGCCAGCACGGCCGCGATCGCGTGATCCAGTACGTGAAGGAGAAATACGGCGCGGACGCCGTCTCGCAGATCGCCACGTTCGGCACGATGGCCGCGAAGGCGGCCGTGCGCGACATCGGCCGCGTGCTCGACCTCGGCTACATGTTCACCGACGGCGTCGCGAAGCTGATTCCGTTCAAGCCCGGCAAGCATGTGACGATTGCCGACGCGATGAAGGAAGAGCCGCAGCTGCAGGAGCGCTACGACCACGAGGACGAAGTGCACCAGCTGCTCGATCTCGCGCAGCGCGTCGAGGGCCTCACGCGTAACGTCGGGATGCACGCGGGCGGCGTGCTGATCGCGCCCGGCAAGCTGACCGATTTCTGCCCGCTGTACACGCAGGGCGACGACGGCGGCGTGGTCAGCCAGTACGACAAGGACGACGTCGAAGCCGTCGGCCTCGTGAAGTTCGACTTTCTGGGTCTCACCACGCTGACGATCCTCGACTGGGCCGAGCGCTACATTCGCCGCCTCGATCCGTCGAAGGCCGACTGGTCGCTCGCGCAGGTGCCGCTCGACGATCCGGCCTCGTTCCAGATTCTGAAGAAGGCCAACACGGTCGCGGTGTTCCAGCTGGAAAGTCGCGGGATGCAGGGCATGCTGAAGGATGCGCAGCCCGACCGCTTCGAGGACATCATCGCGCTCGTGTCGTTGTACCGTCCGGGTCCGATGGATCTGATCCCGAGCTTCTGCGCACGCAAGCACGGGCGCGAGAAGGTCGACTATCCGGATCCGCGCGTCGAACCCGTCCTGAAAGAGACCTACGGCATCATGGTCTATCAGGAGCAGGTGATGCAGATGGCGCAGATCATCGGCGGCTACTCGCTCGGCGGCGCGGACTTGCTGCGTCGCGCGATGGGCAAGAAGAAGCCCGAGGAGATGGCCAAGCACCGCGAGATCTTCGCCGAGGGTGCGGCGAAGAACGGCCTCACGCGCGAGAAGTCCGACGAGATCTTCGACTTGATGGAGAAGTTCGCGGGCTACGGCTTCAACAAGTCGCACGCGGCCGCGTATGCGCTGCTCGCGTATTACACCGCGTGGCTGAAGGCGCACCATCCGGCCGAATTCATGGCGGCCAACATGACGCTCGCGATGGACGACACCGACAAGGTGAAGATCCTGTTCGACGACTGCGTCGTGAACAACCTCGTCGTGCTGCCGCCGGACATCAACCAGTCGCATTACCGGTTCGAGCCGGTCGCGGAAGCCGACGGCAAGCGCTCGCGCACGATTCGCTACGGCCTCGGCGCGGTGAAGGGCAGCGGCCAGAACGCGATCGAGGAAATCCTGCGCGCCCGCGAGGAAAAGGCATTCACCGACCTGTTCGACTTCTGCGAACGGATCGATCGGCGCGTCGTCAACCGCCGCACGGTCGAGGCGCTGATCCGCGCCGGCGCGTTCGATTCGCTGAACCCGAACCGTGCGCAGTTGATCGCGTCGGTGCCGCTCGCGATGGAAGCGGCCGATCAGGCCGAAGCGAACGCGATGCAGGCCGGCCTGTTCGACATGGGCGCCGAGTCGCCGCATGCGCACGCGCTCGTCGACGAACCCGCGTGGGACGACAAGCGCCGTCTGCAGGAAGAAAAGGCCGCGCTCGGTTTCTACCTGTCCGGCCACCTGTTCGATGCGTATCGAGACGAAGTGCGCCGCTTCGTGCGACAGAAGGTCGGCGATCTGAAGGAGGGGCGCGACAAGCTCCTCGCCGGCATCATCGCGTCGCTGCGCACGCAGATGACCCAGCGCGGCAAGATGCTGATCGCGCTGCTCGACGACGGCTCGGGCCAGTGCGAGATCACGATCTTCAACGAACAGTTCGAGGCGAACAAGGCGCTGTTCAAGGAGGATGAGCTGCTGATCGTGCAGGGGCAGGCGCGCAACGATGCGTTCACGGGCGGCATTCGCTTCACGGCCGATACCGTGATGGATCTCGAGCGCGCGCGCAGCCGCTATGCGCAGGCCGTGCGGCTGACGATGAACGGCAACGCCGACGCGGTCGCGCTGCGCCGCGTGCTCGAGCCGCACGTGTCGAAGGACGATCCGGCCGCGGCGAAGGTGGTCGAAGCGCCCGCGCCGCGCGGCGGCGGCCGCGATGGCGGTCGGCGTCCGCAGGCGCCGCTGCCGAACGGGCTTGCAGTCCAGATCCACTACAGCAACGCGCGCGCGCAAGGCGAAATGCGTCTGGGCGACGCCTGGCGAGTGAAGCCGAGCGATGTGCTGCTGGCGGAGCTGCGTGCGACGTTCGACGGCAGCGTCGTCGAAATCACGTACTGACCGCACCCCGCTTCGGCGGGTGTCGCGTACAGGCGGCCCGTTGCATCGCCATCGCGCGATGCGGCGGGCCGTTTTCACGTGCGAGGGTAATTGGGTCTTGGGCTGGCCATCCGGACGCTATACAATCCCGCGCTGACCATACGAACGGGGCGCCAGCCACCGGTTCGCACGGCGAGCGCCGCCGCGCCGGTAGCATGCATAAACAGGAGCGGGTCCATGCCGGCGCGTGGCAACGCTCGCCAGCGCCGCCTTCGACCGGGATGCCGTGGAACGGCCCGCCGCGACGATAAAAACTGATTGTCACCACATGACCATGGCCAATGGAAACCCGCCGCAGCGGATCCTCGTGATCCGGATCGATTTTCTGGGCGACATGCTGTGCACGACGGCGTTTCTCCGCGCGCTGAAGGCGCGCTGGCCGGGTGCGGAGCTGCATGTGGTCGCGAACCGCTACAACGCGGCCGCGCTGGCCGGAAACCCGCACGTGCACACGATCCACACCTACGTGTACAGCCGCCAGTGCGAGCGCAACGACCGTCCCGGCCGGATGCGTGCATTTTTCGACCGGCTGCGACTCGTGCGCCGTCTGCGCCGCTTGCGGTTCGACCTCGTGATCGTGCCGAACGGCGGCATGCATCGCAGCAGCATGCAGTTCGCGCGCCAGCTTCGCGCGAAGGATTGCCGCTGGCACGATGCCAGGACCGAATTCGACGATCGCAAGCCCGAGCATGTCGCGCAGCGGCCGATGTGCCACGAAGCGTTGTCGGGTTTCCGCCTGGTGCCCGAACTCGGTTGCGCCGATCTCGACCGTCTTGAGCTGTCGGTTCATCCCGATCGCGCGCTGCAGGAAGCGTGGCATCGTCTGCTCGGTGCGCGCACGAAGCGGCGCGTCGGGCTGTTCGTGTCGAACAAGGCGGTCGAGCGCCGCTGGCCCGCCGACCGCTGGCGCGACCTCGGCGAGCGGCTCGCCCCTGTCGCGGATGTCATCGTGTTTCGCGATCCGGCCATCGGCCAGGCTGCCGAAGACGAGCTATGGCGCGACGTGAATGCACGGCATGTCGCGCCTGCGTCGGTCGCCGAACTGGTGGCGGCCGCGAGCCTGCTCGACGCGATCGTCTCGGCCGACAGCGCGCCCGTCCATCTTGCGTCGGCGCTCGGCGTACCGGTGGCCGCACTGTTCGAGGACCGTCCCGAGAAATACCTGCGCTGGCATCCGCTTGGCGTGCCGCACGTGATCCTGCGCGCGGGCCCGACCGTCGATGCGATCGGCGTCGATGCGGTCGAGCGCGCGGTGCGCCACCTGCTGCCGGAGGGAGGCCATCGCGACGATGCTGCGGCCGACACGGCGCCCGAGCAGCCGGCCGCCGCCACGGCGCCCGCGATCGTGACGATCGCTTCGTAGCGCCGCGCGCACCGCACCGCTGGCAGGGCCGCATCGCGGTAGCCTGCACGGCCGGTGCGCGACGCCGCGCCGCCTGCTGCAAAATCCTGTACATTGCCAGCCTTGTTCAGCCAGCCAGACGATCGCCGTGGCCCTGTTTTCTTCCGTCCGTCCGCCCAGAACCATACTCGTTGCCGCGCCGCGCCGTATCGGCGACGTGCTGCTGACGACGCCGCTCGTAAGATCGCTGAAGGCCCGCTGGCCGGACGCGCAGATCGACATGCTGGTGTTTCGCGGCACCGAGGGCGTGCTCGAGCACAATCCGGACGTGCGGCGCGTGATCGTGGTCGCGCAGCGCGCGGGATTTGGCGAGCGGTTGCGCGACGCGCTGTCGATGTGGCGCCGCTACGATCTCGCGTGCGCGGCGCTGAGTTCCGACCGGCCGCGTTTCTATAGCTGGTTCGCCGGCCGCAAGCGGGTCGGCCTCGTCGACCCGAACCGCGTCACGTGGCTCACGCGGATGATGCTGAACGGGATCGCGATCAATCACCACGAATCCGCGCATACGGTCGTCAGTACGCTCGCACTCGCGCCGGTGATCGGCATCGAGCCGGTGTCCGAGGTCGTCGCGCCCGGCATCGGCGACGATCCCGCGCGGCGCGCGCGTTTCGACGCGTGGCTCGCCGAGTCGCCCGCGATCCGCGCCGGCAAGCCGCTGGTCGTGCTGCATCCGTATCCGATGTTCCGTTACAAGCAATGGCGGCTCGACGGCTGGGTCGAAATGATCGGCTGGCTGCGCGAGCAGGGCTTCGCGGTCGCGTTGTCGGGCGGGCCGGCCGACCGAGAGCGCGAGTATGCGGAGGAGGTCGCGACCGAGGCGGGCGGCGACGTGCTGAACCTGGTGGGCCGCCTGACGTTCGGCGAGAGCGCGGAGCTCGTACGGCGCGCGCGGCTCTTCATCGGGCCCGACACCGGCGCGACGCACGTCGCGGCCGCGACCGGCACCGACACGATTGCACTGTTCGGGCCGTCCGACCCCGTGCGCTGGGGGCCGTGGCCGCAGCACTGGCCCGCGACCGCGAATCCGTGGTCGCTGCGCGGCTCGGGCCGGCACGGGAACGTGTGGCTGCTGCAAGGGGAGGGCGATTGCGTGCCGTGCCGGCACGAAGGCTGCGAGCGTCATGTCGACAGCCGCAGCGACTGCCTCGTCCATCTCGGTGCGCAGCGCGTGAAGGCCGCGGCTGCCGAGATGCTCGGGCTGAATTCGCCGGGCCCGGCCGACATCGTCGTCGACACGTCGCGGCTGCGCCGCGCCGGATCCGACTGACGCACGGCAAACGCGCGTTTTGCTTCGTTGGCAGGGCGCGTGTTTCGCGGCGAACCAAGCGGCTCCCCGGCATCGACGGTGGATGTCCGCTGCCGCCGAACCGGTCGGCACGGCAGCGGAACGTATGCCGGCGTGCGTTACATGCTGCGCCGGATCGCCGACGTTTCGCGCGGCAGCGCTTCGCCGCGTTCGCCGCAACCGAGCAGGATGCCGGCCAGCAGCACGATCAGGTGCCCTTCGGCGAAATCGAGCAGCAGCGAATTCGCGAGACTGCCGATCGCGAAGATCGCGAGCCATGCGAGCAGCAAGTGCCGCGAGCGCGGATCGACCGTGCGGCTGCCGCGCGCGATCTGCACGATCAGGTTGATGAACAGCAGCACGCCGAGCGAGCCGAGCTGCACGGCCATCAGCAGGTATTCATTGTGCGGGTTCGACGTGAGCTGGCCTTCGGCCGCCGTCTTGCCGGCCGTGAGCTTCTCGAATTCGGATTCGAGGCCGCCCGCGCCGTAGCCGATCACGGGGCGCTGGCGATACAGCTCGAACCCTTTCTTGTACCACTCGAGGCGCAGCCCGGTCGACGTGGCCGCATCGCTCTGCCGGTATTGCTGCACTTCCGTTACGACCTTCGTCAACCGGCCGTTGTGAACCGTGCAGGCGGCGACCACGAGCGCGGCGCCGACGAGGACGAGCATGCCGGCGGCGAGCCCTGCGCGCAAGGCGGACTGCCGGCGCAGCAACAGCACGAAACGCACGGCGACGACGAGGATCAGCAACAGCGCGATCACCTGCCCCGTGCGTCCTTGCAGCATCACGAACACGTTGACGAGCGACCACGCGGCGATGCCCGCATACGCGGCACGGGCGGGCATCGTGCGGGCCGCCAGCGCGAGATCGGCTGCCTGGTAAAAGAGCAACGCCCCGAACATGCCGGCGGCGATGTGGTTTTTGAACACCCATGCGCGCGACAGCGGCAACTGGGTCGCATGCGCCGGCCCGATCGCGGTCAGCCCAAGGTAGTTGGTCGTCGACAGCAGCAGGATCACGCACAGCGTGCCGAACCAGCAGCGCCGCACGATCGGCGCCCAGTTCGAATGACGGAACGCGAGCACGGCGAACGGCAGCAGCAACAGCTTGTCGTACTTCGCGACCCAGTTCCACGCCTTGTTGTGCGGCGCGACCGTATAGGTGACGCTCACGGCCAGCGCGGCCAGAATGAGCAGCGCCGCGAGCGAAGCCGGCTCGGTGACGAACGAGCGCAGGTCGCGCCAGAATTCGGGGGAGATCACGAGCGCGACGGCGAACAGGCCGCAGAACACGTTGGTCAGCGCGGTCGAGACGGGCACCATGCAGAGCGCGGCGACGGCGAATGCACGGGCGGCGGTCAGGCGCCGCGTGGCGGGAGTGGAAAACGAAAGCATCGGAACCTGTCGTATGGACGAATGCGGCTCGCGGACAGCGTGCACCGCGCCGCGCGCCCCGGCGGGAGATCCGGGACGAACGGCGCAGTATACGCGAAGCAGGACAGGTTTCCGTGCGGTTTTCGGGGCGCGATCAGCTGAATGCGCGCTTGATCCGCGAGCGCAACAGAGCGCGCTTGAGGCGGCCTTCCACGGCCGGCGTATCGAGCGCGATCCGCGTGCCGAGCGGCTCGCCGCGATGCAGGTAGTAGCGGTCGAACGTCGCCTGGGTCATGCCCCATTTGTTCAGAAACTGGCGGCGGCCGTCGTTCTTGACGATCTTGCCGGTGCTCTTCTGCTGGAAGTGGTACACGAGGCTGTCGCCGACACCGATGAAGATCCGGCAGCCGGCGTCCCAGAATTTCATCGAGAAGTCGTTGTCGCTGCTCATGCCCGGCGACAGCTCGCTGCTGTAGCCGCCGATGCGGTTCCACCAGTCGCGGTGCACGAGCGTCGGCGGCCAGGTCGAGCCGAGCCAGTCCGCGCGCGCCAGCTTCGGGGTCGCGGCGACGAGGCCCGCCGCGTCGAATTGCTCGGCGTCGCGGCCGAAATTGCTGACGACCACGCATGGGTTGCGCGTGTCGACCGGCTCGATCATCGTGCCCGACAGCATGAACAGATCGGTCGGCATCTGTTCGATGCGGCGCACGAGCGCCGTGTCCCAGCCCGGGCAGCAGAACATGTCGTCGTTCATGTAGACGACGTAGTCGCGCGCGGCGCGCGCCGCGGCCAGGTTGACCGCATGGCAGATGCCGATGTTGGTCGGCGACGCGGTGTGTTCGATCCCTTCGTTGCGCACCCAGTCGAGCGTGCCGTCCGAGCCGTCGTTCACGTGCACGATGATCTGGTGGTCGTACGCGGAATGCCGGCGCAGGCTGTCGACGACGAGCTTGAGGTACGGCAGGTTGTTCCAGGTCGGGATGATGATGGAGAACATGGCGGTCGGATTCGGTGGTCGTCGTGGCGGGCGGCGCGCGGCGCAGCCGCTCGGGCGGGCACGCGCGGTGCGCGCAACCCGGCATTGTAACGCCGGGCCGGCCGCGCGCCGGCGGGCGCCTAGCGGGCCGGTTCGTGACCGAGCTTCAGGAAACGGTAATACACGGTTTCCGCGTTGAACACGGCAATCATGAAGCCGGCGCGGCCGTCGAGGAACCCGCGCCGCAGCACGTAGGTGCGCACGAACGCCCAGGCGCCGCGGCCGAGCGCCTTGCCGAAGCCGCCGCGCTGGCCGGCCGCGCGGCGCTGGCGCGCGCCGGCCGTCGAATACGCGTCGAGCTTGCGCACGACCGTTTCGAAATCCTCGTACGAGTAGTGCATCAGCTTGCCGGGCAGGCGCTGCGCGGCGGTCTCGAACACGAGGCGCTCGTGCACGAGATCGTCCGAGAACCGCGCGGTGCCGCGCCGGAACAGCCGCGGCACCCAGTCCGGATACCAGCCGCTGTGATGGATCCACTGGCCGCAGAAGCTCGACAGCCGGTCGAGCGCATAGACCTGCGCGGCCGGCGCGCGGATCGCGTCGCGGATCGACCGCGCGAGTTCCGGCGTGACGATTTCGTCGGTATCGAGCGAGAGAATCCAGTCGGTGCCGAGCGCGTCGAGCGCGCGGTTCTTCTGCGGGCCGAAGCCCGGCCAGTCGCGCTCGACGATCACGCGCGCGCCGTGCGCCTGGGCGATCGCGACGGTATCGTCGGTGCTGCCGCCGTCGACGACGACGATATCGTCGGCGAACGACAGCGCATCGAGACACTGCGCGAGCCGCGCGGACGCGTTGAGGGCGATGAGGGCGACGCCGAGGGAGGGTTCAGCCATGAAATCGTCGGAAAGGCGGAGAAAACGGTGAGCGGCAGTATACCGTCGGGCCGGCCGCCGGCCGCATCGGCGATGGCCGTGCCGGCGGGGGCGGTGCAGCTATAATGTTGAGCCCTTTTCGGCACCCGCCCGACGAGGGCGCACACCCGGGCGGCCACGCGCCGGGCGCCGCATCGCGGCTCAAGAAGGATTGCCTTGGAAACCCAGAACACTCTTCGCAAACCGATGGACGGCACCGGCACCTCGCCGGTGACGGTCCTCAAGCGCCTGTGGCCGTACATCCGGCCGCTCATCGGCATCGTGGTGCTCGCCGTGGCGACGATGGGCGTCGTCGCGGCCACCGAAGCCGGTATCCCGGCGCTGCTCAAGCCGCTGCTCGACCACGGCTTCGGCTCGCACGGCAGCGACCGCGCGAAGTGGTACGTGCCGATCGCGGTGATCGGCCTCGCGCTCGTGCGCGGCGTATCGCAGTACGCATCGAATTACCTGCTCAACTACGTATCGAACCGCATCCTGCTGCAGCTGCGGCTCGAGATGTTCCAGCGGATGCTCCACACGGGCGCGTCGTTCTTCCAGCGCGAAACCGCGAGCACGGTGATCAACGCCATCGTGTTCGAGGTCAACCAGATCCTGTCGGTGCTGACGGGCGTGATGGTCACGCTCGTGCGCGACTCGCTGACGGTGATCTTCCTGCTCGGCTACCTGTTCTACCTGAACTGGCGGCTCACGCTGATCGTCGCGGTGATCCTGCCGGGCATCGGCTGGCTCGTCAGCAAGATCAACCGCCGGCTGCGCCGCCTGAATCGCGAGCACCAGACGCTGACCAACGAGCTGTCGTACATCGTCGAGGAGACGGTCGGCGGCTACAAGGTCGTCAAGGTGCACAACGGCGAAGCGTACGAGATGGACCGCTTCACGGCGATGAGCAAGCGCCTGCGCGGCTACGCGATGCGCATGACGATCTCGGGCGGCCTCGCGCAGCCGCTCACGCAGTTCCTCGCGTCGATCGCGCTCGCGGTCGTGATCACGATCGCGGTCGTGCAGTCGTCGAACGACCAGACGACGGTCGGCGGATTCGTGGCGTTCGTCACGTCGATGCTGCTGGTGATCTCGCCGCTCAAGCATTTGATCGACGTCAACCAGCCGCTGCAGCGCGGGATGACGGCCGCCGAGCTGATCTTCGGGCTGATCGACGAGCCGGCCGAGCCGCGGGGCGGCGGGCGGCCGCTGTCGCAGGCGCGCGGCGAGATCGAGTTCCGCGCCGTGTCGTTCGACTACGGCGCGGCCGAACGGCCGACGCTCGACCGCATCTCGTTCAAGGTCGCGCCGGGTGAAATGATCGCGCTGGCCGGCCCGTCCGGGAGCGGCAAGACGACGCTCGTGAACCTGCTGCCGCGCTTCTTCGACCCCACGGACGGCACGATCCTGGTCGACGGCGTGCCGGTGCCCGACTACGATCTCCACGCGCTGCGCAGCCAGATGGCGATGGTCAGCCAGGACGTCGTGCTGTTCAACGACACGATCGCCGCGAACGTCGCATACGGCCAGACACCCGACCGCGCGCGCGTGCAGGCCGCGCTCGAGGCCGCGAACCTCGCCGATGCGGTCGCCGCGATGCCCGACGGGCTCGATACGCTGGTCGGCGGCAACGGGATGCGGTTGTCCGGCGGCCAGCGCCAGCGGCTCGCGATTGCGCGCGCGATCTACAAGGACGCGCCGATCCTGATCCTCGACGAAGCGACGTCGGCGCTCGATTCGGAGTCGGAGCGCCACGTGCAGGCCGCGCTCGAGCGGCTGATGGAAGGCCGCACGACGCTGGTGATCGCGCACCGGCTGTCGACGATCGAGCGCGCGGACCGCATCCTCGTGCTCGAGGCCGGCAAGATCGTCGAGGAAGGCAGCCACGACGAACTCCTGCGCCACGGCGGCCTCTACGCGCACCTGCACCGGATCCAGTACCAGCAGCAGGCGGCGTGACGCGCGGTCATGCGGCCGCGATGCCGTGTGCTAGTCTTCATCGGGCAGTCCCGGTCGTTTCTTGTTCGACGCGACACCACGGAGGGAAGGACAATGAAGAAGATGCACGGCATGATGCTGGCCGCACTGATCGCGGTGGGCTGCGCCGCCACCGCGGCGATGGCGCAGGATCACGGCAACCACGACAATCGCGATGATCGCGGCGGCCCCGGCATGCAGCGCGGCCACGGCCCGAAACACGTGCCGCCGGGCCAGGCGATGCATCGGGACGACGACGTGCCGCCCCGCTGGGCCGACCAGCCGCGCCGCGACTGGCACAGGGGCGACCGGCTGCCGGACGAGTTCCGCGATCGCCAGTACGTGGTCGACGACTGGCGCGGCTACCACCTGAGTGCGCCGCCGCGCGGCTACCACTGGGTCGGCGTCGGCGGCGACTACCTGCTCGTGCAGATCGGCTCGGGCATCGTGCTGCGGGTCGGTCCGTAACCCGGTTCGTACCCGTTACGCAGCGTTCCGATCGTTCATCCGGCTGCCGGGCGCGTTGCCCGACAGCCGCGTCACTTTGCCGCCGCGCGGCGGAACCAGCGCCGCTCGATTCTCGACATCACCCAGCACACACCCAGCGCGCACACCGTGCCGAGCGTCACTTCGCCGAGCCGGATCAGCGGAACGTCCCACAGCGGGCCATTGCCCGGGAACAGCAGCACGATCGTCGCGGTCACGCCGCCGAGCCGTGCCGCGCTGCCGATGTTCAGGCACCAGCAGCAGACGATCACGACCGCGACCGTGATCGCATACGCGACGAGGCGATCGCCGCCCAACGCCGCACCGGCGAAACCGAGGATGCCGCCGACCATCGCGCCGATGAACTGGTCGCGCGACAGCGACATCGTGTCCGAGTAGTTGTGCTGCGTGACGGCGATCGCGGTGATGGCCGCCCACACGGCCTGCTCGGTATGCATCGCGCGGCCGATCGCATACGCGAGGCACGCGCCGCAGACGGCCTGCAGCGCCATCAGCCCGCCTTGCGCGAGCCGCTCGCTGAATGACAGCCCCTTGAACAGATCGAAGATCGACTGCTGAATCTGCTGGCGGGCTTCGTTGAGTGTCCTGATCGTATCCATCGTGCATCGGCCGAGAAGCGGGGAGCGGTGGCGCGTCGCCGTCAATGCGCCTGTTCGGGCGAGGCGGCCGCCGGTTCGCCGGCCGTCGCATCGCCGTTCTCGACGCGGGTTTCCGGCATCACGAGCCAGACCAGCAGCACCGCGAGCGCACCGGCGGCCGCGAGCCCGAAGAAGCTGACCGCGTTGCCGAAGTGATCGGCGACGTAGCCGGCCACGGCGGTGCTGAGCGTCGCTCCGATCCCGGCCGCGAGCCCGAACAGCCCGATACACAGGTTGTAGCGGCCCTTGCCGCCCGCGACGTCGGCCGCGATCAGCGGCAGCATCACGCCGAACACGGCCGCGCTGATGCCGTCGAGCATCTGCACCGGTACGAGCAGGTAGGGGCTGCTGACGCCGGCGAACAGCAGCGCGCGCACCGGCAGTGCGGAGAAGCCGAGCAGCAGGATCGGCCGGCGCCCCCAGCGCTGCGCGGAGCGGCCGACCCACGGCGACAGCATCGCGACGATCGCCTGCGGCACGATGATGCACGCGGCGATCACGAGCTGCACGTTTTCGCCCATCCCGGCCGTGACTTCGCCGGCCGCGAGGTTCAGCATCGCGGCGTTCGACAGATGGAACAGCACGACGCAGGCCGCGAAGATCAGCATCCGGCGGTCGCGCAGCAATTCGAGCAGCGTTTCGCGCTCGCCGGTTTCGTCGAGGTCGTCAGGCTTCGACGACTGTGGAATCACCTGGTGCGTCGGCTGGATCATCGCGAGCGCGAACAGCGCGGGCAGGGCCAGCACGGCGGTCAGCCAGAACACCGCGCGCGCGGAGAAGTATTCGCCGGTCAGCCCCATCAGGCCCGCCGCGACCGCACTGCCGATCGACGCCCAGCGCGCGTTGCGGCCGAGCCGGTCGCCGAGGTCGGCGCGACCGACGAGCGAGAACGAGATCGCGGCCATCGCCGGCACCAGCATGCAGCTCGCGAAGCCGTGGAACACCTCGGCGGCGATCACCGGCACGATCGTCGGGCTCGATGCGAGCAGGACCGCGGACAGGATGATGGCCGCGATCGCCCACGCGGCCGCGCCTTTCTTGTTCTTCAGCGCGTCGACGGCCGCGCCGCCCGGTACCTGGCTGACCATCGCGCTGATCGTGCCGATCGACAGCACCATGCCGATCTCGCCCTGCGTCCATTTGTGCGACGCGAGGTAGGACGCGATGAACGGACCGAACCCGGTTTGAACGTTTGCAACGAAAAAGTTGAGCCAGTCGAGGGAGCGCAGACTGCGAACGCTGACGGAATGCTTGATCGTCATCGGGTGGCACTCGCAGACGAAGCCGGCGCGGCCGGGGCAACAGGCGGGAAGACCGCGACGATCGGCTTGTCGGCCGCGTACGGCGGCGATGCCTTGATCTGGGCGTCGTTCAGGTCGAGCTGCGGGTGCAGCGCCTTGTCGCGCGTGACGAAGCGCAGCGCGCCCCAGCTCGCGGCGATCGACCGGCGGTCGGTATTGACGAGCCCGCCGAGGTCGAGCACGACGGCCTGCGGCTGTGCGCCGCGGTCGATCAGCACGTCGACGATGCGGCCGATCTTCGTGCCGTTCGGGCGCTCGACATCGCTGTCGAGCATCGGCAGTCGCGTCGCCGGCGACGCCGCGGGCGAACCCGACAGCGGCACGGCCTTCGGTCGCGCGGCCGGCGGCAGGTCGCCCGACGGCACGTCGAGCACGATCGGCTCCTGTTTGCCGCCCGGCGTGAAGCGGAACACGTTCCACGGGAAGATGACCTTGCGGTCGCCGATCCCCATGAAGCCCTGCAGGTTGACGATCATTTCGCGCGGCTTGCCGCTCGCGTCGACCACCATGTCGACCGCGCGGCCCACTACCTTGCCGTTGCGTCGCGCGACTTCGCTGTCGAGCAGCGCATGGATCTGGGTGCGGTCGAGCGCGCGCGTCGCGACGAGCGGCGGGGGCGGAGGCGGCGGCGGGGTCGGCGATTCGGGGCGCTGCACGGGCTTCGGCCGCGTCACCTCGCGGTGCGGCTTCTTCGGCGCTTCCGGTTCCTCCGGTTGCGTCGGCGCGGGCACGGGCGGCATCGTCAGCGGCTCGCCGGCGGTTTCCTCGACAGGCTCGACGAGCGCCTCGCTGATCGGCGCGGGCGGGTTCTGGACCGGCAGCAGCCCGCAGCCGGACAGCAACGCTGTGACGGCGAGAATCAGGAAGACCGTCGAGGACGGCAACGACTTGCGGGATGCGGGAAACGGGAGTCCGCCGCTCATTGACACTCACTCCATGGGTCGGGGGCGGCCCGAAGGCACGCGGCTGGCGATGGATGGCGGGTGCGGGCGGCGCACCACGCGAGGTGAGAGTTTAACGTGTCTTGCTTTCAGGACCGATTTCGACGGCGGATCGCAGGCGAGTGCGCGGGCAAGATGAAAGGGGGCGGGGCCGGACAGCGTTCGCAGACCGTGAGGAGAAGGAGCGCGCGAGTGGAGCGGCGGCGCCAGCTTGACGGCGGCAACATCGAACTCGGCTGCCCCGGCACGTTCACGGTGAAGTCGGCGGGCTATTCGCGGGGTGGTCCCGTCTTGCCGGGCGGTTTCGACGCCGGCTTGGCTCTTGGCTCAGTGCTAGGCTCGGCACTTGGCGCTCGGCGCTCGGCGCTCGGCGCTCGGCGCTCGGCGCTCGGCGCTTGGCTCGGCGTTTGGCTCGGCGTTTGGCTCGGCGTTTGGCTCGGCGCTTGGCTCGGCGTTTGGCTCGGCGTTTGGCTCGGCGCTTGGCTCGGCGTTTGGCTCGGCGTTTGGCTCGGCGTTTGGCTCGGCGTTTGGCTCGGCGTTTGGCTCGGCGTTTGGCTCGGCGTTTGGCTCGGCGTTTGGCTCGGCGCCCGCCCGTCGACGACGAGGCGGGCGCCGCGCGTGCCGTTCGCTTACTTGACCAGCGCGCCGAGTGTCGTCGTCACCGGGGCGAGCAGCCCGCCGCCGGTTTTCGCGATGGCACCGCCGCCGGTGCCGCCCGTCAGCCCCGCAACCGGCGAGCCGCCGGCCGCGCCCGACACGGCGCCCGTCACGGTGCCGACCGCCGACGTGAGCGCGCCTGCCGGATTGCTGCCGCCCGTCGCACCGCCCAGCGCGCCGGTGGCGGTCGATACGAGCCCGGTCACCGGCGCGAGCGGGTTCATCGCCGCCGCGCCGCCGCCGAGCAGTGCCGTGCCGGCGGTTGCCACCGTGTTACCGGTGGCCGTCACGACGTTGCCGACGCCCGTCGTCAACGGATTGCCGCCGGTCTTCGCGATCGTCGTGCCGGCGCTCGCGATGCCGTTGCCGACCGTCGTCACGAGATTCGTGAGCGGCGCGCCGAGCGGCGTGCTCGATGCGACGGTCTGCGTGACCGAGCCGACCGTCGACGTGATCGGCGTGATCGCCGAGCTCGCGGCGCCCGTGACCTGCGCGACGGGCCCCGTCGACAGTTGCGTGCCGAGCGTCGCGCCGCCGCCGGCGAGGGTGTTGCCGAGCATCGTGATCGCGCCGCCGACCGGCGACGTGACGGGCGCCAGCGGCGCCAGCGCCGACCCGCTCGCGCCGAGGCTCGATACGACGCCGCCCGTCGCGGCCACCGCGTTGCCGAGGTCCGTGACCACGCCGCCCGTGCTCGCGACGGTCGTGCCGACCGGGTTCGACGATGCGCCGAGCTGGCCGAGACCCGAGCCGAGGCCGGTACCGAGCGTCGTGACGGCCGCGCCGGCATCCTGCACGACGGTGCCGAGCCCTTGCGTGGTCGACGCACTGGTGCCCGGCAGCGACTGGCCCGCAATCGTCGTGCCGACGCCCGATACCGCGCCGCCCGCGGCCGTCACGATATTGCTCGACGCGTCCACGGTCTGGCCGAACGCATTGGCGGACGTGCCTGTGCCCGACGTGCCTGTGCCCGAGCCGCTGCCCGTGCCGCCGACGGTCGAGCCGCTGCCGGAACCGCTCCCGGAGCCGTTGCCCGTGCCGCCCGTCGTGGCCGTCGTGTCGCCCGAACCCGATCCGGAGCTGCCCGTGCCCTGGCTCAGCGAGCCGGAGCCGCCGCACGCGGACAGCGATACCAGCGTCGCAACGCCCGCAGCGATCAAAATCATTCGGAGTCCTGCTTGATGGATGGCTTGCGTGTTCATGTCGTCCTCGTCTCGATTGAAGGAATGGGTCAGGCGGCCTTCACGTGCGTCGCTGTGTCGCCGCCGCGAAAGCGAAGCGGCGGGCACCTCGGTTGTCGTCTCCCTGATTGACCTGTCGCCGTGTCGCGTTGTCACCTGGTTGGGAATCCGGAACGCCTGCCGGCCGCGCGGTTTGCATTCTTTCGTATTGCTTGCCGATCGAGCCGAAATTCGTAGGATTCTTTGCGATCAGAGTAGGCTCACCGACGCAAGACTTCCTTTAACCATCGTTAAATTGAAGTAAGCGTCCGTTTCATGGCCGGAATCGGGAAAAGCCCTGTCGACACGGCGCGAGGGATGTGGGTCGGTTGGGCCGCGCAGCGGGCGGGCGACGGGGGAAGTGTGGCGGGAGAGAGACGGGAGAGAGACGGGAGAGAGGCGGGAGAGAGATGGGCGTGTGGCGGGAGAGAGGCGGGCGGCGACGTCCGGACCCGGCCCTCATGGCGGGCAGGCGCGAACGTCGCCGGGGGTACGTCGGGAAAACGGAAGATCAGGCGTCCGGATACCACGCGTCGGTGAATTCGCTGACCTTGACGTCGGTCAGTTCCGGACGGGCGGCCAGCCAGCCGCGCACGAGTTCGCGGTCGGCGTCGGTCGTCGTGCCGCGCGGCGCGCCGGAGATCACGTACGCGCCGATGCCTTCGTCCGCGGACGCGACGGTCAGCAGCCCGTTCGCTTCGACGAAGTCGATGAACGCGTCGATCAACTGGCCGCGCTCGAGGTCAGTCATTTCGTTGCGGTAATGTGCGGTCGCGTTGAACGCGAGTTCCTGGAATTCGCCGATGTGGAGTTTCTTGCGCTGGCGGCGGTTGTGGCCTTGGCTCATGGTGTGTGGTGAATGCGAAAAGGGTCGATGAAAAGGGCGGCGGCGGGTGCTGGCGCGGCATACGCGAACAGCCCGGCCGCCGCATCGGGGCGCCGCGCGGCGCTGCCGGCGGCGGATGGGCGGAACGTTACATCAGCACGATATCGTACTGCTCCTGGCTCAGATTCGACTCGACCTGCAGCGACACGGGCTTGCCGATGAAGTCGATCAGCATCGCGAGATGCTGCGATTCCTCGTCGAGGAACAGGTCGATCACCTGCTGCGCGGCGATCACGCGAAACTCGCGCGGGTTGAACTGCCGCGATTCGCGCAGGATCTCGCGCAGGATGTCGTAGCACACGGTGCGCGACGTCTTCACCTGGCCCTTGCCCTGGCAGGTCGGGCACGGTTCGCACAGCACGTGCGCGAGCGACTCGCGCGTGCGCTTGCGCGTCATCTCGACGAGCCCGAGCTGCGAGAAGGTATTGACCGTCACGCGCGTGCGGTCGCGCGACAGCGCCTTCTTGAGCTCGGACAGCACCGCGTCGCGATGCTCGGCGTTCTCCATGTCGATGAAGTCGATGATGATGATCCCGCCGAGGTTGCGCAGCCGCAACTGTCGCGCGATCGTGTGCGCGGCCTCGAGGTTGGTCTTGAAGATCGTGTCGTCGAAGTTGCGCGCGCCGACATAGCCGCCGGTGTTCACGTCGATCGTCGTCATCGCCTCGGTCTGGTCGATCATCAGGTAACCGCCCGACTTCAGGTCGACGCGGCGCGACAGCGCGCGCTGGATCTCCGTCTCGATGTTGTACAGGTCGAACAGCGGCCGCTCGCCCGTGTAGTGATGCAGCTTCGGGCTCACGGCCGGCGTGAACTCGCCCGCGAATTCCGCGAGGCGCTGGTAGGTCTCGCGCGAATCGACCTGGATGCGCGTCGTGTCGTCGTTCGCGAAATCGCGCAGCACGCGCTGCGCGAGATCGAGATCCTGGTACAGCAGGCTCGTCGCCGGCAGCCGCTGCGCTTGAGCGACGATCGTCGCCCAGGTCTTGCGCAGATAGGTGACGTCGCCGGCCAGCTCGTCGGAGGTGGCGTCCTCGGCGATCGTGCGCACGATGTAGCCGCCTTTCTCGTCCGGCGGGATCACGGCCGTCAGGCGTGCGCGCACGGCCTCGCGCTCGGCTTCGCTCTCGATCTTCTGCGAGATGCCGATATGCGGCTCCTGCGGCAGGTAGACGAGCGTGCGGCCCGCGATACTGACCTGGGTCGACAGCCGCGCGCCTTTCGTGCCGATCGGATCCTTGATCACCTGCACCATCAGCGTCTGCCCCTCGAACACGATCTTCTCGATCGGCTGGTGCGGCGTGGCCGACTGCGGCTCGCCCGCGAGGCGCGGATGCCAGATGTCGGCGACGTGCAGGAACGCCGCGCGCTCGAGGCCGATGTCGATGAACGCCGACTGCATGCCGGGCAGCACGCGCACGACCTTGCCGAGATAGATGTTGCCGACCCGCCCGCGCGACAGCGTGCGCTCGACGTGAAGCTCCTGCACCGCGCCTTGCTGGACGAGTGCGACCCGCGTTTCCTGCGGCGTGAGGTTGATCAGGATTTCTTCGTTCATGGTGGGATTCAGAAGGAGATGCGCGCGGTGCGTAGCAGCGCGGCAGTCTCAAAAAGGGGCAGACCCATGATACCCGAATGGGAACCGTCGATTCGCTCGATGAATTCGGCCGCGCGGCCCTGGATCGCATACGCGCCGGCCTTGCCGAACGGCTCGCCGGTTTCGACGTAGCGCGCGTACGCGTCGCGCGACGCGGCCGCGAAGCGCACCGACGAGCGCGACAGCGCGGGCGGCAGCAGTTCGCCGCCGGCGTCGATCACGGCGACGGCGGTCAGCACCGCGTGTTCGCGGCCGGCGAGGCGGGTGAGCATCGCGAGCGCATCGTCGGCGTCGGTGGGCTTGCCGAGGATCGCGCCGTCGATCGTCACGGTCGTATCGGCCACCAGCACCGGCGCGGCCGGCTTGCCGCTCGCGACGAGGCGCGCACGCGCGGCCTCGGCCTTCGCGACGGTCACGCGCCGCACGTACGCGTCGGCGGCTTCGCCGGGCAGTTCGGCCTCGAGCGCCTCGGCGTCCTCGTCGGGGCGCGGCAGCAGCAGCTCGAAGCGTACGCCGATCTGCTGCAGCAGCTCCTGGCGGCGCGGGCTTTGCGAAGCGAGGTAAAGGATCGGGAAAAGCGCGGGGGACGTGCTGGACGGCATGGTGTCGTTATCTCGTTGAGCGCGCGCGGCGCGCGTCTCGAGGACGACACGTCATGCGCGGTGGTAGGGGTGATTCTGCGTGATGCTCCACGCCCGGTAAAGCTGTTCGGCGAGCAGAACGCGCACCATGCCGTGCGGCAGCGTCATGCTCGAGATGCGCAGCAGCACGTCGGCGCGCGCTTTCAGGTCCGGATCGAGCCCGTCGGCGCCGCCGATCACGAACGCGACGTCGCGGCCGTCCTGCTGCCAGCCGGGCAGCGCCTGCGCGAGCTGCATCGTGGTCCAGTCGCGGCCGCGCTCGTCGAGCGCGACGAGGCGCGCGCCCTTCGGCAGCGCGGCCTCGATCTTCTGCCGTTCGGCCGCCATCACGCTTTCGGCGCTGCGGCCGCCCGAACGCAGTTCAGGCTTGATTTCGCGCAACTCGATGCGCAGTTCGGGCGGCATCCGCTTCGTGTATTCGTCGAAGCCGGATGCGATCCAGCCCGGCATCTTGTGGCCGACCGCGAGGATGAAAAGCTTCATCGGGAGACGCGCGACGGCTCAACGGCGGCGGGCGGCCGTCTTGCGTGCCGGGCGTGCGGGCGCTTCTTCCTCTTCCTCGTCGTCTTCGCTCGCCGTCGCGAAGCCGTTGCCCTTGCCGCCGCCGAGCTTCATCCGCACGGGCTTGTCGCCCCAGATTTCCTCGAGGTTGTAGTACTGGCGCAGCGCCGGTTGCAGGATGTGCACGACCGCGTCGCCGCAGTCGACCAGCACCCATTCGCCGGTGTCCTCGCCTTCGGAGCTGACGACGTCGCCGCCGGCTTCCTTGACCTTGTCGCGCACGTTCGACGCGAGAGCCTTGGTCTGGCGGTTGGAGGTGCCCGATGCGACGACCACGCGGTCGAACAGTTCGGTCAGGTGGCTGGTGTTGAACACCTTGATGTCTTGCGCCTTGACGTCTTCGAGGGCGTCGACGATCACGCGCTGCAGTTTGCGAATATCCATGGATTCAGGAATGGTAGAGGCGATGTTGAAGAATATAGGCCCATACGGCGGCCGGCACATGTTCGGCCGACGCGTCGGGCATTTGCGCATGGCGTGCGATGCATTCGCGCAGGTGCGTGCGAATGTCGGTCGCGGCGATGTCGAACGAAAGGGTCGTATCGATCAGCAGGCGGCCCGCCGGCGTGGCCTTGAGCACGTCGGCGCCGGCCTGCCGCGCGGCGATTTCCCGCGCGACGGCCGGCGGCGCCGTGCCGAGCTCGAAGCCCGGACGCGTCGACACGCCGATGTGCGCGTAGTCGAACAGCGTGCGCCAGTCGCGCCACGTATCGAGGCGCACGAGCTGATCGGCGCCGATCAGCAGCGACAGCGACGCATCGGGGCCGATCCGCTCGCGCCAGCGCGCGAGCGTCTCGGCCGTGTAGGTCGGGCCGGTGTGCTCGATCTCGTCGGTGGCGACGGTCACGGTCACGCCCGGCACGGACAGCGTGCCGGCGGCCGCGCGCGTCATCGCGAGCCGGTGCTCGGCGGCCGACACGTCGCGCTTCTGGTACGGCTGCCCGGCGGGCAGCAATACGAGTTCGGTCAGGTCGAGCAGCCCGGCGAACCGGCGCGCGAGCGCGAGATGGCCGTCGTGGATCGGGTCGAAAGTACCGCCCAGCAAGCCGATACGGCGCGGCAGCGGGGCGGGGCGGGCGGTGGTGTCCAGAAAAACGCGTCCTTTCGTTGGGGCAGCGGGGCGCGCGGGCTCAGGCCCAGTCGCGCGGCACGAGGAAGTCGCTGGTCAGGCGCGCTTCAGGCGAACCCGGCTCGGGCTGCCAGTTGTAGCGCCAGTTCGCGACCGGCGGCATCGACATCAGGATCGACTCGGTCCGGCCGCCGCTTTGCAGGCCGAACAGCGTGCCGCGGTCGAACACGAGGTTGAATTCGACGTAGCGGCCGCGGCGGTATGCCTGGAAGTCGCGTTCGCGCTCGCCGTACGGCAGGTCGACGCGGCGCTCGACGATCGGCAGGTAGGCCTGCAGGAACGCATCGCCGACGCTTTGCATCATGTCAAACGAGCGTTCGAAACCGGGTTCCGAGAAATCGTCGAAGAAGATCCCGCCGATGCCGCGCATCTCGTTGCGGTGCTTCAGGAAGAAATATTCGTCGCACCATTGCTTGAAGCGCGGGTAGAGCTCGATGCCGAACGGGTCGAGCGCGTCCTTGCAGGTCTGGTGGAAATGCCGCGCGTCGTCCTCGAAACCGTAAACCGGTGTCAGATCCATGCCGCCGCCGAACCAGAACACGGGCGCCTCGCCCGGTTTCGTCGCGATCAGCATCCGCACGTTCATGTGCACGGTCGGGCAGTACGGATTGCGCGGGTGCAGCACGAGCGACACGCCGAGCGCCTCGAAGCCGCGGCCGGCCAGCTGCGGGCGCGCGGCGCTCGCCGACGGCGGCAGCGCGTCGCCCGCGACGTCGGAAAAGCCGATTCCCGCGCGTTCGAACACGCGGCCGCCTTCGAGAATCCGCGTGCAGCCGCCGCCGCGCAGGCGTTCGGCCGGCCCGCGCTGCCACGTGTCGGTCGCGAGCGGCGTGCCGTCGAGCGCGCCGAGCGCGTCGGCGATCCGTGTCTGCAGGCCCTGGAGGTACGTGCGCACACGCGCCACGTCGTAGGTCGAATCGGTCATGTCTGGACTGGCTGCCCCCGCCCTGAGCGGGGGCCGAAAAAAAGGCGTCTGCCGGGCATTCTATCGAACCCCGGCAGACGGGCCGCCGCCGCGAGGGCGCGGGGCGGCGATGGCGACGTCACGTGCTCTTGCGGTTGAGCGCGCGAAAGCCGATGTCGCGGCGGTACTGCATGCCTTCGAAATTGATCTGGTTGATCGTGTCGTAGGCATGCTGCTGCGCTTCGCGCACCGAATCGGCGAGGCCGACCACGCACAGCACGCGGCCGCCGGACGTCGTCAGCTTGTCGCCGTCGAGCGTCGTGCCCGCATGGAACGTGACCGCCTGTCCGGTTTCCGCCGGGATCCCGTTGATGCGGTCGCCCTTGCGCGGCGCGTCCGGGTAACCGTGCGCGGCCAGCACGACGCCGAGCGCGGTGCGACGATCCCAGTCGAGCTCGACCGTGTCGAGCGTGCCCGCGATCGCCTGCTCGACGACCTTCGAGAAGTCGCTCTTCAGGCGCGCCATGATCGGCTGCGTTTCCGGGTCGCCCATCCGGCAGTTGAACTCGAGCGTGCGCGGATTGCCGTCCTTGTCGATCATCAGGCCCGCGTACAGGAAGCCCGTGAAGCGGATGCCGTCCTTCTCCATCCCGCGCACGGTCGGCATGATGATTTCGCGCATCACGCGTGCGTGCATCTGCGGCGTGACGATCGGCGCGGGCGAATACGCGCCCATGCCGCCGGTGTTCGGGCCGCGGTCCTCGTCGAGCAGGCGCTTGTGGTCCTGGCTGGAAGCCAGCGCCAGCGCGTGCTTGCCGTCGACCATCACGATGAAGCTCGCTTCCTCGCCGTCGAGGAATTTCTCGATCACGACGCGCGCGCCGGCGTCACCCAGCTTGTTGCCCGACAGCATCATGTCGACGGCGGCGTGTGCCTCTTCGAGCGTCATCGCGACGACGACGCCCTTGCCGGCCGCGAGGCCGTCGGCCTTCACGACGATCGGCGCACCCTTCGCGTCGATGTACGCATGGGCAGCGGCCGCGTCGGCGAAGGTTTCGTAATCGGCGGTCGGGATGCCGTGGCGCTTCATGAACGCCTTCGCGAAATCCTTCGAGCTTTCGAGCTGCGCGGCTTCGCGGGTCGGGCCGAAGACCTTCAGGCCGCGTGCGCGGAACAGGTTGACGATGCCGGCCGCGAGCGGTGCTTCCGGCCCGACGAGCGTGAACGCGACGCCTTCGCGTTCCGCGAAATCGGCGAGTTCGTCGAGCGACGTGATGTCGACGTTCTTCAGACGCTCGTCCTGCGCCGTGCCGCCATTGCCGGGCGCGACGTAGACCATCTGGACGCGCGGCGATTGCGCGAGCTTCCACGCCAGCGCATGTTCGCGGCCGCCGGAGCCGACGACGAGTAGTTTCATGGGATTCCCCGCAGACTAGAAAACAGGGCGGCCGGCACGCTCAGGCGCGCCGGCCGCGGAATCGGTCGGGCCGCCGCCGCGACAGATGCGGCGGCCGGCATTTCATTCCTCGACGATGACGGCGTTCGTATACACGTCCTGCACGTCGTCGAGGTTCTCGAGCGCGTCCAGAAGCTTCTGCATCTTCGCCGCGTCGTCGCCGGTGAATTCGACTTCGTTCTGCGGCTTCATCGTCACTTCGGCGAGTTCGGCCTTGAAGCCGCCGGCTTCGAGCGCGTCCTTCACAGCCGAGAACGCCTGCCAGTCGCACAGCACTTCGATGGAGCCGTCGTCGTTCGTGTTCACGTCGTTCGCGCCGGCTTCGAGCGCGGCTTCCATCAGCGCGTCTTCCGAGGTGCCGGGCGCGAACAGGAACTGGCCGACGTGATCGAACATGAACGCGACCGAGCCGTCGGTGCCCATGTTGCCGCCGAACTTCGAGAATGCGTGACGGACTTCCGCGACCGTGCGGGTGCGGTTGTCGGTCAGCGTGTCGACGATGATCGCCGCGCCGCTGATGCCGTAGCCTTCGTAACGGATCTCTTCGTAGTTCGCGCCGTCCGCGCCGCCGACGCCGCGATCGATCGCGCGCTTGACGTTGTCCTTCGGCATGTTCGCGTCGGCTGCCTTGTCGACCGCGAGACGCAGGCGCGGGTTCGAGTTGACGTCGCCGCCGCCGAGGCGCGCCGCGACCTGGATTTCCTTGATGAGGCGGGTCCAGATCTTGCCGCGCTTCGCGTCGGCCGCTGCCTTCTTATGCTTGATGTTGGCCCATTTCGAATGACCAGCCATACCTTTCTCCGTGCCCGGGCGCGCAGCGCGGGCGATTGTTGCGATGTGTCGTTGAATCGGCGGCCGTTTCGGCGGGCATGAAGCCGCGGGGCCGCGCGTGTCGAGTGGAGCGTGATTTTATCACGCGGCGACCGCCGGTTCGGGGCCGCCGCGCATGGCCGAACGGCCGGGGCGGCCGTCGCGGCCGCGCGGCACGACGGCGCCGGCCCGCTCGATTCGATCAGTTCTTGGTGCCGAACAGGCGGTCGCCGGCGTCGCCCAGGCCCGGCACGATGTACGCGTGCTCGTTCAGGTGCGAGTCGAGCGACGCGACGAACAGCTTCACGTCGGGGTGCGCGTCCTGGAACACCTGCACGCCCTCCGGCGCGGCGACCAGCGCGACGAACATGATGTTCGCGGCCGGCACGTTGCGGCGCTTGAGCACGTCGACCGCGTGCACGGCCGAATAGCCGGTCGCGACCATCGGATCGCACAGGATGAAGATGCGGTCTTCCAGGTCCGGCAGGCGCACCAGGTATTCGACCGGACGGTGGTCTTCGGCGCGGTACACGCCGATATGGCCGACGCGCGCGGACGGCACCAGGTCGAGCAGGCCGTCCGACATCCCGATGCCCGCGCGCAGCACGGGCACGATCGCGAGCTTCTTGCCCGCGATCACCGGCGCGTCGACCGCCACCAGCGGGGTTTCGACCCGCTTGGTCGTGATCGGCAGGTTGCGGGTGATCTCGTAGCCCATCAGCAGCGTGATCTCGCGCAGCAGTTCGCGGAACGTGCGCGTGGACGTGTCCTTGTCGCGCATGTGCGTGAGCTTGTGCTGGATCAGCGGGTGATCGGTGATGAAGAGGTTCGGGAAACGGCTGTCCTGTTTCATGACGGGGCGCCTTGGCGGCAAAAGGGGATCGGGGGCGGCGGCGGGCACGGGCCGGCCGTCGCTTATGGCCGCAATTTTACCAAGGCGCGCCGCGCGATCCGGATATTATCGACGTCTCACGACAATCCGCGTGCCGGGCACGCCCGTTCGCCCGCCGACCGGCGGCAACGCGGGGCCGCGCCGGCACGCGCGCCACCAGGGAAGCGACGATGGATCTCGGCATTGAAGGAAAGACCGCGCTCGTGTGCGCGGCCAGCAAGGGCCTCGGGCGTGGCTGCGCGCAAGCGCTGGCCGCGGAGGGCGTGAACCTCGTGATCGTCGCGCGCACGCGCGACACGCTGGAGGAAACCGCGGAAGAGATCCGCGCCGGCGCGAACGTGTCGGTCACGGCGGTCGCCTGCGACATCACGACACCGGACGGCCGCGCGGCCGCGCTCGCCGCGTGCCCGCAGCCGGACATTCTCGTGACGAATGCCGGCGGCCCGCCGCCCGGCGATTTCCGCGATTTTTCCCACGACGACTGGATCCGCGCGCTCGAGTCGAACATGCTGACGCCGATCGAGCTGATCCGGGCGACCATCGACGGGATGATCGGCCGGGGCTTCGGCCGGATCGTCAACATCACGAGTTCGGCCGTGAAGGCGCCGATCGACGTGCTGGCGCTGTCGAACGGTGCGCGCTCGGGGCTGACCGGCTTCGTCGCGGGGCTGTCGCGCAAGGTCGCGGGGCAGGGCGTGACGATCAACAACCTGCTGCCGGGGCTGTTCGACACCGACCGGATCGCGACGACGCTCGCCGCGTCCGCGAAGGCGCAGGGCGTGACGCTCGACGAGATGCGTGCGCGGCGCACCAGGGACATCCCGGCCGGCAGGCTCGGCACGCGCGAGGAATTCGGCGCCGCATGTGCGTTCCTGTGCAGCGTGCATGCCGGCTATATCACCGGGCAGAACTGGCTGCTCGACGGCGGCGCGTATCCGGGCACGTTCTGATGCGCGCGCATCCTCGCCGATAACGACCGAACGACGACAACCGAACGACAAAGGAACTGGAGAGATGAGCAAACCCCGCATCGCACTGATTGCGCACGACGCGAAGAAGGACGAGATCGTCGCACTCGCGGGCCAGTACCGCGAGACGCTCGCGCAATGCCGGCTCGTCGCGACCGGCACCACGGGCGGCCGCATCGCCGCCGCGCACGGGCTCGAGGTCGAGCGCAAGCTGTCGGGGCCGCTCGGCGGCGACCTGCAGATCGGCGCGGAACTGGCCGACGGCCGCGTCGACGTCGTCGTGTTCCTGCGCGATCCGATGACCGCGCAGCCGCACGACCCCGACATCACCGCGCTCGTGCGCGCCTGCGACGTGCACGACGTGCCGGTGGCGACGAACGTCGCGACCGCGCGGATGCTGCTCGACGATCTGGCGCGGAACATGCAGGACGTTTGCTAGGCGCAGGCGGCGGCCGATTGTCCCTGCTCGCGGCAGGGCCATGCACGGTTGGCCGCCACGCGCGAGAATCGAGCGTCGCGCCGCGCGTCCGCCGCCGGTTTCCGCATCCATCGGCCGGCCCGCGCATCGGCGACCCGAATTTTCACTGACCGATCGAGAGACGAGGAGCGAAACGATGCCGAAAGCAATCCGATACGACCAGCCGGGCGGCCCGGACGTGATGAAGTGGGTCGACGTCGACGTCGACGCGCCGAAGGCCGGCGAGGTGCGCATCCGCCAGCATGCGGTCGGGCTCAACTACATCGACGTGTATTTCCGCACGGGCCTGTATCCGCAGCCGCTGCCCGCGGGCATCGGGATGGAGGCGGCCGGCGAAGTGACGGCCGTCGGCGACGGCGTGAGCGCATTGAAGGCCGGCGATCGTGTCGCCTACGTCGCGCAGCCGCCGGGCGCGTATGCGCAGGAGCGCGTGCTGCCGGCCGAGAAGCTCGTGAAGCTGCCCGACGGTATCAGCTACGACGATGCGGCATCCGTGATGCTGCAGGGCCTGACCGCGCACTATCTGCTGCGTCGCACGTACCCGGTGAAGGCCGGCGACACGATCCTGATCCATGCGGCGGCCGGCGGCGTCGGGCTGCTCGCGTGCCAGTGGGCGAAGGCGCTCGGCGCGACCGTGATCGGGACGGTCGGCTCGGACGAGAAAGCCGCGCTCGCGAAGGCGCACGGCTGCGATCATCCGATCGTCTATACGCGCGAGAACTTCACGCAGCGCGTGAAGGAGATCACCCACGGCGCGGGCGTGCCGGTCGTCTACGATTCGATCGGCAAGGACACCTATATCGGCTCGCTCGACAGCCTCGCGCCGCTCGGCTACTTCGTCAGCTTCGGCAACGCGTCGGGTCCGCTGCCGCCGATCGACTCGAAGGAATTCTCGTCGCGCGGCTCGCTGTTCTTCACGCGGCCCACGCTGTTCTCGTACATCGCGAAGCGCGCCGATCTCGAAGCCGCGGCCGCCGAGCTGTTCGACGTGATCCTGTCGGGCAAGGTGAAGACGAGCATCAACCAGCGCTATCCGCTCGCGGAAGTCGGCCGCGCGCATGCGGATCTCGAGGCGCGCAGGACCACCGGCTCGACGATCCTCGTTCCCTGATTCCGTTTTCCGCACTGACGCCGTTCGTCCCGCCTGCACATTTCCCGCACGACCAGCGGTGCGCCGGGTGGGCTGTCAGGACGACGGCACCGCGTCGCGTGTCGGCGGCGACGCCCGGACCGCGATTCGCCTGTATGTCACGAAACCCGGAGGCGGATGGGAGCGTTGCCGATCACCTTAGCGGCCAGAACCAAACCTCGGACGCTTCCCAGTAACAATCCGAGCCGCAGACGGCCTGGCCGCCGTCAATCAGGTCGATGTGGCCGCCCCGGCCATTCATGTATCCCGGTATATTCCAGAAGGCCACTGCGCCCTTTCTGTTGCCGATGCCAGCCACCGCATCGTGTCGCCGAAGCGCCTCGGCCTTGCCGAAATATGCGGGCTCCGCCAGCAGCTTTGCCAGCCTGGCTTGGCCCGGCTCGATGCGCCGGCCCCGGTACGGTCCTTTCTGAATGACCAACCCGCCGCGCACCGTTATCCCGCTCTTGACGAGTGCCAGACTGACTCGAATGGCGCACGTATTCACATACGAAGAATCAGGAACCAGGTCTTGCCGACCCAGCTCTTGATAAAGCGTTTCTCTCGAAACGGTCTTGTTGCTTTGGTAGTGGCCCTGCAGTACAGAAAAAGGCGGTTTCAAATCGGTATTCCTCGATTAACGACACGGGTATTTTTGTCGCAGGGCATTGACGATGAGGCCTGCTGCGCCGGCCTTCAGTGCGTCTCGCGGAAGCTTCCTGAGCTCGCCGAGCACGTCTGAATCGATTTCTCCCGATTTGACGCGTCCAGTGCCGCACCAATCCTTGCCTTCGGTGGCATCTGCCACGCCCGCTAGATAGCCGGTCATGACGTGACGTTCGGCGTTCGCGTACGGGCCGTTGTCGGTACGGCTCATGCTGTCGACCAGCCGGGCACCGTCGACGCGCGGCACTGTGGTTCCATGTGCGATCCCGACAATCGCCGACAACAACGCGAAAACGAATTTATTTCGGATCGGAAAGACGGTCATTGCATGTCACTCGCAAGTTCGGAAAAAAGCATGGCGCAGCTGCCATCTCGCAAATCCGTGTGGCTGAGACCCGGATAGTCGATCTCGTCTAGGTCGACCTCGCCGATTCTGGCACGGCGTGTGACGAAGCGGTGTTGGCCATTCGTCGCGCGCCGGGGAAATGCCGCGCCAGATGCCGCCGGAGCGCCACGCCAGACGGGCGAGCGCCGTGAATGACGGCATGGGCGGGACGACGCGAAGAGACGCTGGGGCGACAGTACTGCTGCCTATCAAATCAATTTTCGTCATTTGAACGATCGCGAAATTCCACTGGCCGGACAAGGTGGAAAGTCGTTCGACGAGCGGGCGACGATCGAAACGTGGCGAATTGTTGCGAACGCAATCCATGCCGGGAGCGTCGGAACCGTCGACATTTATGCCGCGATCGCATCCCGGAAATCGAAGTCGGAGTATTGCCGCTCTGATTTTCGGGCAGCGCCGTTTGACTTTCGGGACCATGCATATCGATGGCTGCGAAGGGGGCGTGTGATTGCGGACGACGCGCGAGAAGCGCGCGGTGCGACCCTCCGCGTGCGTCGCGGCCCGATCGACGCCCACATGTTCGTCGAACGGCATTTCCAGCTTGTTTACGCTTTTTTTATACCCCTCCTATCACCTTTGACCCGCCCTTTACGTGCATTCCCATAACGTTCCAGTCGTCTGATTTCGACGACGGAGAACACAAAAATGGATGGGGTATTCATCGGCGCCCTGGTGCTTTTCACCGTGCTGATCCTCGGTTTGGTTGCCGGTTGCGAGAAGCTCGTGCAATACGGTCGCGGGGGGCGGGCATGACCTGGATGCTTTGGCTGGCGGGCGCATCGACAGCCCTGCTGTTCGCGTATCTCGTCTTTGCGCTGCTGCGCGCGGAGGACATCGAATGAACGCGAACAACCTGTTGCAGATGCTGCTGTTCATCGTCGTGCTGCTGGCGGCGGCCGTGCCGGTCGCGCGCTACCTGACGGCGGTGATGGACGGCAGCTCGCGCGTCGTGCGCGTGTTCGGGCCGCTCGAACGCGTGCTGTACCGCATCGCCGGCGTCGACGCCGGCAGCGAGATGAACTGGAAGCGGTACGCGATCGCGACGATCGCATTCAACGCGCTCGGCGCATTGTTCCTCTACGGCCTGCTGCGCCTGCAGGGCTTTCTGCCCGGCAACCCGCAGCGGTTCGGCGCGATGACGGTCGACGGCGCGTTCAACACGGCCGTCAGCTTCGTCACCAACACGAACTGGCAGGACTACACGCCGGAGCAGACCGTCAGCTACCTGACGCAGATGCTCGGCCTGACCGTGCAGAACTTCCTGTCGGCGGCGACCGGCATCGTCGTCGTGATCGCGCTGGTCCGCGGCTTCGCGCGCCACACCGCGCAGACGATCGGCAACTTCTGGGTCGACCTCACGCGCGTGACGCTGTACGTGCTCGTGCCGATGGCGATGATCGTCGCCGCGCTGCTGATGAGCCAGGGCGTGATCCAGAACATGAAGGTGTACCAGGACGTGCCGGTGCTGCAGGCGGGCACCTATGCGGCGCCGAAGCTCGACGCGCAGGGCAACCCGGTGAAGGACGAGAAGGGCAACGCGGTCACGGTGCCGACCCCGCTCACGAAGCAGACGCTCGCGATGGGCCCGGTCGCCTCGCAGGAAGCGATCAAGATGCTCGGCACCAACGGCGGCGGCTTCTTCAACGCGAACTCCGCGCACCCGTACGAAAACCCGACGCCGTTCGCGAACTTCATCGAGATCTTCGCGATCCTGATCATTCCGGCCGCGCTGTGCCTGGTGTTCGGCCGCGTGATCGGCGACCGCCGGCAGGGCATCGCGGTGCTCGCGGCGATGACGGTCGCGTTCGCGGTCGCGGTCGGCGTCGAGATGAGCGCCGAGCAGGGCGGCAACCCGACGCTTGCCGCGCTGCACGTCGACCAGTCGGCGAGCGCGCTGCAGCCGGGCGGCAACATGGAAGGCAAGGAAACCCGCTTCGGGATCGCGCAGACCGGCATCTTCACGGTCGCGACGACGGCCGCGTCGTGCGGCGCGGTCGACACGATGCACGATTCGCTGACGCCGGTCGGCGGCCTCGTGCCGATGCTGCTGATGCAGCTCGGCGAGGTGGTCTACGGCGGGGTCGGCTCCGGCCTCTACGGGATGCTCGTGTTCGCGCTGCTCGCGGTGTTCGTCGCCGGCCTGATGATCGGCCGCACGCCCGAATACGTCGGCAAGAAGATCGAGTCGTACGAGATGAAGATGGTGTCGATCGTCGTGCTGCTCACGCCGCTGCTGGTGCTGGTCGGCACGTCGATCGCGGTGTTGGCGGACGCCGGCAAGGCCGGCATCGCGAACCCGGGTCCGCACGGCTTCTCGGAAATCCTCTATGCGTTCAGCTCGGCCGCGAACAACAACGGCAGCGCGTTCGCGGGCCTGACGGTCGGCACGCCGTTCTACAACTGGATGACCGCGATCGCGATGTGGTTCGGCCGCTTCGGCACGATCGTGCCGGTGCTGGCGATCGCCGGCTCGCTCGCCGCGAAGAAGCGCATCGCGGTGACGGGCGGCACGCTGCCGACCCACGGCCCGCTGTTCGTCGTGCTGCTGCTCGGCACCGTGCTGCTGGTGGGCGCGCTGACCTACGTGCCGGCGCTCGCGCTCGGCCCGGGCGTCGAGCACCTGATGATGTGGCTGGGCGCGTGACGCGCGCCCGCATGGCGACACATTGAAAAGACTGAAGAGCTTGAAGAGATCGCAATGACTCAACATTCCGCAACACGATCCATGTTCGATCCGGCGCTGCTGCGCCCGGCGATCGTGGATTCGTTCAAGAAACTCACGCCGCGCACGCAGTTCCGCAACCCGGTGATGTTCTGCGTGTACGTCGGCAGCATCCTGACCACGATCCTGTGGATCGCGGCGCTCGCCGGCCAGGCCGAGGCGCCCGCCGGCTTCATCCTCGCGATCGCGCTGTGGCTGTGGTTCACGGTGCTGTTCGCGAACTTCGCCGAAGCGCTCGCGGAAGGGCGCTCGAAGGCGCAGGCCGCGTCGCTGCGCAGCGCGAAGAAGGACGTGATGGCGAAGAAGCTCAACGAGCCGCATCCGAAATCGCCGATCCGCATCACGACCGCGTCCGACTTGCGTAAAGGCGACGTCGTGCTGGTCGAGACCGGCGACGTGATCCCGGCCGACGGCGAGGTCGTCGACGGCGTCGCGTCGGTCGACGAATCGGCGATCACCGGCGAATCTGCGCCGGTGATCCGCGAATCGGGCGGCGACTTCTCGTCGGTGACGGGCGGCACGCGCGTGCTGTCGGACTGGATCGTCGTCAAGGTCACCGCGAACCCGGGCGAGGCGTTCCTCGACCGGATGATCGCGATGGTCGAAGGCGCGAAGCGCAAGAAGACGCCGAACGAGGTCGCGCTGACGATCCTGCTCGTCGCGCTGACGATCGTGATGCTGCTCGCGACCGCGACGCTGCTGCCGTTCTCGACGTTCGCGGTCGACGCGATGAAGGCCGGCCACATGGTGACGATCACCGTGCTGGTCGCGCTGCTCGTGTGCCTGATCCCGACGACGATCGGCGGCCTGCTGTCCGCGATCGGCGTGGCCGGGATGAGCCGGATGATGCAGGCGAACGTGATCGCGACGTCGGGCCGCGCGGTGGAAGCGGCCGGCGACGTCGACGTGCTGCTGCTCGACAAGACCGGCACGATCACGCTCGGCAACCGCCAGGCGTCGATGTTCGTGCCCGCGCCGGGCGTGACCGAGGAAGCGCTGGCCGACGCCGCGCAACTGTCGTCGCTCGCCGACGAAACGCCGGAAGGCCGCAGCATCGTCGTGCTCGCGAAGGAGCGCTTCAATATTCGCCAGCGCGACATGGCGCAGCTGCACGCGACGTTCCTCGGCTTTTCCGCGCAGACGCGGATGAGCGGCGTCGATCTGCCCGGCCGCGAGATCCGCAAGGGCGCGGCCGACGCGATCCGCCGCTACGTCGAGACCCACGGCAGCCGCTTTCCCGAAGAAGTGCGCCGCGCGGTGGACGACGTCGCGCGCCGCGGCAGCACGCCGCTCGTCGTGGCCGACCTGCAGGAAGGGGCGGCGCGCGTGCTCGGCGTGATCGAGCTGAAGGACATCGTGAAGGGCGGCATCAAGGAGCGTTTCGCGGAACTGCGCAAGATGGGCATCAAGACCGTGATGGTGACGGGCGACAACCGGCTGACGGCCGCGGCGATCGCGGCGGAGGCGGGCGTCGACGATTTCCTCGCGGAAGCGACGCCGGAAACCAAGCTCGCGACGATCCGCGAGCACCAGGCGGCCGGGCGCCTCGTCGCGATGACGGGCGACGGCACCAACGACGCGCCGGCGCTCGCGCAGGCGGACGTCGCGGTGGCGATGAACACCGGCACGCAGGCGGCGAAGGAAGCCGGCAACATGGTCGACCTCGACTCGAACCCGACGAAGCTGATCGAGATCGTCGAGATCGGCAAGCAGATGCTGATGACGCGCGGGTCGCTGACCACGTTCTCGATCGCGAACGACATCGCGAAGTACTTCGCGATCATCCCGGCCGCGTTCGTGACGACCTACCCGCAACTGCGCGTGCTCGACATCATGCACCTGACGTCGCCGGCGTCCGCGATCCTGTCGGCGGTGATCTTCAACGCGCTGATCATCGTCGCGCTGATCCCGCTCGCGCTGAAGGGCGTGACCTACCGGCCGCTCGGCGCCGCGTCGCTGCTGCGCCGCAACCTGCTGGTCTACGGCCTCGGCGGCGTGCTGCTGCCGTTCCCGTTCATCAAGCTGATCGACATGACGCTTGCTGCACTCGGCTGGGCCTGAGCCGGCCGTACTTGAAGGAACTCTCATGAAAACGTTGATTCGTCCGCTCGTCGTGCTCTTCGTCGTACTGACCGCCGTGACGGGGCTCGCCTACCCGGCCGTGATGACCGTGTTCGGTCAGGCCGTGTTCCCGTCGCAGGCCAACGGCAGCCTGATCGAACAGGACGGCAAGGTCGTCGGCTCCGCGCTGATCGGCCAGTCGTTCGACGCGCCGAGGTATTTCTGGGGCCGGCTGTCGGCCACCGCGCCGATGCCGTACAACGCGGCCGGCTCCGGCGGCTCGAACCTCGGCCCGCTGAACCCGTCGCTCGCCGATCAGGTGAAGGCGCGCATCGCCGCGCTGCGCGAAGCGGGCACCGACCTGTCGAGGCCGGTGCCGGTCGATCTCGTGACGGCGTCGGCGAGCGGCCTCGATCCGGAGATCACGCCGGCCGCCGCCGCGTACCAGGTCGAGCGCGTCGCGACGGTGCGCAACCTGGCGCCGGACGCGGTCGCGCAACTCGTCGCCGCGAACACGACGGGTCGCCAGTTCGGCGTGCTCGGCGAGCCGCGCGTGAACGTGCTGAAGCTGAACCTCGCGCTCGACGCGGCGCAGGCCGCGCACTGACCGATCGCGCGTGCCGACCGGTATCCGGCGCGGCCTGAACCGCGCCGGATACGCTTTCCCCGACGGCGTTCGCGCCGTCTTTGCCTTTTGCGGCGATTTGGAACCACAATGCTCGTACCCGCGCGCATCCGGGCGCTCCGCTTTTCTCACGCATGAACCGTCCCGATCCAGACCAACTTCTCGACAAGCTGCAGCGTGACGAAGAAAAGCAGCGGCGCGGCCAGCTCAAGATCTTCTTCGGCGCGTCCGCCGGCGTCGGCAAGACCTACGCGATGCTGCAGGCCGCGCGGCAGCGCCGGCAGGAAGGCGTCGACGTCGTCGTCGGCATCGTCGAGACCCACGGCCGCGGCGAGACCGCCGCGCTGCTCGACGGCCTCGACGTGCTGCCGCCCGCCCGCATCGACCATCGCGGCCGCGCGCTCGCCGAATTCGATCTCGATGGCGCACTCGCTCGCCAGCCGCAACTGATCCTCGTCGACGAGCTCGCGCATTCGAACGTGCAGGGCGCACGGCACCTGAAGCGCTGGCAGGACGTCTACGAGCTGCTCGACGCGGGCATCGACGTGTATACGACCGTCAACGTCCAGCACCTCGAAAGCCTGAACGACGTCGTCGGCGCCATCACCGGCATCCGCGTGTGGGAGACCGTGCCCGATCGCGTGTTCGACGCGGCCGACGAAGTCACGCTCGTCGACCTGCCGGCCGAGGAGCTGCTCGAGCGCATGCGCGACGGCAAGGTCTATCTTGCGCAGCAGGCCGAGCGCGCGGTGCGCAACTTCTTCCGCAAGGGCAACCTGATCGCGCTGCGCGAGCTGGCGCTGCGGCGCACGGCCGATCGCGTCGACGCGCAGATGCGCGAGTACCGCGCCGATCGTTCGATCCAGCGCATCTGGCAGGCGCGCGAGCGGTTGCTCGTGTGCGTCGGCCCGGGCGCCGAGGCGCCGACGCTCGTGCGCGCGGCCGCGCGGCTCGCCGCGAGCCTGAAGGCCGACTGGATCGCCGTGTATGTCGAGACGCCGCGCCTGCAGCGGCTGCCCGACGCGCGGCGGCAGCGCACGCTCGACGCGCTGAAGCTCGCGGCCGAGCTCGGCGCGGAGACGGCCACGCTCGCCGGCGCCGACGCGGTCGCCGCGCTGATCGGCTATGCGAAGGTGCGCAACGTATCGAAGCTCGTCGCGGGCGGCTCGCCGAAGGTCGGGCTCGCGCGCCGCTTCGCGCGGCCATTCGGCGAGCAACTGGCGGAACGCGCGGGCGACGTCGACCTGATGCTGATCCGCGCATCCGCGAGCGACGAGGCGCGCGCCGCGCCGCTGGACGCGCGGGCACGCGACTGGCGCGATGCGTTTGCGCAGTTCGGCACGCATCGTTCGCCGCCGCGCCATTACGCGTATGCGGCCGCGATCTGCGCGGCGATCACCGTCGTCGCGAGTGTCGTGTCCGGGCGGCTCGACCTCACGAACCTCGTGATGCTGTACCTGCTCGGCGTGGTGTTTTCGGCCGTGCGGCTCGGGCGCGGCCCGGGCGTGCTGCAGTCGTTCCTGTCGGTGGCTGCGTTCGATTTCTTCTTCGTGCCGCCGCGCATGTCGTTCTCGGTCAGCGACACGCAATACCTGCTGACCTTCTTCGGGATGCTGCTGACGTCGCTCGTGATCAGCCACCTGACGTCGACGCTCACGCGCCAAGCGAGCGTCGCGCAGCGCCGCGAGCGCCGCACCGGCGCGATCTACGCGATGGCGCGCGAGCTTGGCGCGGCGCTGACGACCGAGCAGATCGTCGAGATCGGCAGCCGCCACGTGGGCGAGGTGTTCCGCGCACGCGTCGCGTTCCTGCTGCCCGACAGCGCGGACCAGGTGCGGCAGAAGATCGAGGAGCCCGATGCGGCCGTCACGCTGACGGGCGCGGAGCTCGACAGCGACGTCGGCCAGTGGGTGTACGACCAGCAGAAGCCGGCCGGGCGCGGCACCGACACGCTGCCGGCGACGGCCGCGCTGTACCTGCCGCTGAAAGCGCCGATGCGCACGCGCGGCGTGCTCGCGGTCGCATCGCGCGAGCCGCGCGAACTCGAGGTGCCCGAGCAGCAGCGGATGCTCGACGCATTCGCCGCGCAGATCGCGCTCGCGCTCGAGCGCGTGCATTACGTCGAGATCGCGCGCGACGCGCTCGTCAACATGGAGTCCGAGCGGCTGCGCAACTCGCTGCTGTCGGCGATCTCGCACGATCTGCGCACGCCGCTCACGACGATCGTCGGTTTTTCGTCGATGCTCGCGAACGGGCGCGCGGCCGCGCAGGCGGGCGACGCCGCGGCGGCCGGGCGCCTCGCGCAGCGCGAGGGCGAACTCGTCGACGCGATTCACGACGAGGCGCTGCGCATGACGGGCATCGTCACGAACCTGCTCGACATGGCGCGGCTGCAGGCCGGCAGCCTGCAGCTCAAGCGCCAGTGGTCGCTGCTCGAGGAAACCGTCGGCGCCGCGCTCGCCACATGCCGGCGGGTGCTCGCGCGCCATCCCGTGCGCGTCGCGCTGCCGGCCGACCTGCCGCTGCTGGAGATGGACGCGGTGCTGATGGAGCGGCTGTTCACCAACCTGTTCGAGAACGCGGCGAAGTACACGCCGCCCGATACGTCGCTCGACATCGGCGCGGAGCGCGTGACCGACGACGGACGCCCGTTCGGGAACCCGTTCGGGAACCCGTTCGGGAACCCGTTCGTGCGCGTGCACGTCGACGATCACGGCCCCGGCTTGCCGGCCGGCATGGAGGCGCGGATTTTCGACAAGTTCACGCGCGGCGAGAAGGAATCGGCGACGCCCGGCATCGGGCTCGGGCTTGCGATCTGCCGTGCGATCGTCGAGGCGCACGGCGGTAAAATCGGCGCGCTCAACCGCACTGCGCCCGACGGCCACGTGACGGGCGCGCGCTTCTGGTTCACGCTGCCGGTCGATACGCCGCCGGCCGCGCCGCCCGTACCCGACGACGAATCCGACCTGCCGGGCGCATCGCCCCCATCCGAGTCATTGCCAGACCATGAGTGAACCCAGCCTGACCGTCGTCCTGATCGAGGACGAAAAGCAGATCCGCCGCTTCGTGCGTGCCGCGCTCGAAGAGGAGGACATCGCGGTGTTCGAGGCCGAGACGGGCAAGCAGGGGCTGATCGTCGCGGCGACACGCAAGCCCGACCTCGTGATCGTCGACCTCGGCCTGCCGGACACCGACGGCCTCGACGTGATCCGCGAGCTGCGCGGCTGGTCCGAGGTGCCGGTAATCGTACTGTCCGCCCGCACGCAGGAAGAGGAGAAAGTCGCGGCGCTCGACGCGGGCGCCGACGACTACCTGACCAAGCCGTTCGGCGTGTCCGAACTGCGTGCGCGGATTCGCGCGCAACTGCGCCGGCGCAACCAGGGCGGCGCGAACGAGTCGCCGAAGGTGGCCTTCGGCGCCGTGACCGTCGATCTCGCGCTGCGTCAGGTGTGGCGCGACGACGCGATCGTGCACCTGACGCCGCTCGAATACCGGCTGCTCGCGACGCTCGTGCGTCACGCGGGGCGCGTGCTCACGCACCGCCAGCTGCTGCGCGACGTGTGGGGGCCGTCGCACGTCGAGAGCCATCACTACCTGCGCATCTACATGGCACACCTGCGCCAGAAGCTCGAGGCCGATCCCGCGCAGCCCGAGCACATCGTCACCGAGACGGGCGTCGGCTACCGGCTCGTCGGCGCCGTGTGACGGGTGGCGCGCGGCGCGGCACGCGGCCAGAATGCCGCGCGCCGGCAAGGTTGCGCCGGCGCGACAGTCTCCCGAGCGCCGCCGGCCTTGCACACCGGCTGCGCAATCCCCGCTATCCTGAACGTTCCGCGAACGAAAACGAGGAGCGTGCAATGTCCGTCCGTCTGGTCGTCATCTGTGCGCTGGCGCTGGCCATGCCCCGCGCGTTCGCCCAGCCGCTGCCGCCCGGGCAGCAGCCGCCCGGGCAAGCGGCGCTGGCCAATCCCGCGTCGGTCAACTGCGAGAAGCTCGGCGGTCGCCACGTGGTCCGCAGCCTGCCGCGCGGGCAGGTCGGCATGTGCATGTTCAAGGATGGCCGCGTGTGCGAGGAGTGGGCGTTGTACCGCGACGACCGCTGCGTCGGCGGCGTCGCGCCGAAGCGCGTGGCGAACTGACCGCGTCGGGCCGATCGCGCCCCGCATCGGCCGCGGGCGTGGCCGGCAGCCGCCAGGTCCGTAAGCCGCTTGTTATACTCGGCGCCGCCCGGGGACGACCCCGGGTCATTCGCTTCAACGGGGACGGCCCCATCCGATACGGAGTACGTCGAGATGGCGTGGGTATGGTTGTTGATCGCCGGTTTGCTGGAAGTGGCCTGGGCGGCCGGCCTGAAATCGTCGGACGGTTTCACGAAGCTCGGTCCGTCGGTGTTTACGATCGTGACGGCGCTGGCCAGCTTCGGGCTGCTCGCGGTCGCGATGCGCCAGTTGCCGCTCGGCACCGCGTACGCGGTGTGGACCGGCATCGGCGCGGTCGGCGCGTTCGTGTTCGGCATCGTGATGATGGGCGAGGCGCTGACCGTCGCGCGCGTCGCGAGCGCGGCGCTGATCGTCGCGGGGCTGGTCGGCCTGAAGCTGTCGTCGGCCGCCTGACGACGGCATCCCGGGCGCCGCGCCGCCGCGGAATTGCGCCGGTCGCCCGGCCGGCCTGTCTATAATGGAAAGCATTCGGGCCTGAACACCGTCGTGCTGCTCGCGGCACGCGGTGCCGGTCGCCACGCGCCGCGCGGCCGGTCTGTCCGACCCGATCCGATCAATCGGCAAAGCGCACGGAAAGTGCAAGGAGAGGGCCATGATCGAAGCCATTTCGCTCGGCGCGGGACTCGCGTGGGCGAGCGGCCTGCGCCTGTACCTGACGGTGCTGATCGCCGGCGTGCTGGCGCGGTTCGGCTGGCTCCATCTGCCCGACACGCTGGCCGTGCTGATGTCGCCGTGGGTCATCGGCGCCGCGGCCGTGCTCGCCGTGACCGAATTCCTTGCCGACAAGATTCCCGCGTTCGACTCGCTGTGGGATGCCGTGCATACCTTCATCCGCATTCCGGCCGGCGCCGTGCTCGCGGCCGGCGCGCTCGGCCATGCCGATCCGACCGTGCTGGCGGTCGCGGGGCTCGCCGGCGGCTCGCTCGCCGGCGCCGCGCACGTGGCGAAGGCCGGCACGCGCGCGCTGATCAACCTGTCTCCCGAACCGCTTTCGAACTGGGTCGCGTCGTCGACCGAGGACGGTCTCGTGGTCGGCGGGCTCGCGCTCGCATTCTTCGTTCCGCTCGCGTTCCTCGTGCTGCTCGCCGCGTTCATCGCGGCGTCGGCATGGGCGCTGCCGCGCCTGTGGCGCGGCGTGTCGGGCGGTTTTCGCGGGATGGCCAACCACATGGTGTCGCGGCTCAATTCGATCGGAGGGAAACGCGATTGAAGGGGCCGCAACAGGCGGCACAGCCGCCGGCCGGCCAACCCGGCCATGACGGGCGCGCGCATGCGGGCCGCTTCGGGCTGCGCGACCTGATCCGCCAGGCCGCCCGGATGACCGCGCGCGACTGGCGCGCGGGCGAACTGACGCTGCTGGTCCTCGCGCTGGTGCTCGCGGTCGCGGCGCTGACGAGCGTCGGCTTTCTCGCCGACCGGCTGCGCCAGGGGCTCGAGCGCGACGCGCGCCAGATGCTCGGCGCCGATTTCGTCGTGCGCGCCGATCGCCCCGTCGATCCGTCGTTCGACCGGCAGGCTCGCGTGCTCGGCCTGCGTACCGCGACGACGGCCATCTTCCCGAGCATGATCGCGTCCGCCGCGGGCGGGCAGGCCGCCGATGCGGCGCCGTCGCGCCTCGCGGCCGTGAAGGCCGTGTCGCCCGGCTATCCGCTGCGCGGCGCGGTCGATATCCTGCCGGCCGGCGCGGCCGTCGCGCGGAAGGCGACCGCGATTCCCGCGCCCGGCACCGTCTGGGCCGACCCGGCGCTGCTCGACGCGCTGCACCTCAAGGCGGGCGATACGGTGCGCGTCGGGCTGCGCACGTTCACGGTCGCGGCCTCGATCTCCCGCGAACTCGATCGCGGCTTTTCGTTCGTCAATTTTTCCCCGCGGCTGATGATGCGCGCGGACGAGCTCGCCGCGACGGGGCTCACGGGCTACGGCAGCCGCGTCACGTACCGGCTGCTGGTCGCCGGCGACGCACCGGCCGTCGCGCGCTTCGAAGCGTATGCACACGCGCGCGTCGACGGCGGGAAACTGCGCGGCGTCGGGCTGGAGTCGTTGCAGGAAGGGCAGCCGCAGGTGCGGCAGACGCTGGATCGCGCGCGCCATTTCCTGACGCTCGTCGCATTGCTGACCGCGCTGCTCGCGGCGGTCGCGATTGCGATGGCCGCGCAGCGCTACATGCGGCGCCATCTCGACGGCGGCGCGACGATGCGCTGCCTCGGCGTGAGCCGCCGCACACTCGGCGCGCTGTTCGCGCTCGAATTCGTCGGCATCGGAATCGTGTCGGGCGCCGCGGGCGCGGTGCTCGGCTACGGCGGTCACTGGGCATTGCTGGCCGCGCTCGGCGGCCTGATCGACGTCGTGCTGCCGCCGCCCACGTTGTGGCCGGCGGTGATCGGCATGGGCGCCGCGCTCGTGCTGCTGCTCGGCTTCGCGCTGCCGCCGCTCGTGCCGCTCACACGCGTGCCGCCGGTGCGCGTGCTGCGGCGCGAGTGGGGCGATGCGTCGCGCACCGCGTGGGCCGCGTATGCGATCGGCGTCGTGCTGTTCGCGGGGCTGCTGATCGTGGCCGCCGGCAACCTGAAGCTCGGCCTGATCGTCGCGGGCGGCTTTGCCGGCGCGCTGGTCGGGTTCGCGCTGATCGCCCGGCTCGTACTGTTCGCCGCCGCGCGCGCGGTACGCAATGCGCGCGTGGCCGCGGGCGTCGGCTGGCGTTATGCGCTGGCGTCGCTGCATCGGCGCGGCACGGCCAGCGCGCTGCAGATCACCGCGCTCGCGCTCGGCCTGATGTGCCTGTTGCTGATCGCGATCACGCGCAACGACCTCGTGGCGGGCTGGCGGCAGTCGACGCCGCCCGATGCGCCGAACCAGTTCCTGATCGACATCCAGCCCGACCAGCGCGCCGATGTCGCCGCCTATCTGGCCGCGCACGGCGTGCGCGACGCCATCCCCGCGCCGATGGTGCGCGGCCGCCTCGTCGCGATCAACGGCAAGCCGGTGAATCCGGACGCGTACCCGTCCGAAGAGGCCCGCCGGCTCGTCGATCGCGAATTCAACCTGTCGTATACGACCGAGCTGCCGTCCGACAACCGGATCGTCGAAGGCGACTGGTTCGGTACCGCGGCCACGCCGCAGATCTCGATCGAAGCCGGCCTTGCGAAGACGCTGAACGTGAAGCCGGGCGACACGCTGCGCTTCGACGTGACGGGGCTGACGGTCGATGCGCCCGTCACGAGCGTGCGCAAGCTCGACTGGGGTTCGTTCCGCGTCAACTTCTTCGTGCTGATGCCGCCGCCGGTGCTGAAGGATTTTCCGGCCGTCTACCTGACGAGCTTCCATCTGCCGGCATCGGACGCCGCGCTGCTCGATCCGCTGATCGCGCGCTACCCGAACCTGACCGCGATCGACGTCGCGCCGATCCTCGCGCAGTTGCAGCGGATGATGCTGCAGGTGGTGGGGGCGGTGCAGTTCCTGTTTGCGTTCACGCTCGCGGCCGGCGTGCTCGTGCTGTACACGGCGCTCGCCGGCTCGCGCGACGAGCGCGTGCGCGAGGCCGCGCTGTTGCGCGCGCTCGGCGCGTCGCGCGCGCAGGTCAATGCGGTGCAGCGCGCGGAATTCATCGTGGTCGGCGCGCTGGCCGGCGCGCTGGCGTCGGCGGGCGCGATCGCGGTCGGCTGGGTGCTCGCGTCGCGCGTGTTCGATTTCCAGCTCGCCGTCGATCCGTGGCTCGTGCCGGCCGGCATCGCGGCCGGCGTCGTCTGCGCCGGTGCGGCCGGCTGGCTGAGCCTGCATAATGTGTTGCGGCGCCCCGCGCTGCAGTCGCTGCGCGACGCCTGAGCGTCGCCCGCAGCCCGAAGATCCCGTTTTCCGACTATCCGTATGACCGATGTGAATGACGATGCGCCGTCGCAGCCGACGGCGTTCGAGCTCGTGGGCGGCGAAGCCCGCGTGCGCGAAATGGTGGACCGCTTCTACGACCTGATGGACCTCGAGCCCGAGTTCGCGCAGATTCGCGCGCTGCATCCGCCGTCGCTCGACGGGTCGCGCGACAAGCTGTTCTGGTTCCTGTGCGGCTGGCTCGGCGGCCCCGACCACTACATCGGCCGGTTCGGCCATCCCCGGCTGCGCGCGCGGCACCTGCCGTTCCCGATCGCGTCGGTCGAGCGCGACCAGTGGCTGCGCTGCATGGCGTGGGCGATGGAGGATGTCGGGTTGCCGGAGCCGCTGCGCGAGCGGCTCATGCATTCGTTCTACGACACGGCCGACTGGATGCGCAACCGGCCCGGTTGATCGACCGGTACGCCGCTGCCTGCGCGCGGGACGATCTGCGTCTGGGCGCATGGGCAGCCCGGCGCGACACTGGCCGTTTCCCCCATCGATACGAGGCTCCCCCGATGACGACACAAGCGCTGTTTCGCGAAGACGCGTACCTCACGCGATGCGAGGCGATCGTCCAGGCCGTGGGCGACGACGGCATCCGCCTCGACCGCACGGTGTTCTATCCGCTCGGCGGCGGCCAGGCCGGCGACGCCGGCACGCTGACGCTGCCCGACGGCGGCACGATCGCGATTGCCGATACGCGCAAGGCGAAGTTCGACGGCGCGACGCCCGACGACGCCGTGCACGTGCCCGCGCCGGGCCAGGAGGCGCGCGTCGCGACGCTTGCTCCCGGCACGCGTGTGGTCGCCGCGATCGACTGGCCGCGCCGCTACCGGCACATGCGCCTGCACACGGCCGCGCACCTGATGTGCGCGGTGCTGCCGTACGCGGTCGACGGCTGCAGCGTGACGGCCGACTACGTGCGGCTCGATTTCGCGACGTCCGACGCGATCGACCGCGACGACGTCGAGCGGCGCCTCGCGGGCCTCGTCGACGGCGCGCATCCGGTCACGACCGAATGGATCACCGACGACGAGATGGCCGAGCGGCCCGAACTCGTGCGCACGATGAGCGTGAAGCCGCCGATGGGCCTCGGCCGCGTGCGGCTGCTGCGCATCGAAAACGTCGACCTGCAGCCGTGCGGCGGCACGCATGTGCGCAACACGTCCGAAATCGGCGGGCTGCGGGTCGCGAAACTGGAAAAGAAGAGTGCGCGCACACGGCGCCTCGTACTGGAGTTTGCATGACGATCGATAGCGGGAAAGCGGGCGCGGCGGTGCTGGATCCGCAAGCGCGCGAGATTCTGGATTTCTGGTTCGGCGAACCGGGCTCGGCCGAATTCGGGCAGGAACGCAAGATCTGGTTCAACGGCGGCGCGGCGTTCGACGACGTGCTGCGCACGCGTTACGGCGCGCTGCTCGACGCCGCGTGCGCCGGCGCCTGCGATCACTGGGCCGATTCGCCGGAGGGTGCGCTGGCGTTGATCGTCGTGCTCGACCAGTTCTCGCGCAACATCCATCGCGGCACGCCGCGCGCGTTTGCCGCCGATCCGAAGGCGCTCGCGCTCGCCCGCCGCCTCGTCGCTGCCGGCTGGGATGCGCAACTGCCGAGCGGACATCACCGTGCGTTCGCATATCTGCCGTTCGAGCACGACGAATCGGTCGAGAGCCAGCGCGAGGCCGTGCGCCTGTGCGCGGGCATCCGTGACGAGGCCGGATGCGAGAGTTATCACCGCTTCGCGTTGCTGCATGCGGCGATCGTCGAGCGCTTCGGCCGCTTTCCGCACCGGAACGCGATTCTCGGTCGCGCGTCGACCGACGAGGAAACGGTGTTTCTGCGGGAGCCCGGCTCGTCGTTCTGACGATCGGACATCGGTGTGGCGACGGAAGGGGCGGCGAGCCCGCCGACGCCGGCGGGTTCGTGCCGGCCGGCATCGCGCAAAGCGCGCGGCCGGTGCCGAAGCGGAAACTAAAGGCGGGCAGGACGGCGCATCGCGCCGCCCGATGTCATTGCAGGTGCTGTTCGGGCGTGCGCACGTAGACGCGCAGCAGTTCCGTGTTGTCGCCCGGGCGGGCGCCGGTCCAGAACAGCTTCCATTCGTTGCCGGGCGCCGGATCGACGGCCCGCACGCCCTGCACGATCATCCACGTGCAGCGCGTCGTCTTCGCGTCGTCGATCGGCGTGTGCTGGATGCCGGAGAAGTAGTACAGCATCGGCGCTTCCGATTCGCCGAGCCCGTGCAGGCTCGCCATGCAGTCGCCGTCGTTCCATTCGAGCGCGAGATGCGCGTTCAGGTCGTCGAACACCGAGCGATAGCTCTTCGCGACGTCGAGCCACGGCAGCAGCAGCGTATAGATGAGCCCCCACGCGACGAGCGCGCCGGCGCCCCACGACAGCGCGCCGCGCCACAAGCCGGTCGTGCGCAGCTTCGGCAGCAGCGTCAGCCAGCCGACCGTCAGCGCGAGCGCGCCGGTCACGAGCGCGGGCTGGATCGGCATCGTCCAGTCGAGCGGCAGCCACCGGCCGAGCAGCGCGAGATCGGCGCGCGACGCGGCCGGATCGGCCATCACCGCCCAGATCGCCCACGCGAGCACGACGACCGTGCCGAACAGGATACGGCTCAGGTAATCCCACGCGAGATGCAGCCGGCGCGGCAGGCGGTCGATCGCCTGCGCGGCGACCAGCGCGAGCGGTGCGAAGAACGGCAGGATGTAGAGCTGGCGCGACGTCGCGGACACCTGCAGCACCACGAGCCCGATGCCGGCGAACAGCACGGGCAGCGCGATGCGTGGTGCGTGCCAGTCGCGCCATGCGCCGCGGGCGAGCGCGACGATCGCGAGCGGGGCGACCGGGAAGCCGACGAGCACGAACGCGCGCAGGATGAAGAACGGCTTGTCGTTTTCGGCGCCCAGTTCGGGAACGGAGAAGCCGAAGAAGCGGCCGACGTTGTTGTCCCAGAACCACGTCATGAACAGCGTTTCCGAGCGCAGGAACAGGGCGGTCGGCCAGATCAGCGCGAACGGCGCGAACACGAGCGCGGCAATGCCGAGCGCGCGTGCGAACGAGCGGGTGCGGCAGGCCGGATAGAGCACCAGCGTGCAGACGAGCGTGGCCGCGAACACGAGCGGCACGAACAGCCCCTTCGCCATCAGCGCGATGCCGACGCCCGCGCCGAAGATCGGCGCGGCCCAGCGGCTCGCCGGATGCGCCGGCAGCCCGTGCCGCATCTGCTGTGCACGCGCGACGTGCTGGATCACGAGTTCGAGCAGCCCGCAGAACCCCATTGCCGTGCCGGCAAACAGCGCGACGTCCGTCATCATGTCGTGTACGTGCTTGATGACGACGAGCGTGCCCGCGCTCAGCACGACCGGGCCGAGCACGCGCAGGTCGAACCAGCTGTCCGCCCGGCTGGCCACGCGGGCCGCGCGCGCGATGAAGCCGAACGCGAGCGCGGCGAACAGGGCGCTCGCGAGGCGCGCCGCGTCGTGCAGCGGCATCACGCGCTGCAGCAGCCACGCGAGGCTGGTCGCGACCCACGCGTAAAGCGGCGGCTTTTCCATGAATGGCAGGCCGGCATTGGTCGGTACGACGAAGTCGCCGGTTTCGAGCATGTGCTGGATGATGCCGAACGTGTAGGTTTCGTCCTGTTTCCACGGATCGTGTCCGAGCACGCCGGGCAGCGTGTACGCGCACACCAGTGCGGCGACGAACAACCAGGCGCGCCAGCCGAGCAGCAGCGAGCGCTCGCGCGGGGTGCCGATGGCGGCGGTCGAAGCGGCGACGGGCGTGCCGCCGACGTCGAGCGTCGCGACGATGTCGGTATCGGCGGTCGAGCGGGTGTGCGCGGCCGGGGCGGGCACGGGCGTGCGTCGCCGGTTGGGCGCTGCGGTTCCAGGCATGGAAAAGATCTCGGGTCGAGTCGAGCCGGTCCGCGACATGGGCAGGACCGATAAGGGGCTACATCCGGGTAACGGACGGCGTGTTTAAGACACCTGTCTGAATGTCCGCTAGTAGAGCACGGAATTGTTACGGACGTTTACTGAAACTGTCACGGAATTGTGGAGATTTGTGGCGCCGTGACCACGGGGCGGTTTTCGACCGCTGTATTGTTGCGCCGCGCGTCAGCTTAGCGGCCGCCGCCGACGTCGAGCAGGGCGCCCGTCGTGTAGGACGCCATATCGCCGAGCAGCCAGACGATCGCCTCGGCGATCTCCTGCGCTTCGCCCGCGCGGCCGAGCGGTGTCTGCGCGCCGAGACGGGCCGCCCGGCCCGGCTGGCCGCCGCTTGCATGAATTTCGGTCTCGATCAGGCCGGGGCGCACCGCGTTGACGCGCACGCCGTGCGGGCCGAGTTCCTTTGCCAGGCCGATCGTCAGCGAATCGACCGCGCCTTTCGAGCCCGCGTAGTCGACGTACTCGTTCGGCGAGCCGAGCCGCGACGCGATCGACGACACGTTGACGATCGCGCCGCCGCGGCCGCCACGGTCGGTGGCCAGCCGGCGCGCGGCTTCGCGCGCGCACAGATAGGCGCCGAGCACGTTGGTATCGAACATCCGCCGCAGCCGGTCGACCGGCATGTCGGCGAGCGGCATCGACGGCGCGACGATGCCTGCATTGTTGACCAGCGCGTCGAGGCGCCCGAATTCGGCGGCAACGGTGTCGAACATCGCGACGACGTCCGCCTCGTTCGCGACGTCGCCCGCGACGATGCACGCGCGGCCGCCCGCGTCGCGCACGGCCTGCGCGGTCCGTTCGGCCGTCGCCGCGTCGCGCGCGTAGTTGATGCCGACGTCCCAGCCGCGTTCGGCCGCGAGCACGGCGGTCGCGCGGCCGATGCCACGGCTCGCGCCGGTGATGAGGACGGCCTTGCGCTCGGACGGTGCGGTCATCGCGTGCGGGTTCCGGTGAGGATTACTTCGCGGCGTCGGATGCCCACTTGTCGCGGGCGGGCGGCTGGTAGCGGCGCAGCCGCTCGATCAGCCCGGCGGGTTCCGATTCGACGCACAGCGCGTCGAAATAGGCCGGCCGCATGAAGCCTTCGTCGACCGTATGGCGCAACAGCGCGATCAGCGGATCGTAGAACGAATCGATGTTGTAGAGCGCGACGGGCTTGCGGTGATAGCCGAGCTGCGCCCACGTGTAGACCTCGAAGAGCTCCTCGAGCGTGCCGGCGCCGCCGGGCATCGCGACGAACGCATCGGAGAGGTCGGCCATCATCTTCTTGCGATGGTGCATGTCGGGCACGACGTGCAGTTCCGACAGCCCCGTATGGCCGACTTCCTTGTCGACGAGCAATTCGGGGATCACGCCGACCGCACGGCCGCCGGCCGCCATCACTTCGTCGGCGATCACGCCCATCAGGCCGACGCGGCCGCCGCCGTACACGAGCGTGAGGCCTGCATCGACGAGCGCGCGGCCGAAGGCGCGCGCGGCATCGGCATAGACGGGCCGCACGCCGGACGACGAGCCGCAGTAAACGCAGACTGCCTTCATTGCTTGGCGTCCTTGGCCGGGGGCTGCCCAACGGTGACCGGCCCGCCGGCGGGGCGCGGCGAACCGTCGCGCGGCGGCAGGTAGTCGGTGAACTGGCGCTTGGGCAGCTTGCCGGAGACCAGATCGTCGAACAGCTGGCGCGAACGGCCGCGCAGGTACGGGGCCATCACCGAGATCACGTGCATGCTGACCTGGTGCAGCTCTTCGCGAATCGCGTCCTGGTCGTTGTATTTGCGCGGGTGCATCACGTACTGGTACGACAGCCAGTACGTCGAGATCACCGCCATGTTGGTCGCGATGACCTCGATCTCGGCGGGCGTCGCGACCATTTCGGCATCGGACACGAGCAGCTCGCACATGTCGTGCGCGAAGCGCACCTTGTGGCTGATGATCTGCTTGAAGTGCGTCTCGAGCGTGCGGTTGCGGGCGAGCAGGTCGTTGAGGTCGCGATACAGGAACCGGTAAGTCCACATGAAGTCGGCCATGTACTGCAGGTACGACCAGGTTTCGTCGATCGTCGGACGATGATCTTCGGGGAAGCGCAGCCGCCGTTCGATCTGCTGCTCGAACTGCGCGAAGATGCTGTTGATGATGTCGTCCTTGTTGCGGAAATGGTAGTACAGGTTGCCTGGACTGATTTCCATTTCCTCGGCGATCGTCGTGGTGGTGACGTTCGGCTCGCCGATCTCGTTGAAGAGTTTCAACGACAACTCGAGAATCCGTTCGCGGGTGCGGCGGGGAGGTTTCGCTTCCATGTCGTCCGGCCCTGTGTGTGCCGGACTGGCGGGCGCTGCAATCGATGCTGCGTGATTCGTCCGGCGCGGGTTGCTGTTCTATGTCTAGCGGACGATTATAAACCGGGGTTTCGCCACATCGGGGCATTTCGTGATCGCGGCCCCGCGCGGCGCATGGTGCAGCGCCGCACGCGGGCGGCGGGGCGGGCGCCCGGGGAGTGCCTAGGGCCAGCGCAAGCCCGTTATTGGCGTGAACAGGCCCTAGAAGCCGAGCCAGCGTGCGACGACCGGGCCGAGCACGAAGCCCCAGGTCGTCACGCACGCGAACAGCGCGACCGTCACGGCCGCGCTGCCGAGGTCCTTCGCGCGCTTCGAGAGTTCGTGGCGCTCGAGCGAGATGCGGTCGATCGCGGCTTCGACGCTCGAGTTCAGCAGCTCGACGATCAGCACCAGCAGCACCGACGCGATCAGCAGCGCGCGCGACGGGGCCGGCACCGGCGCGAATGCGCCGATCGGCAGCATCAGCGCGGCGAGCGTGAGCTCCTGGCGAAACGCGCTTTCCTCGCGGATCGCGACGCGAAAGCCGTTCAGCGAATGCTTGAGCGCGAACCACGCGCGCGTGATGCCGCGGTGGCGCTTGTACGGGTTCGGCGGCAGCGGCGTCAGCTGATCGTCCGGGCCGAGCGGCTCGTGCGGATGCGCGTCCGTTTCGGCGTGCGACTCTTCCTCGTCGAACGGGTGGTGCCGTGGCGGCGTTGCGGCGGGGGGCGGGATCTTGTCGTTCAGGTCTCGTTTCAAACGGCGGCACCTTCGGCGGGCGAGTACGCGGTCTTCGGCAGCGGCTTCAGATGCGACGCGAACTGCTCGGATGCCGCGCGCCACGAGAAGCGTTCCGCCCACGCGCGCGCAGTCGTGCGTTCGATCTTCAGCGCCTCGAGGCAGGCTTCCTGCAGGTCCTCGTGCATCGCGCCGGCGTCGCCTCCGCTGAGCACGTCGATCGGGCCCGTGACGGGATACGCGGCCACCGGCGTGCCGCAGGCGAGCGCCTCGAGCAGCACGAGGCCGAACGTGTCGGTGCGACTCGGGAACACGAACACGTCGGCCGCAGCATACACCTTCGCGAGCTCGGCCTGCGACAGCACGCCGAGATAGTTCGCCTCCGGGTAGCGCGACTTCAGTTCCGCGAGCGCGGGGCCTTCGCCCGCGACCCACTTCGAGCCGGGCAGATCGAGGCGCAGGAACGCCTCGACGTTCTTCTCGATCGCGACGCGGCCCACGTACAGGAAGATCGGCCGCGCGGTATTGAGCACCTTCGACTCCATCGGCCGGAAGATGTCGAGATCGACGCCGCGGGTCCACAGCACCACGTTCGTGAAGCCGAATTTCTCGAGGTCCTCCTTGACGACCGGCGTCGGCGCCATCACCGCGAGCGACGGGCCGTGGAACCAGTGCAGGAAGCGGTAGGTCGCGGCGAGCGGAATGCCGAAGCGCGCCTGCACGTATTCCGGAAAGCGCGTGTGATAGGCGGTCGTGTACGGCAGCTTGTGCGCGCGCGCATAGCGCCGGGCGGCCATGCCGAGCGGGCCTTCGGTCGCGATGTGCAGCGCGTCGGGTGCGAACGCATCGATCCGCGCGCGCAGCTTGCGGTACGGCAGGATCGACAGGCGGATCTCGGGGTAGGTCGGGCAGGGCACCGTGCGGAATTCCAGCGGCGTCAGCAGTTCGACACGGTGGCCGAGCGCCGTGAGTTCGCGCGACGTGCTCTTCAGCGTGCGCACGACGCCGTTGACCTGCGGTTCCCACGCGTCGGTGACAATCATGATCTTCATCGCGGCATGTCCTGGAAATAGGGTTGAGTCAGGCAGTGGCCTTGGCCTTGCGCGACGTGATCTCCGACGGTGCGGAGCGCATCACCGTCCAGTAGACGATCTTCAGTTCGCCTTCCATCGTTTCGACGAGCGCGGACAGGCTTTCGACCCAGTCGCCGTCGTTGCAGTACAGCACACCGTCGATGTCGCGGATCTCGGCCTTGTGGATGTGGCCGCACACGACGCCGTCGCAGCCGCGGCGGCGGGCCTCGTCGGTCATCACGGTCTCGAACTGCGAGATGAAGTTGACTGCGTTCTTCACCTGGTGCTTCAGGTACTGCGACAGCGACCAGTACTGGAAGCCCAGCCGGCTGCGGATCCGGTTGAACCAGCGGTTCAGCACGAGGATCAGCGTGTAGAGCGTGTCGCCGAGGTACGCGAGCCATTTCGCGTGCTGGATCACGCCGTCGAACAGGTCGCCGTGCACGATCCACAAACGTTTGCCTGCAAGCGTCGTGTGGAATGCCTCGCCGCGCACCTGGATGTCGCCGAACGCGAGATCGCAGAACTGCCGCGCGCCTTCGTCGTGGTTGCCGGGGATGTAGACCACCTGCGTGCCCTTGCGCGCCTTGCGCAGGATTTTCTGCACGACGTCGTTGTGCGCCTGCGGCCAGTACCAGCCTTTCTTCAACTGCCAGCCGTCGATGATGTCGCCGACGAGGTACAGGTATTCCGAGTCGTTGTGACGCAGGAAATCCAGCAGGTAGGGCGCCTGGCAGCCGCTCGAGCCGAGGTGGATGTCGGACAGCCAGATGGTGCGGTAGCGATGGGCGGACGGCTCGGGGTCCTCGTGCTGCGTGGTGTGCGCGACGGGCGGTTTTTGCGACACCACGCCGTCGGTTGCCCCCGAGCCGGACAGGAACGCAGTGGCGGCGCGAGCGCCGATGGGATGACGAAACAGTGAGGTCGCGGACGTTTTCTGGCCCATGCATGACTCGCGCCGGTTGACAGTACCGGCATTGCGCCATGCGGGCGTGACTGTGCCATGACAGTCACGAGACGTTCTTATTACGACCGTTGAAGGGTGTTTAGCAGTGAATGGACAAGTGTTGAGTAACCTGCCGCACTGAACGGTCGTCGCTTGTCCGGCAAGGCCATCCGGGTCGACGAGGGCGCGCCGAACGTGCGGCTTTCGTCTGGCGAAAGCCGCGCGTCAGCGCGGGATCGCGACGACGCGCGTGCGCGCGATCCGGTCGTGCGGGAACTGGCGATCGGCGTGCAAGCGGGAGGCACCGGCCCACGCGACGATCCATGCGGCGGTGAGCGCGAGCGTGACGGGTACCGACAGGCCGACGAGCGGGTGCAGCGCGAGCGGCGGCAGGAACCACAGCCAGCCGAGCACGTAGCGGACGAGCGCGTGGCCGGCGCTCAGCGGCCGGCCGCTCGACGATTCGAGCCGTAGCCGCCAGGTTTTCATCGGCAGCGTCTGGCCGCCGTGCGTCCAGAACCACACGAAATACGCGCCGACGACGAGCGCGATCCACGCGGCGAGCAGGTTGTGATGGACGAGGCCGTTGCGTTGCTGGGTCGCGAGGCTGAACGCGAGCCCGGCGAAGAACACGACGCCGAACAGCAGCACGCCTTCGTAGAGCAGCGCGGCGAGGCGCCGCCGTACGGACGGCGCGGCGGCCTGGGTCTCGGGCGCGCGGGCGTTCGCCACGGCCGCTCAGGAGCCCTTGAACAGCGAAGGCGCGTCGGCGGGCGACACCGGCGCCACGGCGGCCGGTGCGGATGCGGTGCCGGAGGTCGACGACGCGGGCACCGGCTGCGCGGCGGCGCCGGCCGACGCGGGCGCCGGGGCAGCGGCCGCGCCGCTCGCCGGGTGTTCGTGCGCGTTGACGAGGCGGCGCACGTCACGGTCGGCGACGGTCGGCGGCGCACTGACGACACTCGGCTTGCGGCGGCGCTCGGCGGCGGCAAGCCGTTCCTTCTGCTCCTCGGGGAGTTGCTGGTAGGCCTTCCAGGCGCGCTCGCGCGCCTGCGCGGACAGTTCCTTCGCGCTCTGGTAGTTCTCGCGCGCGACGCGGCGCTGCTCGGGCGTCATCTTCGCCCATTCGGTCATCCGCTCCTGCAGCCGCTTCTGGTCATCCGGCGACAACTTCGCGAAACGCGATGCGATCTTCAGCCATTTGCGCTTTCGGGCGTCGCTGAAGCCGTCCCACTGGTCGGCGAACGGCGCGAGGGCCGCGTGCTGCGCCGGCGTGAGGCGCGCCCACGACAGCGGGCCGGCGGCGGCCGGCAGCGGCAGGGGCAGCGGAGGGAGTTCGGTGGTCAGCCCGGTCGCGGTCGACGCGGGCGCGGCGGTGCTGGTGGTCGCGACGGGAGCCGTTGCGGGGGCCGGGTGGAATCGGGGATACGTGGCGACGTACGAAACGGCGATCGCGATCACGCATCCGAAAAATACGGCCAGGCCGCGCTTCTGACTCACCCGTACGATCCCCTCGTTATTGTCTGTTAGTGAGCGCGCGAAAGATACGCGTTGAACCCGTGGTCGAGATACGCATTGAGCGGCAGGTCGTCGCTGAGCATCGCCGCGTCGATGTCGGCGAGTTCGGCGGTGCGCTGCATGTCTTCCCAGTACGCGATGCCGACGAGCCCCGCGAGCAGCAACGCGAGCGGCCATGCGCGCAGCAGCCGGCGCGCGAGCGACGCGTGCGGGCGGCCGGTCGGCGCGTGGTTCGCGGGCGTCAGGCCGTAAGCGCCGGCCGCGCCGGCGAAGGCCGGCACGAACACCGGCGCGGTCGCGGCTTCGGGCTTCTTGCGCGCGAGCGCGGCCCGGCGGGCGACGGCCAGCCGATCGGTGGTCGCGGCAGGCAGGGCGGCCGCGCGCTCGTCCAGCGCGCGGCGCACCTTCAGCGCGAATTCGTGTTCTCGGTTTGCGGGAGCGGAGCTCATAGCGTGATTCCTTTGGCCTTGAGCGCTTGCGCCAGAGTGTGGGTGGCTCGCGAGCAGTGCGTCTTGACGCTGCCCTCGGAGCACCCCATCGCGGCGGCAGTCTCGGCGACATCCATATCTTCCCAATAACGCATCAGGAACGCTTCCCGTTGACGCGTCGGAAGTTTCTGGATTTCTTCGTCGATCAGGGCCAGAACCTGCTCTCTCTCGAGGCGGTGCTCGCTGCTCTCGACGCCCGCGTTGTCGTCCGCGGATTCGAGCGTTTCGAGCGGGTCGAAGTCGTCGTCGTCGGTGTTGTTCAGCGACGAGAAGAGCGTCACCCACGTGTTGCGGACCTTCTGCCGGCGGAACCAGTCGTGGATCGCGTTCTGCAGGATCCGCTGAAAAAGCAGCGGCAGCTCGGCCGCCGGCCGGTCGCCGTATTTTTCAGCGAGCTTGATCATCGCGTCCTGCACGATGTCGAGCGATGCATCGTCGTCACGTACGGCGTACGCAGCCTGCTTGAACGCGCGCCTTTCGACGCCCGCCAGAAAGTCGGCGAGTTCCTTGTCTGATGCCATTCCGTGAAGGTATGCGCTGCGGCCCGCTGCGTGGTGTAAAAGGTCGAAAAATTTCGTAAAACCCGCGGATGCTATCAAATTTTCGTCCGACTTGGCAGCGGGTCGGGCGCCGCACGTTGCGCGCGGACCGCGCCGGCGGGGCGCCGGGCGGCGCGCATGATGCGCTGCGGGATATTTTGCTTGACGGCTCAATCGTGAGCCGCTATCGTCGGCGGTTCGCAACATGAAGTGATGGTCTCATTTGAGGCTGGCCCAAGAAGCCCGCCCTTCAAACTGGACGCGCCGCTTGAACCCGAGCCACAAGCCCGGCAGAGAGCACCCGATCAATTTTTTGCCGAAAATTCGAAAGGTCAAAATGAACATGCCCAGCGCGGAATTCTCCACGTCGGAACCCCTTTCCCCTCCCGATAGCGACTCCATCGGCGGTACCGTGCTCATGAAGGCACTGGCCGACGAAAACGTCGAATTCATCTGGGGCTATCCCGGCGGCTCGGTTCTCTACATCTACGACGAGCTGTACAAGCAGGACAAGATTCAGCACGTGCTGGTGCGCCATGAACAGGCGGCCGTGCACGCAGCCGATGCGTATGCGCGCTCCACCGGCAATGTCGGCGTCTGCCTCGTGACGTCGGGCCCCGGTGTCACCAACGCGGTGACCGGCATCGCAACGGCCTACATGGATTCGATCCCGATGGTCGTGATCAGCGGCCAGGTGCCGACGGCCGCGATCGGTCAGGATGCGTTCCAGGAATGCGACACCGTCGGCATCACGCGTCCGTGCGTGAAGCACAACTTCCTCGTGAAGGACGTGCGCGACCTCGCGGAAACCGTCAAGAAGGCGTTCTATATCGCCCGCACCGGCCGTCCGGGCCCGGTGCTGATCGACATCCCGAAGGACATCTCGAAGACGCCGTGCCAGTACGAGCCGATCAAGAGCGTATCGCTGCGTTCGTACAACCCCGTCACGAAGGGCCATTCGGGCCAGATCCGCAAGGCCGTGTCGCTGCTGCTGACGGCGAAGCGCCCGTACATCTACACGGGTGGCGGCATCATCCTCGCCGACGCGTCGCGTGAACTGAACCAGTTCGCGGACCTGCTCGGCTACCCGGTCACGAACACGCTGATGGGCCTCGGCGGCTATCGCGCGTCGGACAGGAAATTCCTCGGCATGCTCGGCATGCACGGCACCTACGAAGCGAACATGGCGATGCAGCACTGCGACGTGCTGATCGCGATCGGCGCCCGCTTCGACGACCGCGTGATCGGCGACCCGGCGCACTTCGCGTCGCGCCCGCGCAAGATCATTCACATCGACATCGACCCGTCGTCGATCTCGAAGCGCGTGAAGGTCGACATCCCGATCGTCGGCGACGTGAAGGAAGTGCTGAAGGAACTCATCGAACAACTGCAGACGGCCGAGCATGGCCCCGACACCGAGGCGCTCGCGCAATGGTGGAAGGACATCGAAGGCTGGCGCGCGAAGGACTGCCTGAAGTTCGACCGCGAAAGCGAGATCATCAAGCCGCAGTACGTGGTCGAGAAGGCGTGGGAGCTGACGGACGGCAATGCGTTCGTGTGCTCGGACGTTGGCCAGCACCAGATGTGGGCCGCGCAGTTCTACCGCTTCAACAAGCCGCGTCGCTGGATCAACTCCGGCGGCCTCGGCACGATGGGCTTCGGCCTGCCGGCGGCGATGGGCGTCAAGATGGCCCATCCGGACGACGACGTGCTGTGCATCACGGGCGAAGGCTCGATCCAGATGTGCATCCAGGAACTGTCGACCTGCCTGCAGTACGACACGCCCGTGAAGATCATTTCGCTGAACAACCGCTACCTCGGCATGGTCCGCCAGTGGCAGCAGATCGAATACAGCAAGCGCTATTCGCATTCGTACATGGATGCGCTGCCCGATTTCGTGAAGCTCGCCGAAGCGTACGGCCATGTCGGCATGCGGATCGAAAAGACTTCGGATGTGGAGCCGGCGCTGAAGGAAGCGCTGCGCCTGAAGGACCGCACCGTGTTTCTCGACTTCCAGACCGATCCGACCGAAAACGTCTGGCCGATGGTACAGGCCGGCAAGGGCATCACCGAGATGCTGCTCGGATCGGAAGATCTGTAACGGCGCGACGCGCGCCCGGCCCGATGCGGCCGCCTTCACGAAGGGCGGTGCGGCACGCGGCGGCGCGCGGCGCGAGTGAATCGACACGGACACATTCTGGAAGAAGCGAACATGAGACACATCATTTCCGTCCTGCTGGAGAACGAACCGGGCGCGCTGTCGCGCGTGGTCGGCCTGTTTTCCGCACGCGGCTACAACATCGAAACCTTGACGGTGGCGCCGACCGAAGACCAATCGCTGTCGCGGCTCACCATCGTTTCCATTGGCTCCGACGACGTGATCGAACAGATCACGAAGCATCTGAACCGCCTGATCGAGGTGGTGAAAGTGGTGGACCTGACCGACGGTGCACACATCGAACGCGAGCTGATGCTGATCAAGGTACGTGCAGTGGGCAAGGAGCGCGAAGAAATGAAGCGGATGTCGGACATTTTCCGCGGCCGCATCATCGACGTGACCGAAAAGACCTACACGATCGAATTGACGGGCGCGAGCGACAAGCTCGACGCATTCATCCAGGGGCTGGACGCCAGCGCGATCCTCGAGACCGTGCGTACCGGCAGCTCCGGCATCGGACGCGGCGAGCGCATCCTGAAGGTGTGATGCCGAAATTGCCAATGAGGCACGCCGGGTGCGCCGTCATGTCCCGGCCCGCAGTACTCCATCCGAACGAATTGTTGAATTTTTGAATTAGCGAAGGAACCATCATGAACGTTTTCTACGACAAAGACGCCGACCTCTCCCTCATCAAGGGCAAGCAAGTCACCATCATCGGCTACGGCTCGCAAGGCCACGCGCACGCACTGAACCTGAAGGACAGCGGCGTGAACGTGACGGTCGGCCTTCGCAAGGACGGCGCGTCGTGGAGCAAGGCCGAGAACGCCGGCCTGTCGGTCAAGGAAGTCGCGGAAGCGGTGAAGGGCGCGGACGTCGTCATGATGCTGCTGCCGGACGAGCAGATCGCCGACGTCTACGCGAAGGAAGTGCACGCGAACATCAAGCAGGGCGCGGCGCTGGCATTCGCACACGGCTTCAACGTCCACTACGGCCAGGTGATCCCGCGCGCCGACCTCGACGTGATCATGATCGCGCCGAAGGCCCCGGGCCACACCGTGCGCGGCACGTATGCACAAGGCGGCGGCGTGCCGCACCTGATCGCGGTTGCGCAGAACAAGTCGGGCGCGGCACGCGACATCGCGCTGTCGTACGCGGCGGCCAACGGCGGCGGTCGTGCCGGCATCATCGAGACGAACTTCCGTGAAGAAACCGAAACCGACCTGTTCGGCGAGCAGGCCGTGCTGTGCGGCGGTACCGTCGAGCTGATCAAGGCGGGTTTCGAGACGCTGGTCGAAGCCGGCTACGCGCCGGAAATGGCGTACTTCGAGTGCCTGCACGAACTGAAGCTGATCGTCGACCTGATCTACGAAGGCGGCATCGCGAACATGAACTACTCGATCTCGAACAACGCCGAGTACGGCGAGTACGTGACCGGCCCGCGCGTCGTCACGGAAGAGACGAAGAAGGCGATGAAGCAGTGCCTGACCGACATCCAGACGGGCGAGTACGCGAAGAGCTTCATTCTCGAGAACAAGGCAGGCGCGCCGACGCTGCAGTCGCGCCGCCGCCTGACGGCCGAGCACCAGATCGAGCAGGTTGGCGCGAAGCTGCGTGCGATGATGCCGTGGATCGCGAAGAACAAGCTCGTCGACCAGACGAAGAACTAAGCACCACGTGCTGTTCCGGCCCTTCGAACGGAGGGCCGGCATCAAAAAGCCGTCCGAAGGCAGCAGTGCCCCGGGCGGCTTTTGTTATGCTACGGGCTTTGCAATTCACCGAACACAGAACGAATCCATGAACTATCCTCATCCGATCATCGCGCGCGAAGGCTGGCCGTTCATCGCGATTGCAGCCGTCATCGCGTTGTTGATCCATGCCGTCGGGGGCTTCGGCTTCGCGTGGCCGTTCTGGCTGCTGCTCGCCTTCGTCGTCCAGTTCTTCCGCGATCCGCAGCGCCCGATCCCGGCGCAGCCGAACGCGGTGCTGTGCCCGGCGGACGGCCGCATCGTCGCGGTCGAGACCGCGCAGGATCCGTACGCGAACCGCGAAGCGCTGAAGATCAGCGTGTTCATGAATGTCTTCAACGTCCATTCGCAGCGTTCGCCGGTCGATGGCGCGATCAGCAAGGTCGAGTATTTCCCGGGCGCGTTCCTGAACGCGGCGATCGACAAGGCGTCGACCGAGAACGAGCGCAATGCGGTCGTGATCCAGACGGCGAGCGGCAAGACCGTCACCGCCGTGCAGATCGCGGGCCTCGTCGCGCGCCGGATTCTCTGCTACGTCCGTGCCGGCGAGCCGCTGTCGCGCGGCCAGCGCTACGGTTTCATCCGCTTCGGTTCGCGCGTCGACGTGTACCTGCCGCTCGGCAGCCGCGCGAAGGTGTCGATCGGCGAGAAGGTCTACGCGTCGTCGACGATCCTCGCCGAGCTCGAGCAGTAAGGGGCGGGGCGCACGATGGCCGCATTCAAACCGCGTCGGCCGCGCAACGGCTCCAGCCAGACGCCACGCCCGTTCCGCCGCAACAAGATAATGGCGCCCGATCAGGCGCCGCTCGAAAGCCGCCGCGCCGCGCGCCAGCGGTTCCTGAAGACGCGCGGCATCTACCTGCTGCCGAATGCATTCACGACCGCCGCGCTGTTCTGCGGCTTCTTCGCGGTCGTGCAGGCGATGAACGTGCGCTTCGAGATCGCGGCGATCGCGATTTTCGTCGCGATGGTGCTCGACGGGATGGACGGGCGCGTTGCGCGCATGACGCATACGCAGAGCGCGTTCGGCGAGCAGTTCGACAGCCTGTCGGACATGGTGTCGTTCGGCGTCGCGCCCGCGCTCGTGATGTACGAGTGGGTGCTGAAGGATCTCGGCCGCTGGGGCTGGCTCGCCGCGTTCGTCTACTGCTCGGGCGCCGCGCTGCGCCTCGCGCGCTTCAACACGAACATCGGCGTGGTCGACAAGCGCTTCTTCCAGGGGCTGCCGAGCCCGGCCGCCGCCGCGCTGATCGCGGGCTTCGTGTGGCTTGCCACCGACAACCGCGTGCCGATGAAGCTCGGCTGGCTGCCGTGGGTCGCGTTCGTGCTGACGATCTACGCAGGCGTGACGATGGTGTCGAACGCGCCGTTCTACAGCGGCAAGGCGCTCGACGTGCGGCACCGCGTGCCGTTCGCGGCGATCCTGCTCGTCGTCGTCGCGTTCGTGCTCGTGTCGTCCGATCCGCCGCTGATGCTGTTCTGCCTGTTCGTGCTGTACGGGCTGTCCGGCTACGTGTTCTGGGCCTACATGGCCGTGCGCGGGCGCGCGAATCCGGCGCGCTCGTCGCAGCGCGATCACTGACGCCCGCGCGCGATTTGCCCGGAAACGGCGGCCTCGCGGCCGCCGTTTTCATTTGCCCCTTTTTCGAGCCGGGCCGCGTCGATTCCGGGGTGCCGTCCGATTGCGCGGCCAGCGGAATGTCGCTATAGTCTTTGGCATGACTGCATTTCCCCGCCTCCCCCTCCTTCTAGCCGGTGCGCCGCTACGCGCGCTAGCTTTGGCGCGCCTGCCGCGCTGACCGTTCTCGCCCTCCGTCTCAAGCCTCGTCTGTTGTTGAACGTCGCCAGCGGTGGCGCGATCTCGTTACGTTTGACTTCCGTATAAAAGAGCCCTGGAGCCCCCCATGACAGACAAGCTGATCATTTTCGATACGACGTTGCGTGACGGCGAGCAATCGCCCGGCGCGTCGATGACGAAGGAAGAGAAAATCCGCATCGCGAAGCATCTCGAGCGGATGAAGGTCGACGTGATCGAGGCCGGCTTCGCCGCCAGCTCGAACGGCGACTTCGACGCGATCCACACGATCGCTGGTCTCGTGAAGGACAGCACGATCTGTTCGCTGGCGCGGGCCAACGACAAGGACATCCAGCGCGCGGCCGATGCGCTGAAGCCGGCCGAGAGCTTCCGGATCCACACGTTCATCGCGACGTCGCCGCTGCACATGGAGAAGAAGCTGCGGATGACGCCCGACCAGGTGTTCGAGCAGGCGCGCCTCGCGGTGCGTTTCGCGCGCAAGTTCACCGACAACGTCGAGTTCTCGCCGGAAGACGGCAGCCGCTCCGACCTGGATTTCCTCTGCCGCGTGCTGGAGGCCGTGATCGCCGAAGGCGCGACGACGATCAACATCGCCGACACGGTCGGCTACGGCGTGCCGGAGCTCTACGGCAACCTCGTGAAGACGCTGCGCGAGCGCATTCCGAACTCGGACAAGGCGATCTTCTCGGTGCACTGCCATAACGACCTCGGGATGGCGGTCGCGAACTCGCTCGCCGGCGTGAAGATCGGCGGCGCACGCCAGATCGAGTGCACGATCAACGGCCTCGGCGAGCGCGCGGGCAACACGTCGCTCGAGGAAATCGTGATGGCGGTGAAGACGCGCAAGGACTACTTCGGCCTCGACGTCGGTATCGATACCACGCAGATCGTGCCCACCTCGAAGCTCGTGTCGCAGATCACCGGCTTCGTCGTGCAGCCGAACAAGGCGGTGGTCGGCGCGAACGCGTTCGCGCACGCGTCGGGCATTCACCAGGACGGCGTGCTGAAGGCGCGCGACACCTACGAGATCATGCGCGCGGAAGACGTGGGCTGGACCGCGAACAAGATCGTGCTCGGCAAGCTGTCGGGCCGCAACGCGTTCAAGCAGCGCCTGCAGGAGCTCGGCGTATCGCTCGACAGCGAAGCGGAATTGAACGCCGCGTTCATGCGCTTCAAGGATCTGGCCGACCGCAAGGCGGAGATCTTCGACGAGGACATCATCGCGATCGTGTCCGAGGAGTCGGCGCTCGCGCAGGAGCAGGAGCACTTCAAGTTCGTGTCGCTGTCGCAGCGTTCGGAAACGGGCGAGCAGCCGCAGGCGAAGGTCGTGTTCGCGGTCGAAGGCAAGGAAGTGACCGGCGAGGCGCGCGGCAACGGTCCGGTCGATGCGACGTTCAATGCGATCGAGGGCGAAGTCGGCAGCGGGTCCGAGCTGCTGCTGTACTCGGTGAACGCGATCACGACCGGCACGCAGGCGCAGGGCGAAGTGACCGTCCGGCTGTCGAAGAGCGGGCGGATCGTCAACGGCGTCGGCACCGATCCGGATATCGTCGCCGCCTCCGCGAAAGCGTACATTTCCGCGCTGAACAAGCTGCATTCGAAGGACGACAAGGTCAACCCGCAGCGCTCGTAAGCGCCGCGCGTCGCGCAGCCTCGAAACGCCCCGTGCGGCCTTGCGCCGCCGGGGCGTTTTTTCATGCTTCGCTCATTCGGCGGCCGGCGCGCGGAACAGCCAGCGGCGCGAGGCCGGGCGGGGCGCCGGATTGCGCCGGCGGAACTCGACCGAGATCCCGCGCCGCGGCGCATCGGCGACGAACGCATCGAGCAGTTCGAGCACGTCGTGATCGATGTAGTCGGCGCGCGTCGCGTCGATGATCACCGCCGCCCGGTCCGGAATGTGCCGCAGGTGGTGCTTGACCTGCACCTTGCCGATGAACGACACGTCCTTGCGGAACGACAGCAGGAAGTGGTCGTCGTGCTGCGCGAGCGTGACGGGGCTCTTCAGGTTCGCGAAGGCGACGGCCAGCACGCTGCACGCGAGGCCGAGCGCGATGCCGAACAGCAGGTCGACCGTCAGCACGCCGGCGATCGTCGCGGCGAACGGCACGAACGCGGCCGGCCCCTGTTTCATCACCGAGCGGAACAGCGCCGGCTTCGCCAGCTTGAAGCCCGTGTGGATCAGGATCGCGGCCAGGCTCGCGAGCGGGATCAGGTTGATCAGCCCCGTGAGCGCGAACACGCTGGCGAGCAGCAGCACCCCGTGGACGATCGCCGACATCCGGCTTTGCGCGCCCGCGTTGACGTTCACCGAGCTGCGCACGATCACCGACGTGATCGGCAGGCCGCCGACCGCACCTGCGACGAGGTTACCGACGCCTTGGGCCTTCAGTTCGCGATCGGGCTGCACCGGTCGGCGCTTGGGGTCGATCTGCTCGACCGCTTCGAGGCTCAGCAGCGTCTCGAGGCTGGCGACGACCGCGAGCGTGATCGCGACGCGCCATACGTCGGGATTGACGAGCTGCGCGAAGTTCGGGCCGAGCTCCGCGTGCTTGAGCGATGCGGCGAATGCGGTGAACGATCCGAGTTCGGGCAGCGTGACGCGATGGGCGGCGCCCGGCGCGACCGCGGGCGCGACGAAGCCCAGCACGAGCGTCGCGCCGATCCCGAGCACGACCACCGCAAGCGGCGCCGGCACCGAGCGCACCAGCGCGAAGCGGCGCAGCGCGGGGGTGTCCCATGCCACGAGCAGCGCGAGCGAAACGAGCGCGATGGCCGTGGCGGCCCATGCGACGGGCAGGCCCGGCCAATTCGCAAACGATTGCGCGGCCGGCCCGCCAATGCTGAATGCGAACGGAATCTGCTTCACGATCAGCAGCAGCCCGATCGCGGCGAGCATGCCCTTGATGACGGGCGACGGCACGTACGCGGCGAAGCGGCCCGCGCGCAGCATGCCGAAGCCGAACTGGAGCACGCCGGACAGCAGCACCGCGAGCAGGAACGCGGAGAAGCTGCCGAGTTGCGCGATCCCTTCGACGACGATCACGACGAGGCCGGCGGCCGGCCCGCTGACGGACAGCGACGAGCCGCTCAGCAGCGCGACGACGATGCCGCCGACGATGCCGGACACGAGCCCGGCGAACGGCTCGACGCCGGACGCGTTGGCGATGCCGAGACAGAGCGGTAGCGCGACGAGGAAAACGACGATGCCGGCGACGATGTCGCGCGGCAGGGTGGACAGGCGCTCGTTCAGTTTCATGGTTGGGGGTAGTTTCGTTGGCGTGGAGGGCGGCGCGCGGGTCAACCGAGCGCGGCGGCGGTCGCGGCAGGTTCGGGCTCGGACTCGGGCTCGGCTTCGGCCGGCGACGCCGTATAGCCGGAATCGAGCTCCTTCAGGCGGCCGTCGGCGAGCGAAAAGATCCAGCCGTGCACGAGCGGCGGCCGTTCGCGGCCGCGTACGATCGGCGACGCGCGCAGCAGCCGTACCTGTTCGAGCACGTTCAGCTCGGCGAGGCGGTCGGCGGCGGCCAGGTCGTCGAGCCCGTCGAGCGTGTCGCGATGGCGCCGCGCGAGCGCGCAGAGCGGCGCGATGCGGCGCGCGACGTGCGGCAGGTCGGCGGGCGGCGGCAGCAGCGACGCACGGACCCCGCCGCACCCGTAGTGCCCGCACACGATCACGTGGTCGACCTTCAGCACCCGCACCGCGTACTCGAGCACGCTGGCGGAATTGTCGTCGTCGGGATGGAACAGGTTCGCGATGTTGCGATGGACGAACAGCTCGCCGGGCGCGCAGTGCGTGATGGTTTCGGCCGGCACGCGGCTGTCGGCGCAGCCGATCCACAGTACGCGCGGGTTCTGGCCGCGCGCGAGCGCGTCGAAGAAGCCGGGCGTGTGTTCGCGCGTCTCGCGGGCCCAGGCAATGTTGGCGACCAGCATGCTCTTGGGGCGGTTCATGAGGACTCCTTTGTGATAAAGGCAAATAAATATCGAACGAAATGGCGTAATCGCATGCTTTCTAAATTGAAAGGTTTGATTTGGACTGATATTAGGGGTATGCCCTAGCACTCAGGGTGGGTTGAAACAAATTGTTTCAAATTGATTGCCGGTAGTGCATTGCATGCACCAATGCGACGCGTGACATGCACTGTCCATGCCTGTTTACGCGCAACGGCCCGCATGACGGGACGTTCAGCGTATTGCCATCGCAATGTCATCGTTCGGAAAAGTTTTCCGTCTTATTCTTTGAATTAAATAAGGCGACGGAAAAAATGAAATGGCCATTCACGCAATAATTCGTGAATGGCCATTGCGACAATTGCGCGTAAATGCGCAATCGGTCAGAACAGGTTGCGGCGATCGGGATCGTGCAGCGGGTCCGGCGTTTTCTGCGTGGTGCGCAGGATGCCCTGCGGATCGAAGTAGAAGCTGTACATCATGTACCAGACGTTGTCCTCGAGATACCGGTACGTCCATACCTCGCGCTTCATCAGCGGAAAGTAGGAGGTCTCGACCGGGCGTCCGAAATTGACGAGGACGTCGGTCTTCGTCCACTTGCCGATCTCCGCGCGATAGAACTCGCTCGGCTGCAGCACCTGGCGCACGTTGACGATCCGGTGGGCTGCATCGACGTCGGCCGCGACCGTGATTTCGCCCATCGGCTGGGTCGGCCACATCAGGCGTTTGCCGCCGCCGGGCAGGTCGTAGATCTCGCGCGGCGGCCCCATGCGCGCGACGATCGCCGACTCGTCCTGGCCGGCCTGGTATTGCTGCCACGGTTGCGCGCAACCGGCCAGCAGCGCGGCGGCGCAGGCGGCGAGCACCGGCAGGCGCGCGGGAATGCGAATGCGCATCGGATTCTCCAGAGCACGGAAACAAGTCCCGTTTTATCACGGACGGCGCATGATCGCGCATCGCGCGGAAAAAATCGGTGCGGATCGCGCGCTGCCGTGCTTGCAGGCGGTTGCCGCGGCGGCCTATGATCCGCGCTTCTCGGGCGGATTGAAGGGCAGGTGGCCGATGCAGGGATGGAAGCGATGCGCGCTCGCGTGGAGCGCGGGGTGGATGCTGGTGTCGTCCGCATTTGCCGGCGGCGAGCCGGTGCGGATCGCACTGATCGAAGGGATGTCGGGCCCGTTCGCGAATGCGGGCGCGGCGGTGGAGCGCAATCTGCGCTTCGGCGTCGAGCAGGTCAACGCGGCGGGCGGCGTGAAGCTGCGCGACGGCGCGCACCCGCTCGAACTCGTCGTGCTCGACAGCAAGGGCAGCCCGGAGGAGGCGCTCGTGCAGTTGCGCGCGGCCGCCGACCGCCATATCGGCTTCGTCGCGCAGGGCAACAGCTCGGCCGTCGCGGCCGCGCTCGTCGCCGCGCTCGACAAGCTGAACGCGCGCGATCCGGACAACCGGATGCTGTTCCTGAACTATTCGGCCGACGATCCGGCGCTGACCGGCGCGCGCTGCAGTTTCTGGCATTTCCGCTTCGACGCGCATGCCGGCATGCGGATGGCCGCGCTCGCGGACGTGATGGCGCGCGATCGCGCGCTGCGCAAGGTCTATCTGTTGAACCAGGACTACAGCTTCGGCCACGACGTCAGCGCTCTTGCGCGGCAGGCGCTGGCCGCGCGGCGCCCGGACGTGACGATCGCCGGCGACGAATTCCACCCGATCGGCCGGATCAAGGATTTCTCGCCGTATATCGCGAAGATCCGCGCGAGCGGCGCGGACGCCGTCGTGACCGGCAACTGGGGCAACGACCTCACGCTGCTCGTGAAGGCGGCGCGCGAACAGGGGCTCGATGCGAAGTTCTATACGTTCTACGGCAACAGCCTCGGCGCGCCGGCGGCCCTGGGCGACGCGGGCGTCGGTCATGTCCTGGCCGTCGCGGACTGGCACCCGAACGCGGGCGGCGCCAAATCCGACGCGTTCTACCGCGCGTTCCGGGCCCGTTTTCCGGCCGTGCAGGACGACTATCCGGTGCGGCGGATGAGCCAGATGATCGAAATGCTGGCCGCCACGATGACCCGCGCGGGTTCGGCCGACCCGGTCGCGGTCGCGCGTGCGCTCGAGGGTCTGTCGTTCGACGACGGCTTCCACGCGTCGCGGATGCGCGCGCAGGATCACCAGCTGATCCAACCCCTTTACGTAATGGAAATGGACAAGGTCGGCACGCCGGGCGTGCGCTTCGACAACGAAGGGTCGGGCTACGGCTTCCGGACGGTGCTCGCGGTGCCGGCGCCGCGTACGGAAATGCCGTCGACGTGCTCGATGACGCGCCCGTGACAGGAGACGGTAAGAACGGCATCGAGTTGTGCTACAATGCGCGCCGGTTGTAAGTCACGGCACGGCCATTCTTCCGTGTCCGCCTGTTCAGTTAGAAAGGAAATCACATGTCTGTTGCAGATATCAAGAAGTCGGAAGTCGTTGCTCAGTTCGCCCGCGGTACCAACGACACGGGCTCGCCCGAAGTCCAGGTCGCACTGCTGACCGCACGTATCGTCGAACTGACGGGTCACTTCAAGACCCACGCGAAGGATCACCACAGCCGCCGCGGTCTGCTGCGCATGGTGAGCCGCCGCCGCAAGCTGCTCGACTACCTCAAGGGCAAGGATGCCGACCGTTACCGCGCACTGATCGAGAAGCTGGGTCTGCGTAAGTAATCGAGGCGATTGCCGCCAGCAAGATGCCTGTGTCAGTCCGCTGATACAGGCATTTTGTTTTTGCGCGGTGCGTAGCGTCACACGCATCGCAGGCTGTCCGGCACGTTCGTGCGGGGCCGCCGCCACGACCGATACCGGGGCGGGATTTGTGTCATTCCAGCGCGTCGCTGCATGAGCGCCGCGCTGGAATGGCATAAAAAACACACCTTGCTCCGGGTGATTCGGTCGGGACGCCGCCGCGCGGGATCGCCGGCGCGGCGAATGAAATGCATGAATACAAAGGAGCAACCATGTCCATGTTCAACAAGGTCGTGAAGGAATTCCAGTGGGGCCAGCACAAGGTGCGCCTCGAAACCGGTGAAGTCGCTCGCCAGGCAAGCGGCGCCGTGATCGTCGACGTCGAAGACACCGTCGTGCTGGCAACCGTCGTCGGCGCGAAGTCGGCGAAGCCGGGCCAGGATTTCTTCCCGCTGACCGTCGACTACCTCGAGAAGACCTACTCGGCCGGCAAGATCCCGGGTGGCTTCTTCCGCCGCGAAGGCCGTCCGTCGGAGCACGAGACGCTGACGTCGCGCCTGATCGACCGTCCGCTGCGCCCGCTGTTCCCGGAAGGCTTCTACAACGAAGTGCAGGTCGTGATCCACGTACTGTCCGTGAACCCGGAAATCCCGGCGGACATCCCCGCGCTGATCGGTGCATCGGCTGCGCTCGCCGTGTCGGGCCTGCCGTTCAACGGCCCGGTCGGTGCCGCGCGCGTGGCGTACATCGACAACGCGTACGTGCTGAACCCGACGCGTGACCAGCTCAAGGCGTCGAGCCTCGACCTCGTCGTCGCGGGTACGGAGCGCGCCGTGCTGATGGTCGAGTCGGAAGCCGATCAACTGACGGAAGACGTGATGCTGGGCGCCGTGGTGTTCGGCCACGAGCAGATGCAGGTCGCGATCGACGCGATCCACGAGCTGGTCCGCGACGGCGGCAAGCCCGAGTGGGACTGGCAGCCGGCGCCGAAGAACGAGGCGCTGATCGCACGCGTGACCGAGCTGGCGCAGAACGATCTGCTCGCCGCTTACCAACTGCGCGACAAGCAGGCGCGTTCGGCGAAGCTGAAGGAAGTCTACGCGGCGACGTCGGCGAAGCTCGAGGCAGACGCGCTGGCGGCCGGTACGGTCGCGGCCGACAAGGCCACGGTCGGCAACGTGCTGTTCGACATCGAAGCGAAGATCGTCCGTTCGCAGATCCTGAACGGCGAGCCGCGTATCGACGGCCGCGACACGCGCACCGTGCGCCCGATCGAGATCCGCACCGGCGTGCTGCCGCGCACTCACGGCTCGGCGCTGTTCACGCGCGGCGAGACGCAGGCGCTGGTCGTCGCGACGCTCGGCACGAAGGGTGACGAGCAGATCATCGACGCGCTCGAAGGCGAATACCGCGAGCGCTTCATGCTCCACTACAACATGCCCCCGTTCGCGACCGGCGAAACGGGCCGCGTCGGCTCGCCGAAGCGCCGCGAAGTCGGTCACGGCCGCCTCGCGAAGCGCGCGCTGGTCAAGTGCCTGCCGAGCGCCGACGAATTCGGCTACTCGATCCGCGTCGTGTCGGAAATCACCGAATCGAACGGTTCGTCGTCGATGGCATCGGTGTGCGGCGGCTGCCTCGCCCTGATGGACGCCGGCGTGCCGATGAAGGCGCACGTCGCGGGTATCGCGATGGGCCTGATCCTCGAAGGCAACAAGTTCGCGGTGCTGACCGACATCCTCGGCGACGAGGATCACCTCGGCGACATGGACTTCAAGGTGGCCGGCACGGAGCAAGGCGTGACGGCGCTGCAGATGGACATCAAGATCCAGGGCATCACGAAGGAAATCATGCAGGTCGCGCTCGCGCAGGCGAAGGAAGGCCGCATGCACATCCTCGGCAAGATGACGTCGGCGGTGTCGGGTGCGAACACGCAACTGTCGGAATTCGCGCCGCGCATGATCACGGTCAAGATCAACCCGGAAAAGATCCGCGACGTGATCGGCAAGGGCGGTTCGGTGATCCGCGCGCTGACGGAAGAAACGGGCACGACCATCGACATTTCGGACGACGGCGTCGTGACGATCGCGAGCACGAACAGCGAAGGCATGGCCGAAGCGAAGAAGCGCATCGAGCAGATCACCGCTGAAATCGAAGTCGGCCAGGTGTACGAAGGCACGGTGCTCAAGCTGCTCGATTTCGGCGCGATCGTGAACCTGCTGCCGGGCAAGGACGGCCTGCTGCACATCTCGGAAATCGTCAACGAGCGCGTGAAGGACATCAACGACTACCTGAAGGAAGGCCAGCAGGTGAAGGTCAAGGTGATCCAGACGGACGAGAAGGGTCGCGTGCGTCTGTCGGCCAAGGCGCTGCTGAACGAAGCAGCGGCGGCAGCGCAGTCGGATACGCCGCCGCAGCAGTAAGCGGACGGGCGGACCAACGGCCGGCAGTGCGAAAGCGTGCCGGCCGTTTTTTCTGTAGCATCGTTGTGCGGCGCAGCAGCGCCGGCGAGGCGCCCGCGCCGTGCGCACGGGCGTGCCATCCGATTCCGATCCTGGAGCGACTCTCACCATGAAAGCCATCGAAATCACCGAATTCGGCGCCCCCGACGTGCTGAAGCTCGCGGAGCGTCCGCGCCCCGAACCGAAGCGCGGCGAGGTGCTGATCAAGGTGGCGGCTTCCGGCGTGAACCGGCCCGACGTGTTCCAGCGAAAGGGCGCCTATGCGCCGCCGCCGGGTGCGTCGGATCTGCCGGGCCTCGAGGTCGCGGGCGAGATCGTCGGCGGCGATTTGTCAGACTCGGCGCTGAACCCGTTCGGCCTGAAGCTCGGCGATCGCGTATGCGCGCTGCTCGCGGGCGGCGGCTATGCCGAATATGCGGTCGCGCCGCTGCCGCAGTGCCTGCCGGTGCCCGACGGCCTCACCGATATCGAGGCTGCATCGTTGCCCGAAACGTTCTTCACCGTGTGGAGCAACGTGTTCGACCGTGCGCAGCTCGGCGCGGGCGAGGGCGGCGAGCAGGAGACGCTGCTCGTGCAGGGCGGCTCGAGCGGCATCGGCGTGACGGCGATCCAGATCGCGCATGCGCTCGGCTTTCGCGTGTTCGCGACGGCCGGCACCGCCGACAAGTGCCGTGCGTGCGAGGCGCTCGGCGCCGAGCGCGCGATCGACTACAAGACCGAAGACTTCGTCGAAGTCGTGAAGTCGCTGACGCACGATCGCGGTGTCGACGTGATCCTCGACATGGTGGCGGGCTCGTACGTGCCGCGCGAGCTGTCCGCGCTCGCGGACGGCGGCCGTCTCGTGCTGATCGCGCTGCTCGGCGGCGCGAAGGCCGAGGTCAACCTGAACGAGATCCTGCGCCGCCGGCTGACGGTGACGGGCTCGACGCTGCGCCCGCGCCCGGTCGAGTTCAAGGCGCGCATCGCCGCGCAGTTGAAGGCACGCGTGTGGCCGCTGCTGGCCGACGCTCGCATCAAGCCCGTGATCTATCGTGTGCTGCCGGCCGGCGAGGCCGCGCAGGCGCATGCGCTGATGGAGAGCGGCGAGCACATCGGCAAGATCGTGCTGGATTGGGGCGCGAACGCGTGACGGCCCGCGCGGCGGGCTTGACATACGCGGTTTGACCGGTTCAAGCCGCGCGCAGTAAAATCGCGGGTTTGCTTCGCCAGATCCAACCTGACGGCCGGGTTCCGGCACGTTAATGACAAGATAGTGACGAGACGGACACGATGTCGAAACAACGAACAAAGCGAGTGATCGGCAACTGGAAGATGCACGGCCGGCTGGCCGGCAACCAGGTGCTGCTGAACGAAGTGGTGCAGGGTGCGGGCGCGGTGGCGGCTGAAATGTCGATCGGCGTGTGCGTGCCGTTTCCGTATCTCGCGCAGGTTCAGGCGCAGCTCGGCGGCGGCCGCGTCGCGTTCGGCGCGCAGGACGTGTCCGCGCACGAGCAAGGTGCGTTCACCGGTGAGGTGGCGGCTGCGATGGTGGCGGAGTTCGGCGCGCAGTATGTGATCGTCGGCCATTCGGAGCGTCGCGCGTATCACGGCGAAAGCAACGAGACGGTCGCCGCGAAGACGCAACGCGCGCTTGCCGCGGGCCTCACGCCGGTCGTGTGCGTCGGCGAGACGCTCGACGAGCGCGAGTCGGGGGCGACCGAGCGGGTCGTCGGTGCGCAGCTCGATGCGGTGCTGGTCGCGCTGACGGCTGACGAAGCCGCCCGCATCGTCGTCGCGTACGAGCCGGTCTGGGCGATCGGCACGGGCAAGAGCGCGACGTCGGCGCAGGCACAGGACGTGCACGCGTTCCTGCGTGCGCGTCTCGCGGCGAAGGGTGCGGCGGACGTGTCCGTGCTGTACGGCGGCAGCGTGAAGCCGGACAACGCGGAAGAGCTGTTCGCGCAGCCGGACATCGACGGCGGCCTGATCGGCGGCGCGTCGCTGAAGGCGGAAGATTTCCTGGCGATCTGCCGGGCCGCGCGTTGAGCGGTCCGAGATCGAATTGAACCATGACGGCGGCCGGTCGGTCCGGTCGCCCGACCAATCGGGTGGGTGTGATGCTGTTATTCAAGACGCTGATTATTGTCGTGCAGGTGCTGTCCGCACTTGGTGTGATTGGGCTCGTGCTGCTGCAGCATGGCAAGGGCGCCGACATGGGCGCCGCATTCGGCAGCGGCGCGTCGGGTAGCCTGTTCGGGGCGACGGGCTCGGCGAACTTCCTGTCGCGCACGACGGGCATTCTCGCGACGATCTTCTTCATCGCGACGCTCGCGCTGACGTACCTCGGTTCGTACAAGTCGACGCCATCGGCAGGCGTGCTCGGCGCGGCAGTGACCGCACCGGCGTCAGCCCCCGCGGCATCGACGCCGGCCGTCGCGGCGTCCGCTGCCGCCGGTTCGGCCGCAAGCGCGCCGGGCCAGGATGTCCCGAAATAAAAAGTTAATTTTTTTGCGGTTGTGCGTTGAACAAATCCAGAACTCGGGTTAGAATTTAATTCTTGAAGCGATTCGCGGGAACAAGCAGCACAACCCGAGTTGCATGCAGTGCCGACGTGGTGAAATTGGTAGACACGCTATCTTGAGGGGGTAGTGGCGAAAGCTGTGCGAGTTCGAGTCTCGCCGTCGGCACCAAAGTTACTCAATGCCAGCCGCTTCTAGTGGCTGGCATTTTTCATTTGTGGGGTGTGCTTGCGGTTGTCTTGCGATCGCCTGTACTCCGAAATGATTCCTTCCTCCGGAAGTGGTATTCTCCGGACGCTCAGAACCAACCGATAGAGGATTGCCTTGAACCTCGCAGCCTATTACCCCGTCTTGTTGTTCCTCCTCGTGGGCACTGGTTTAGGTATAGCGCTGGTCAGCATCGGCAAGCTCCTTGGTCCCAACAAGCCGGACGTCGAGAAGAACGCACCGTACGAGTGCGGCTTCGAAGCCTTTGAAGACGCCCGGATGAAATTCGACGTTCGGTATTACCTCGTCGCCATCCTGTTCATCATCTTCGATCTCGAAACCGCATTCCTGTTTCCGTGGGGCGTCGCGCTCCGGGACATCGGCTGGCCGGGTTTCATCGCAATGATGATTTTTCTGCTCGAATTCCTGCTGGGCTTTGCCTATATCTGGAAGAAAGGCGGCCTCGACTGGGAGTGATGGGTTAATCGCCGGTTTGCATGGGCGGCCACGCTCGGTCGCTCCTCTGGAGTGGAAAGCAAATGAGTATCGAAGGGGTCTTGAAGGAAGGGTTTGTCACCACGACGGCTGACAAGCTGATCAACTGGACGCGTACCGGCTCGCTGTGGCCGATGACGTTCGGGCTCGCGTGTTGCGCCGTCGAGATGATGCATGCGGGCGCGGCCCGTTACGATCTGGATCGGTTCGGCGTCGTGTTTCGTCCGAGCCCGCGTCAATCGGACGTGATGATCGTCGCCGGCACGCTGTGCAACAAGATGGCGCCCGCGCTGCGCCGCGTGTACGACCAGATGGCCGAGCCGCGCTGGGTGATCTCGATGGGGTCGTGCGCCAACGGCGGTGGTTACTACCACTACTCGTACTCGGTGGTCCGCGGCTGCGACCGGATCGTGCCGGTCGACGTCTACGTGCCGGGCTGTCCGCCTACGGCCGAGGCGCTGGTCTACGGCGTGATCCAGCTTCAGGCGAAGATCCGCCGCACCAATACCATCGCCCGTCAATAAAGCCCCGAGCGTCCCCTCAATATGGCAAGCAAAATCGAGACCCTCAAGGCAAACCTGGAAGCCGCGCTCGGCGCGCGCGTGGTGAGCCTCACCGAAGCGATCGGTGAACTGACGCTCGTCGTGAAGGCGAGCGATTACCTCGAAGTCGCAAAGACGCTGCGCGACGATCCGAAGCTCCGTTTCGAGCAACTGATCGACCTCTGCGGCGTCGACTACCAGACCTTCGGCGACGGTGCCTACGACGGCCCGCGCTTCGCGGCCGTGTCGCACCTGCTGTCGGTCACGAACAACTGGCGCCTGCGCCTGCGCGCGTTCGCACCGGACGACGATCTGCCGATCGTGGCGTCGCTGGTCGACATCTGGACCTCGGCGAACTGGTACGAGCGAGAAGCGTTCGACCTGTACGGCATCGTGTTCGAAGGCCACCCCGACCTGCGCCGCATCCTCACCGACTACGGCTTCATCGGTCACCCGTTCCGCAAGGACTTCCCGGTGTCGGGCTACGTCGAAATGCGTTACGACCCGGAAGAGAAGCGGGTCGTGTACCAGCCGGTGACGATCGAGCCGCGCGAAATCACGCCGCGCGTGATCCGCGAGGATCGCTATGGCGGTCTGAAACATTAAGGGGGCGTCATGGCAGAAATCAAGAACTACACGCTCAACTTCGGCCCGCAGCACCCGGCAGCGCACGGCGTGCTGCGCCTCGTGCTCGAGCTCGACGGCGAAGTCATCCAGCGTGCCGATCCGCACATCGGCCTGCTGCACCGTGCGACGGAAAAGCTCGCGGAATCCAAGACCTTCATCCAGTCCGTGCCGTACATGGACCGTCTCGACTACGTGTCGATGATGGTCAACGAGCACGGCTACGTGCTCGCGATCGAAAAGCTGCTCGGCATCGACGTGCCGGAGCGCGCGCAGTACATCCGCGTGCTGTTCGACGAAATCACGCGCGTGCTGAACCACCTGATGTGGATCGGCGCGCATGCGCTCGACGTCGGCGCGATGGCCGTGTTCCTGTACGCGTTCCGCGAACGCGAAGATCTGATGGACGTGTACGAAGCGGTGTCCGGCGCCCGGATGCACGCGGCGTACTATCGTCCGGGCGGCGTCTATCGCGATCTGCCTGACGTCATGCCGCAATACAAGGCGTCGAAGATTCGCAACGAGAAGGCGCTCGCGAGGATGAACGAAGCGCGCAGCGGCTCGGTGCTCGACTTCATCGACGATTTCTTCACGCGCTTCCCGAAGTGCGTCGACGAATATGAAACGCTGCTGACCGACAACCGGATCTGGAAACAGCGTCTGGTCGGGATCGGCGTGGTGAGCCCCGAACGTGCGCTGCAGATGGGCCTGACGGGCCCGATGCTGCGCGGCTCGGGCATCGCGTGGGACCTGCGCAAGAAGCAGCCCTACGAAGTGTACGATCGGATGGATTTCGACGTGCCGGTCGGCGTGAACGGCGATTGCTACGACCGCTATCTGGTGCGCGTCGAGGAAATGCGCCAGTCGATCCGCATCGCGAAACAGTGTATTGAGTGGCTCCGCAAGAATCCGGGCCCGGTGATGACGGACAATCACAAGGTTGCCCCGCCGTCGCGCGTCGGCATGAAGACCAACATGGAAGACTTGATTCACCACTTCAAGCTCTTCACTGAAGGTTTCCACGTGCCGGAAGGCGAAGCGTACGCGGCGGTCGAGCATCCGAAGGGTGAGTTCGGTATCTACCTCGTGTCCGATGGCGCCAACAAGCCGTATCGCCTCAAGATTCGCGCGCCGGGTTTCGCGCACCTGGCGTCGCTCGACGAAATGGCGCGCGGTCACATGATCGCCGACGCCGTCACGATCATCGGTACGCAGGACATCGTGTTCGGCGAAATCGATCGCTAATGGTTGCGCCGCCCGCGAGCGCGGGCGGCGAGCAGTCAGTCGCACGCGAAGTCACATGCGGTATGCGCCGAATCGGCGCGGCTTCGCAAGCTGTCAACAGAGTGAGCGCCAGGTCTGCCGTCCATGCACCCCGATGTGCGGCAGGTTGTTCGTTCGGTAGGAATTGAAAGAGTCGTGTCTGAAAATGATCTCAGCTGAAGGCCTGAAGGAAATCGATCGAGCGTTGACGAAGTATCCCGCCGATCAGAAACAGTCCGCCGTGATGTCGGCGTTGGCCGTTGCTCAGGAAGAGCACGGCTGGCTGTCGCCCGAACTGATGCAGTTCGTCGCGGACTATCTCGGCATGCCGGCCGTTGCCGTGCAGGAAGTCGCGACGTTCTACACGATGTACGAGCTCAAACCGGTCGGCAAGCACAAGATCACGCTCTGCACGAACCTGCCGTGCCAGCTCGGCCCGCACGGCGGCGCGGAAGCGGCTGCCGACTACCTGAAACAGAAGCTGGGCATCGGCTTCGGCGAGACCACGCCTGACGGCAAGTTCACGCTGAAGGAAGGCGAATGCATGGGCTCGTGCGGCGATGCGCCGGTGCTGCTGGTGAACAATCACAGAATGTGCAGCTTCATGAGCCGCGAGAAGATCGACCAGCTGCTTGAGGAGCTCTCGAAATGACGTCCCTCCACGACCGTCACATCAAACCGCTGATCCTCGCTGGTCTGAACGGCGAGAACTGGCACCTCGAAGACTACGTTGCGCGCGGCGGCTACAAGCAGCTGCGCCGCATTCTCGAAGAAAAGATTTCGCCCGAGCAGGTGATCGCCGACGTGAAGGCGTCGGGCCTGCGCGGCCGCGGCGGTGCGGGTTTCCCGACCGGCCTGAAATGGAGCTTCATGCCGCGCCAGTTCCCGGGGCAGAAGTATCTCGTCTGCAATTCGGACGAAGGCGAGCCGGGCACGTTCAAGGATCGCGACATCCTGCGCTGGAACCCGCACGCGCTGATCGAAGGCATGGCCATCGGCGCGTACGCGATGGGCATCACCGTCGGCTACAACTACATCCACGGCGAAATCTTCGAAGTGTATCGACGCTTCGAAGCCGCGCTCGATGAAGCGCGCGCGGCCGGGTTCCTCGGCGACAACATCATGGGCTCGGAATTCTCGTTCCAGCTGCACGCGCACCACGGTTACGGCGCGTACATCTGCGGCGAGGAAACGGCGCTGCTCGAGTCGCTCGAAGGCAAGAAGGGCCAGCCGCGCTTCAAGCCGCCGTTCCCGGCGAGCTTCGGCGTGTACGGCAAGCCGACCACGATCAACAACACCGAGACGTTCGCGGCGGTGCCGTTCCTGCTGTCCATCGGGCCGCAGAATTACCTCGAGATCGGCAAGCCGAACAACGGCGGCACGAAGATTTTCTCGGTGTCGGGCGACGTCGAGCGTCCGGGCAACTACGAAGTGCCGCTCGGCACGCCGTTCGCGACGCTGATGGAGCTCGCCGGCGGGATGCGCGGCGGCAGGAAGATCAAGGCCGTGATTCCGGGCGGTTCGTCGGCGCCGGTGATCCCGGGCGACATCATGATGCAGACCGATCTCGACTACGACGCGATCGCGAAGGCGGGCTCGATGCTCGGTTCCGGCGCGGTGATCGTGATGGACGAGACGCGCTGCATGGTGCGCTCGCTGCTGCGCCTGTCGTACTTCTACTACGAGGAATCGTGCGGTCAGTGCACGCCGTGCCGCGAAGGCACCGGCTGGCTGTATCGCGTCGTGAACCGTATCGAGCACGGCGAAGGGCGTCAGGAAGATCTGGACCTGCTGAACTCGGTGGCCGAGAACATCATGGGCCGCACGATCTGTGCGCTCGGCGATGCGGCGGCGATGCCGGTGCGCGGGATGCTCAAGCACTACTGGGACGAATTCGCGTACCACGTCGAGCACAAGCACTGCATGGTCGGCGGCCACGCGCACGCGGCGGCGGCCTGAAGCGAACCCGATTGCGGAATTTGAGCGCACGGTCGGGCGAAGGCGCGAACGGGCGGAAATAGGTTAAGGACCATTCACCATCATGGTTGAACTTGAAATAGACGGCAAGAAGGTCGAGGTGCCCGAAGGCAGCATGGTGATCCAGGCTGCGCACAAGGCGGATACGTACATTCCTCACTTCTGCTATCACAAGAAACTGTCGGTTGCGGCCAACTGCCGGATGTGTCTCGTCGAAGTCGAGAAGATGCCGAAGGCCGTGCCTGCCTGCGCGACCCCCGTGTCGGCCGGCATGATCGTCCGCACGCAGTCCGACAAGGCTGTGAAGGCGCAGCAGTCGGTGATGGAATTCCTCCTCATCAATCACCCGCTCGATTGCCCGATCTGCGATCAGGGCGGCGAATGCCAGCTGCAGGATCTGGCGGTCGGCTACGGCAAGTCGTCGTCGCGCTACTCGGAAGAAAAGCGCGTGGTGTTCCACAAGAACGTGGGCCCGCTGATCTCGATGGAAGAAATGTCGCGCTGCATCCACTGCACGCGCTGCGTCCGCTTCGGCCAGGAAATTGCCGGCGTGATGGAGTTCGGCATGCTGGGCCGCGGCGAGCATTCGGAAATCACGACGTTCGTCGGCAAGACGGTCGACTCCGAAATGTCGGGCAACATGATCGACCTGTGCCCGGTCGGCGCGCTGACCAGCAAGCCGTTCCGCTACAGCGCCCGTACGTGGGAACTGTCGCGCCGCAGGTCGGTGAGCCCGCACGATTCCGTCGGCGCGAACCTCGTCGTGCAGGTGAAGAACAATCGCGTGATGCGCGTGCTGCCGTTCGAGAACGAAGCAATCAACGAGTGCTGGATCTCGGACAAGGACCGCTTCTCGTATGAAGGCCTCAACAGCGAAGAGCGCCTGACGAAGCCGATGCTGAAGCAGGGCGGCCAGTGGATCGAGACCGACTGGCAGACCGCGCTCGAATACGTCGCGAAGGGCCTGAAGGGCATCGCCGCGGATCACGGCGCGAACGCGCTGGCGATGCTCGCGAGCGCGCACAGCACCGCGGAAGAGCTGTTCCTCGTGAAGCAGCTCGCCAACGAACTGAAGACGCCGAACGTCGACTTCCGTCTGCGTCAGCAGGATTTCTCGGCGCCGGTCCAGGGCGCGCCGTGGCTCGGCATGCCGATCGCCGACCTGTCGAACGTGGACGCCGCGTTCGTCGTCGGTTCGTTCCTGCGCCGCGACCACCCGCTGTTCGCAGCGCGCCTGCGTCAGGCTGCGAAGAACGGCGCGAAGCTGCACTTCCTGCACGCGACCGGTGACGATTCGCTGATCCCGAGCGCGCAACGCATCGTCGCCGCGCCGTCCGCATGGCTCGACGAGCTGGCCGGCATCGCCGCGGCCGTCGCGCAACTGCGCGGCGTCGCGCTGCCCGACGCGCTCGCAGGCGTCGCCGCATCGCCGGCCGCGCAAGCCGTCGCGCAGTCGCTCGCGAACGGCGAACGCCGCGCGGTGCTGCTCGGCAACGTCGCGGTCCGTCATCCGCAATTCGCGAAGCTGCACGCCGTCGCCCAGTGGATCGCCGACAACACCGGCGCCACGTTCGGCTTCCTGACGGAAGCGGCGAACACGGTCGGCGCGCACGTCGTCGGCGCACTGCCGGGCGAAGGCGGCCTGAACGCACGCGAAGCGTTCGCGCAGCCGCGCAAGGGCTACGTGCTGCTGAACGTCGAACCTGAATTCGACACCGCCGATCCGGCGCAGGCACTGGCCGCGCTGAACCAGGCGGAGATGGTCGTCGTGATGTCGCCGTTCAAGCACGGCCTCGACTACGCCGACGTGCTGCTGCCGGTGGCGCCGTTCACGGAAACGGCCGGTACGTTCGTCAACGCCGAAGGCACCGTGCAGGGCTTCAACGGCGTCGTGCGCCCGCTGGGCGACACGCGTCCGGGCTGGAAGGTGTTGCGCGTGCTCGGCAGCCTGCTCGGCCTGCCGAACTTCGAATACGAGACCGCGGAAGAAGTGCGGGTCGCCGCGCTCGGCGACGCCGGCGTCGCGGGCCGTCTGTCGAACCGGACGTCGGTCGCGCCGGCTCGTGCCGCGGCGAATGCCGCGAACGGCGGTTTCGAGCGCCTGGCCGACGTGCCGATCTATCACGCCGACGCGCTCGTGCGCCGCGCAGGTGCACTGCACCTGACGGCCGCCGCGAAGGCGGCGAACGCCGCAGCCCTGCCGGCCGCGCTGTTCGACAAGCTGGGCTTGAAGGAAGGCGACGCCGTGCGCGTGCGCCAGGGCGAGCGTGCGGTGCAGTTGCCGGCCGTGCGCGACGCGAATCTTGCGGAGACGGTCGTTCGCGTGTCGGCGGCGACGCCTGCCGGCGCAGCGCTCGGCAGCCTGTCCGGTGAACTGGTGGTGGAGAAGGCGTAAATGAGCTTGTTCGATACGATCAACGCGGGCGGGGCCGAGCTTCTCGGCTTCGCGTGGCCGACGGTGTGGGCAGTCGTGCGCATCCTCGTCGTCTCCGTCGTCATCCTGCTGTGCGTCGCGTACCTGATTCTGTGGGAACGCAAGCTGATCGGCTGGATGCACGTGCGTCTCGGCCCGAACCGCGTCGGCCCCGGTGGCCTGCTGCAGCCGATCGCCGACGTGCTGAAGCTGCTGCTGAAGGAAGTCATTCAGCCGAGCGCCGCCAGCCGCTGGCTGTACCTGATTGCGCCGGTCATGACCGTCGTGCCGGCGTTCGCCGTGTGGGCCGTGATTCCGTTCCAGGCCGAGGCCGTTCTCGCGAACGTGAACGCGGGCCTGCTGTACGCGATGGCGATCTCGTCGATCGGCGTGTACGCGGTGATTCTCGCGGGCTGGGCGTCGAACTCGAAGTACGCGTTCCTCGGCGCGATGCGCGCCGCGGCACAGATGGTGTCGTACGAAATCTCGATGGGCTTCGCGCTGGTGCTCGTGCTGATGACCGCCGGCAGCCTGAACCTGTCGGAAATCGTCGGTTCGCAACAGCACGGCTTCTTCGCCGGCCACGGCGTGAATTTCCTGTCGTGGAACTGGCTGCCGCTCCTGCCGGCGTTCGTCGTCTACTTCATCTCGGGCATCGCCGAAACGAACCGTCACCCGTTCGACGTGGTGGAAGGGGAGTCGGAGATCGTCGCGGGTCACATGATCGATTACTCGGGCATGGCGTTCGCGCTGTTCTTCCTCGCCGAGTACATCAACATGATCGTGATCTCGGCGCTGGCGGCGACGCTGTTCCTCGGCGGCTGGGACGCGCCGTTCGAATTCCTGTCGTTCATTCCGGGCATCTTCTGGCTGGTGCTGAAGGTCTTCGCGCTGCTGTCGGTGTTCATCTGGGTGCGCGCGACGTTCCCGCGCTACCGTTACGACCAGATCATGCGTCTGGGCTGGAAGATGTTCCTGCCCGTCACGGTGGTCTGGGTGATCGTGGTCGGCTTCTGGATGATGTCGCCGCTGAACATCTGGGCGAAGTAAAGATCGGACGAAATCATGACGGCTATCCAACACTTCTTTAAGACTTTCTTCCTGACCGAGCTGCTGAAGGGGCTCGCGCTGACCGGTCGTTACACGTTCAAGCGCAAGTTCACCGTGCAGTTCCCGGAAGAGAAGACCCCGATCTCGCCGCGTTTCCGCGGGCTGCATGCACTGCGCCGCTACGAGAACGGCGAAGAGCGCTGCATCGCGTGCAAGCTGTGCGAGGCCGTGTGCCCCGCGCTGGCGATCACGATCGAATCGGAAACGCGCGCGGACAACACGCGCCGCACGACGCGCTACGACATCGACCTGACGAAGTGCATCTTCTGCGGTTTCTGCGAAGAAAGCTGCCCGGTCGATTCGATCGTCGAGACGCAGATTCTCGAGTACCACGGCGAAAAGCGCGGCGACCTGTATTTCACGAAGGAAATGCTGCTCGCGGTGGGCGATCGCTACGAGAAGGACATCGCCGCGGCGAAGGCTGCCGACGCGCCGTATCGTTGATTGTGTTTGCAGTGCCGGCCCGGCATGAACGGGCCGAGCCGCCGCGACGGGTGCGGGCGTCCCGCAAGCCGCGCCTGACTATGGCCTAACGATGAACCGGTAATCATGGAATTCACGACCGTACTGTTCTACATCTTCGCGCTGCTCCTGGTGGTATCAGGGCTGAAGGTGATCACTTCGCGCAACCCGGTGGCGTCTGCGCTTTTCCTTGTGCTGGCGTTCTTCAACGCCGCCGCGATCTGGATGCTGCTGGAAGCGGAATTCCTCGCGATCCTGCTGGTTCTGGTCTACGTGGGCGCGGTGATGGTGCTGTTCCTGTTCGTCGTGATGATGCTGGACATCAACATCGACTACCTGCGCCGCGACTTCAAGCGCTTCGTGCCGATGGCAACCGTGGTCGGCGCGATCATCGTGATCGAAACCGCGCTGATCCTGTGGCGCGGTTACGGCGACACGCACACCGTGCATGCGATGGCGACGGGCGAGATGGCCAACTGGTCGAATACGCGCCTGATCGGCAAGGTGATCTACACCGACTACATCTTCGCGTTCGAAATCGCCGGCCTCGTGCTGCTGGTCGCGATCATTGCCGCGATCGGGCTGACCGAGCGCAAGGGCAAGGACAGCAAGCGCCAGCGCGTGTCGGATCAGGTCAAGGTGCGCCGCAACGACCGCGTGCGCCTCGTGAAGATGGAAGCGGACAAGCCGGAGCCGGAAACGGCGCAAAGCGAACCCGGTTCGGGCACCAACGGCTAAGCGGAGGAAAAGAAAACCATGCTGACTCTTGCTCACTACCTTGTGCTCGGCGCGATCCTGTTCGCGATCGCGATCGTCGGGATCTTCCTGAACCGCCGTAACGTCATCATCATCCTGATGTCGATCGAACTGATGCTGCTGGCGGTGAACACCAACTTCGTCGCGTTCTCGCATTACCTCGGCGACGTGCACGGCCAGATCTTCGTGTTCTTCGTGCTGACCGTCGCCGCAGCGGAAGCCGCGATCGGTCTCGCCATTCTGGTGACCCTGTTCCGTAAGCTCGACACGATCAATGTCGAGGATCTCGATCAGCTCAAAGGTTAATTTCAGGCAACGCTGTTATGTCAACGACACTCAATGAAAACCTGCTGCTGGCGATTCCGCTCGCTCCGCTGGCCGGCTCGCTGATTGCGGGGCTGTTCGGGAACGCAGTCGGGCGCAAGGGCGCACATCGGATCACGATCCTCGGCGTATTGATCGCGTTCCTCCTGTCGGCGAAAGTCTTCTTCGACGTGATGGGCGGCGCAAGCTTCAACGCGACCGTCTACGAATGGATGAACGTCGGCTCGCTGAAGCTCGAAGTCGGCTTCCTCGTCGATTCGCTGACCGCGATGATGATGGTCGTCGTGACCTTCGTCTCGCTGATGGTGCACGTGTACACGATCGGCTACATGGCGGAGGAAGACGGCTACCAGCGCTTCTTCTCGTACATCTCGCTGTTCACGTTCTCGATGCTGATGCTCGTGATGAGCAACAACTTCCTGCAGCTGTTCTTCGGCTGGGAAGCGGTGGGTCTGGTGTCGTACCTGCTGATCGGCTTCTACTTCACGCGTGAGAGCGCGATCTACGCGAACATGAAGGCGTTCCTCGTGAACCGCGTGGGCGACTTCGGCTTCCTGCTCGGCATCGGCCTGCTGCTCGCGTTCGCCGGCTCGATGAACTACGGCGAAGTGTTCGCGAAGCGCGCGGAGCTCGCGAGCCTGCACTTCCCGGGCACCGACTGGGGCCTGCTGACCGTTGCCTGTATCTGCCTGTTCATCGGCGCGATGGGCAAGTCGGCGCAGTTCCCGCTGCACGTGTGGCTGCCGGACTCGATGGAAGGCCCGACCCCGATCTCGGCGCTGATTCACGCGGCGACGATGGTGACGGCCGGCATCTTCATGGTGTCGCGCATGTCGCCGCTGTTCGAACTGTCGGATACCGCGCTGTCGTTCATCACGGTGATCGGCGCGATCACGGCGCTCTTCATGGGCTTCCTCGGCATCGTCCAGAACGACATCAAGCGCGTGGTCGCGTACTCGACGCTGTCGCAGCTCGGCTACATGACCGTCGCGCTCGGCGTGTCCGCCTATCCGGTCGCCGTGTTCCACCTGATGACGCACGCGTTCTTCAAGGCGCTGCTGTTCCTCGGCGCCGGCTCGGTCATCATGGGCATGCACCACGACCAGGACATGCGCAACATGGGCGGCCTGCGCAAGTACATGCCGATCACGTGGATCACGTCGCTCGTCGGTTCGCTCGCGCTGATCGGTACGCCGTTCTTCTCGGGTTTCTACTCGAAGGACTCGATCATCGACGCGGTGAAGCTGTCGCACCTGCCGGGTTCGGGCTTCGCGTACTTCGCGGTCGTCGCGAGCGTGTTCGTCACGGCGCTGTACTCGTTCCGCATGTACTTCCTGGTGTTCCACGGCGAAGAGCGCTTCCGCAATCCGAAGCATCCGGAATCGCCGATGGGCATGGCGGCCGCGCACGGCCACGACGATCACGGCCATGGCCACGGTCATGACGACCACGCGCACGAGCCGCACGAGACCCCGTGGGTCGTGTGGGTGCCGCTGGTCCTGCTGGCGATCCCGTCGGTGATCATCGGCGCGATCGCGGTCAGCCCGATGCTGTTCGGCGACTTCTTCCAGCACGGCGTCGCATTCGACAAGGTGATCTTCATCGGCGAAAACCATCCGGCGCTCGCCGAGATGGCCGAAGAGTTCCATGGCTGGGTCGGCATGGGCCTGCACTCGGTGTCGGGCCTGCCGGTGTGGCTGGCGCTCGCCGGTGTCGTCGTCGCGTGGTTCCTGTATCTGAAGCGTCCGGAGCTGCCGGCGTCGATCCGCCGCGCGTTCGGCCCGATCTACACGCTGCTGGACAACAAGTACTACATGGACAAGATCAACGAAGTGGTGTTCGCCCGCGGTTCGGTGGCGATCGGCCGCGGCCTGTGGAAGGAGGGCGACGTCGTGGTGATCGACGGCCTCGTCAACGGCAGCGCCCGGTTCATCGGCTGGTTCGCCGGCGTGATCCGCTTCCTCCAATCCGGTTACATCTATCACTACGCGTTCGCCATGATCATCGGCATGCTGGGGCTCCTGACCCTGTTTGTAACGCTCGGCGGCAAATAAGGCGGGGGGACAACACTAATGCACGCTTTTCCGATTCTCAGTACCGCGATCTGGCTGCCGATCGTTTTCGGCCTCCTCGTGCTTGCGGTGGGTAACGACAAAAATCCGGGGACGGCCCGCTGGGTCGCGCTGATCGGTGCGCTGCTCGGCCTCGCGGTCACGCTCCCGCTGGTCACGGGCTTCGATTCGAGCACGGCGGCGCTGCAGTTCGTCGAGAAGTCGACCTGGATCGAACGCTTCGATATCTCGTATCACCTCGGCGTCGACGGCATCTCGATGTGGTTCGTCGTGCTGACCGCGCTGATCACGGTGATCGTCGTGATCGCCGCATGGGAAGTGATCACCGAGAACGTCGCGCAGTACCTCGCGGCGTTCCTGATCCTGTCCGGGATCATGATCGGCGTGTTCTCGGCGGCCGACGGCCTGCTGTTCTACGTGTTCTTCGAGGCGACCCTGATCCCGATGTACATCATCATCGGCGTGTGGGGCGGCCCGAACCGCGTGTATGCGGCGTTCAAGTTCTTCCTGTACACGCTGGCCGGTTCGCTGCTGATGCTGGTCGCGCTGATCTACCTGTACACGGAAACGCACTCGTTCGACCTCGCGACGTGGCAGAACGCGAAGATCGCGATGACGCCACAGATCCTGCTGTTCATCGCGTTCTTCCTCGCGTTCGCGGTGAAGGTGCCGATGTGGCCGGTGCACACGTGGTTGCCGGACGCGCACGTGGAAGCGCCGACGGGCGGCTCGGTCGTGCTGGCCGCGATCATGCTGAAGCTCGGCGCATACGGTTTCCTGCGCTTCTCGCTGCCGATCACGCCTGACGCGAGCCATTTCCTGGCGCCCGTCGTGATCACGCTGTCGCTGATCGCGGTGATCTACATCGGCCTCGTCGCGATGGTGCAGGCCGACATGAAGAAGCTGGTCGCGTATTCGTCGATCGCGCACATGGGCTTCGTCACGCTCGGCTTCTTCATCTTCAACCAGCTCGGCGTCGAAGGCGCGATCATCCAGATGATCTCGCACGGCTTCGTGTCGGGCGCGATGTTTCTCTGCATCGGCGTGCTGTACGACCGCGTGCACTCGCGCCAGATCGCCGATTACGGCGGTGTCGTGAACGTGATGCCGAAGTTCGCGGCATTCGCGATGCTGTTCTCGATGGCCAACTGCGGCCTGCCGGGTACGTCGGGTTTCGTCGGCGAGTTCATGGTGATCCTCGCGGCCGTCCAGTACAACTTCTGGATCGCATTCGGTGCGGCGTTCACGCTGATCCTCGGTGCGGCCTACACGCTGTGGATGTACAAGCGCGTGTATTTCGGCGCGGTGGCGAACGATCACGTTGCCAAGCTGAAGGACATCGGCCGTCGCGAATTCCTGATGCTGGCCGTGCTCGCCGCGTTCACGCTGCTGATGGGCCTGTATCCGAAGCCTTTCACCGACGTGATGCACGTTTCCGTGGAAAACCTCCTCTCCCACGTCGCGCAGTCGAAGCTGCCGCTGGCCCAGTAATCGCGAGCGGAGGAACTCAAGATCATGCAAAACGCCTCTATGAATGTCCTGTTGCCTGACGCGCTGGTGATGGCCGCCATCGTCGTCGCATGGCTGAACGACACCTTTACCGGTGCTTCCGGCCGCCGCCTGACCTATCTGATCGCGGTCGTTTCGTCGGTCGTCGCCGGCGCGTGGTTCGCGGTCCAGGCGCTCGACCCGCAGCAGTACTACTTCTTCTCGAAGATGGTCGTCGTCGACTCGTTCGCGAGCATGATGAAGGCCGTCGTGTCGTTCGGTTTCGCGGTCTCGCTCGTCTATTCGCGCAAGTACCTCGAAGACCGCGACATGTTCCGCGGCGACGTGTTCCTGCTCGGCATGTTCTCGCTGCTCGGCCAGCTGGTCATGGTGTCGGGCAACAACTTCCTGACGCTGTACCTCGGCCTCGAGCTGATGTCGCTGTCGCTGTACGCGGTCATCGCGCTGCGTCGCGATGCAGCGCAGTCGAGCGAAGCCGCGATGAAGTACTACGTGCTGGGCGCGCTCGCGTCGGGTTTCGTGCTGTACGGCATCTCGATGCTCTACGGCGCGACCGGCTCGCTCGAGCTCGGCGAAGTGTACAAGGCGGTCGGCGGCAACACCGACGCGGCCGTGCTGATGTTCGGCGTGGTCTTCATCGTCGCCGGTATCGCGTTCAAGCTCGGCGCCGTGCCGTTCCACATGTGGGTGCCGGACGTCTACCAGGGCGCACCGACCGCGATGACGCTGTTCGTCGGCGGCGGCCCGAAGGTTGCCGCGTTCGCGTGGGGCCTGCGCTTCCTGGTAATGGGCCTGCTGCCGCTCGCGCAGAACTGGCAGACCGCGCTCGTGATCCTCGCCGCGCTGTCGCTGATCGTCGGCAACATCACCGGTATCGTCCAGCGCAACATCAAGCGGATGCTCGCGTACTCGGCGATCTCGAACATGGGCTTCGTGCTGCTCGGCCTGCTCGCGGGCATCGTGAAGGGCGACGCGGCGGCACCGGCGAACGCGTACAGCTCGGCGATGTTCTACGCGATCGTCTACCTGATCACGACGCTCGGCTCGTTCGGCGTGGTGATGCTGCTCGCACGCCGCGATTTCGAAGCCGAAACGATCGACGACTTCAAGGGCCTCAACAAGCGCAGCCCGGTGTTCGCGTTCGTGATGATGGTCATGATGTTCTCGCTGGCCGGCATCCCGCCGACCGTCGGCTTCTACGCGAAGCTCGCCGTGCTCGAGGCGACCGTCAATGCGGGTCTCACGTGGCTCGCCGTGCTGGCCGTGATCACGTCGCTGTTCGGCGCGTTCTACTACCTGCGCATCGTCAAGCTGATGTACTTCGATGCCCCGCAGGATTCGACGCCGATCTCGGGCGATTTCTGCAAGCGCACGATCCTCGTGCTGAATGGCCTGGCGGTCGTCGTGCTCGGCCTGATCCCGAGCCCGCTGCTGACCGCCTGCCTGCAGGCAATCCGTCACACGCTGCCGCTGTAATGTCGGCAGCCGGCTGGTTCATCGTGCTGTTGGCGCTCGTATGCGCCAACCTGCCGTTCCTGAACCAACGCCTCTTCGCCGTCGTGCCGTTCGGCGCGACGAAGAAGAATGCGTGGGTGCGGATCGGCGAGCTGATCGTGCTGTACTTCGTCGTCGGCGCGCTCGGCTTCTGGCTCGAGTCGCGCGCCGGCAACCGCTTCGAACAGGGCTGGCAGTTTTACGCGATCACGTTCAGTCTCTTCGTCGTGTTCGCGTTTCCCGGCTTCACGTTCCAGTATCTCGTCAAACGACGCTGACGGCTCCGGCCGTCCGTCGTGCTCATTCAGGAGCCGCCGATGGCCGAACTTCCCAATCACGACGCCGCACTGACCGAAACCTGCCTCGAGAGCGAGGCGATTTTCGAAGGCGCATTCCTCAAGCTCAAGCGCGACACCGTCCGTCTGCCGGACGGCAAGAAGGCCACGCGCGAATACGTGCAGCACCCGGGTGCGGTGATGGTGATCCCGCTGTTCGACGACGGCCGCGTGCTGATGGAAAGCCAGTTCCGCTATCCGATCGGCAAGGTGATGGCCGAATTTCCGGCCGGCAAGCTCGATCCGAACGAAGGCGCGCTCGCGTGCGCGGTGCGCGAGTTGCGCGAGGAAACGGGCTACACGGCGCGCGAATACGTGTTCCTGGCCCGCATTCATCCGATCATTTCCTATTCGACCGAATTCATCGACCTGTATCTCGCGCGCGGGCTGACGGCCGGCGAACGCAAGCTCGACGAAGGCGAATTCCTTGAAACCTTCACCGCGACGCTGGCCGACCTGCAGGAATGGGTGCGCACGGGCCAGATCACCGACGTGAAGACGATCATCGGCACGATGTGGCTCGACAAGGTGCTGTCCGGCACGTGGCCGCTCGGGCCGGTCGTCACGCCCTGAGCACGGCGTCGGCGGCGGCCGGAGCGCCGCGTTACAATTCCATGACGCGGCGCGCCCGTGCCGCGCGATCCGGATTTAGCACGATCGTTCACAAAACCGCTTTTTGCGCTACACTCGTCACACGCCCTGATTCAGCATGAAGGTCCTCGATTTACAGTGTCCGCACGGTCATCGGTTCGAAGGCTGGTTCGCTTCCGCCGATGAATTCGAAGCGCAGTTGTCCCGCAAGCTGGTCGAATGTCCGGTGTGCGGAACGACGGAGGTCAACCGTCTGCCGTCGGCGCCGCGCCTGAACCTGTCGGGCGCGACGCAGGCGCAGCCGGCCGATCCGCGTGCGCTGCAGGCGCAGGTGATGCGCGCGCTGCGCGAGGTGCTGGAGAAGACCGAGAACGTGGGCGAGCGCTTCGCCGAGGAAGCGCGGCGCATCCATTACAACGAGGCGCCGGCACGCAGCATTCGCGGCGTCACGACGCCGGAGGATGCGCAGTCCTTGGTCGAGGAAGGCATCGACGTGATGCCGCTGCCGATTCCAGCCGCGCTGAAAGAACCGCTGCAATAGCGTACGCAGTGTGTCCTTGCCGGGCCGGACGGTCGCGGCAAGCCTTGCATGGGATCAGTGTAGGCGCTGACGCGCCAACGCTGATCGACCGCGAAGCATGGGACCGGAGCAAGTGCTAAAGCACTCACTCCGGCCGACCGCGAAGCATGGGACCAGAGTAAGCGCTAAAGCGCTAACTCTGGTCGACAGGAGACACTGCGCATGGATCTGGATTATTCCCCCGCCGACGACGCGTTCCGCGCCGACGTCCGCGCCTGGCTCGAGGCCAACTTGCCTCACGCACTGCGCGCCAAGGTACTCGATCACAAACGACTCGACCGCGAGGATTTCGCGAGCTGGCACCGGATTCTCGGCCAGCGCGGCTGGTCCGCGCCTGCCTGGCCGGTCGAATATGGCGGGCCGGGCTGGAACGCGACGCAGCGGCACATCTGGGACGAGGAGTGCGCGCGGATCGGTGCGCCGACCGTGCTGCCGTTCGGGGTGTCGATGGTCGCGCCGGTCCTGATGAAATACGGCAGCGAAGCGCAGAAGCGCCACTATCTGCCGCGTATTCTCGACGGCTCGGACTGGTGGTGCCAGGGTTATTCGGAGCCGGGTTCCGGGTCCGACCTCGCGTCGCTGCGCACGCGCGCCGAGCGCCACGGCGATCACTACGTCGTCAACGGCCAGAAGACCTGGACCACGCTCGGCCAGTACGCCGACATGATGTTCTGCCTCGTGCGCACCGATCCGGCCGCGAAGAAGCAGGAGGGCATCTCGTTCCTGCTGATCGACATGAAGACGCCCGGCATCACCGTGCGCCCGATCGTGATGCTCGACGAGGACCACGAGGTCAACGAGGTGTTCTTCGAGGACGTGAAGGTGCCGGTCGAGAACCTCGTCGGCGACGAGAACCGCGGCTGGACCTACGCGAAATACCTGCTCGGCCACGAGCGCACCGGCATCGCGCGCGTCGGCGCGTCGAAGCGGGAGCTCGCGTTCCTGAAGCGGGTGGCGTCGAACCAGCGCAAGAACGGCAAGCCGTTGCTCGCCGATCCCGTGTTCGCCGCGAAGGTCGCGGCGCTCGAAGTCGAGTTGATGGCGCTGGAGGTGACGGTGCTGCGCGTCGTCAGCCGCGAGACGAGCGGCAAGGGGCCCGGCCCCGAGGCGTCGATGCTGAAGATCAAGGGCACCGAGGTGCAGCAGGCGCTCACCGAGCTGATGGTCGAAGCGATCGGCCCGCTGGCCGCTCCGTTCGACGTGCCGTTCCTCGACGGCGAGCGCGAACACAGCGTCGCGGGCGACGACGATGCGGCGCCGCTCGCCGCGTACTACTTCAATTACCGGAAGACGTCGATCTACGGCGGTTCGAACGAGATCCAGAAGAACATCATCGCGCAGATGATTCTGGGGCTGTGATCAGGGAACGGAGACAACCATGGATTTCAGCTTTACCGATGAGCAGCAGCAGTTCGCCGACGCGCTGCGCCGGTATCTCGGCGAGCAATACGGCTTCGAAACGCGTCAGGCGATCGTGCGCAGCGATGCCGGCGTGTCGGATGCGCAGTGGAGCGCATTCACCGAACTGGGATTGACCGCGTTGCCCGTGCCCGATGCCCAGGGCGGCTTCGGCGGCGGCCCGGTCGACATGCTGGTCGTGATGCAGGAGCTCGGCCGCGCGCTCGTGATCGAGCCGTACTGGGCCACGGCGGTCGGCGTCGAAGCACTGCGGATCGCCGGCTCCGGCGCAGGCGCCGACGCCGCGCTGCTGGAGGCGGTCGCGCAAGGCCAAAAGCGCTTGGCGGTCGCGTTCCACGAACCGCAGGCGCGCTACGACCTGTACGAACTCGACACGCACGCGCGGGAGCAGGGCGGCACGTACCGGCTGACCGGCACCAAGTCGGTGGTTCAGCACGGCGCCCAGGCGCATGCGTGGATCGTGCCCGCGCGGGTCGACGGCGGCGGCATCGGCCTCTTTGTCGTCGAACGCGATGCGGCCAACGCGAAGGTGGTCGACTACCGGACCATCGACGGCCAGCGTGCCGCGACGCTCGCGTTCGACGACACGCCGGCCCGACTGCTGACGGGCGGTGCGCGCGACGCGGCGGCACTCGAGCAGATCGCCGATTACGCGACCTTCCTGCTGTGTGCGGAAGCGGTCGGCGCGCTCGACGAACTGAATCGCGCGACGGTCGAATACACGAAGACGCGCGAGCAGTTCGGCGTGCCGATCGCGCGTTTTCAGGCGCTGCAGCACCGGATGGTCGACATGCTCATTCATGCCGAGCAGGCGCGTTCGCTGACCTATCTCGCGGCGGTGCGCTACGCGAACGGCGATGCCGATGCGCGACGCAAGGCCGTGTCGGCCGCGAAGGCGCGGGTCGGTGCGGCCGCGCGCTTCGTCGGCCAGCAGGCCGTCCAGTTGCACGGCGGCATGGGCGTGACCAACGAGGTGGCCGCCGCGCACCTGTTCAAGCGGCTGTCGATCATCGAGACGACGCTCGGCGATACCGATCATCACCTCGCCCGCATCGCGGCGCTGCCCGATTTCGCGCAGACCGACGTAGCATGACGGCGACGCGCGAGCGCGCCAGACAAGGAGACTTATCAGTGGGTATCAGTTACGAAGACCTGGTGGTCGGCAGTACGACCGAAGTGGGCCGCTACACGTTCGAGGCCGACGACATCAAGACGTTCGCGAAGCGCTACGATCCGCAGCCGTTCCATATCGACGAGGAAGCGGGGAAGGCATCGCATTTCGGCGGCCTCGTCGCGAGCGGCTGGCATACGTGCTCGGTGTTCATGAGCCTGCTGGTCAAGAAGCTCGGGCCGGATTCGACCAGCATGGGCTCGCCGGGCATCGATTCGATCCGCTGGCTGAAGCCGGTCCGCGCCGGCGATACGATCACGATGTACCAGAAGGTGCACGACAAGCGCGTGTCGGAGAGCAAGCCCGATCGCGGCATCGTGTCGACCGAATGGATCGGCATGAACGAAGCCGGCGAGACGGTGATCAGCGTGCATACCAAGGTGATTTTCGGGCTGCGCCGTCCGGAGGGCGCGAACTCATGACGGACGTCACCTTGCCGCTGATCGCATCGGCGCAGGCGTTGCGGGAGCGGGTCGGCGGGGAGCCGCTCGCGAGCGGCTGGATCGAGATCGACCAGCCGCGCGTCGACGGTTTCGCCGACGCGACCGGCGATCATCAGTGGATTCACGTCGACCCCGAGCGCGCGCGGCGCGAGTCGCCGTTCGGCGGGCCGATCGCGCACGGGTTCCTGACGCTGTCGCTGATTCCTGCGTTGATGACCGACGCCATGCGCTTCGAGCAAAAGATGGGCGTGAACTACGGGTTGAACCGCGTGCGGTTTTTGAAGCCGGTGCCGGTCGGCACGCGTGTGCGTGCGCTGTTCGCGGTGAAGGAAATCGCAGACGCCGCGCGCGGCGGCATCCAGGTGACGTGGTCGGTATCGATGCAGATCGAGCGCCCCGACGCGCCGCTGCCGGTATGCGCGGCGGAGTTCATCACGCTGCATTACTTCTGAAGCACGGAGCGGCATGCACGGATGCCGCTCCGCTCGTCATGCGCTTGTCAGCGTTTCGCGTATTGCGTTGCGCCGAACAGCACCTCGCGTGCCTTGTCGTCCTGCAGCGCCTTGCGCATCGACGCGAGCACCTCGACGCCGCGCTGCACGGCCGCTCGCGCGGCGATCGCCTCGTGCCAGCGCTTCACGTTCGGCAACGCGTCGAGCACGATGCCCTGGTTCTGCCACGAGCGCGTCCACGGGAACGTCGCGATGTCCGCGATCGTGTACGTGTCGCCCGCGAGATACTCGGATTCGCCGAGGCGCTTTTCCATCACGTTGTACAGGCGCTTCGCTTCGTTCGTGTAGCGGTCGACCGCATACTCGATCTTCTCCGGCGCATACAGGCGGAAGTGGTGCGCCTGCCCGAGCATCGGGCCGACGCCGCCCATCTGGAACATCAGCCACTCGAGCGTCGCATAGCGCGCGGCCGGATCGGTCGGCAGGAACTTGCCGGTCTTCTCCGCGAGGTAGATCAGGATCGCGCCCGATTCGAACAGCGAGATCGGTTGTCCGCCGGGGCCGTCCGGATCGACGATCGCGGGGATCTTGTTGTTCGGGCTGATCTTCAGGAACTCGGGCTCGAACTGGTCGCCCGCGCCGATATCGACCGGATGCGCGCGATACGCGAGGCCCGTTTCCTCGAGCATGATGTGCACCTTGTGGCCGTTCGGGGTCGCCCAGCTATAGACGTCGATCATCGTCAACTCCTGTATGGCATGCGCGAAAACGGCGCCGTCGGCGCCGCGACAGGCGGTCATTAGAGCATGGATCGACGCGGGCTGCTGGCGACGGAAGCGCGCGTGCCGCGGGCATGCGCGGCCGGGCCGCGGATCGTCGCGACGTTGCGCGCGGCGGCGACGAGCCGCATCGGATGGACGCGGCGGCGTGGGTCGGTTCGAAGGCCGACGCGGCGGATCAGCGCTTGTAGCGCGGCTGGCGTTTCTCGAGAAAGGCGGTGATGCCTTCGAGGCCGTCCGCATGATGCAGCGACGCGACGAAATGATCGCGCTCGGTGCCGAGGTGCGCATCCAGCGGTTGCGCGCTCGCGTCGTCGAGCAGCGACTTGATGCGCGTGAGCGCATTCGGCGAGATGCCGGCGAGCACGTCGGCCCATGCCAGTGCGTCGCTCAATGCCGTGCCGGGCGCGGCGAGCCGGTTGACGACGCCGAGCGCATGCAGGCGTTCGGCGGCGACCGGCTTGCCTTCGAACAGGATCTCGGCCGCGATCGCACGCGGCAGCGCGCGGGCGAGAAACCATGAGCCGCCGCCGTCGGGCGTCAGGCCGACGCGCGCATACGACATCACGAATTTTGCTTCATGTGCGGCGACGATCAGGTCGCACGCGAGTGCGAGCGAGAAGCCCGCGCCGGCCGCGGCGCCTTCGACGGCCGCGATCACCGGCTTCGTCGACGCGCGGATCGCCGTTACCCATGCCGCGAGCTGATCGATGCTGTCGGCCTGGAAGGACGGATCCTTCGAGCGATTCTCGAGCAGCCGGTTCAGGTTGCCGCCTGCGCAGAAGAAACGATCGGCACCCGTCAGCACGACGGCGCGAATCGCCGGATCGCGCTCGGCGGTGGCGAGCGCTTCGATGCCGGCCGCGTACATGTCGGGATGCAGCGCGTTGCGCGCGCCGGGATTGGACAGCGTGAGGACGAGCGTCGATTCGCTCTCGGGCGGACGCGAGGCCAGCAGTTCAGCACTCATGCGAGCATGTCTCCATCGGGTGGCGCGGCGGCGACGCCGCACGTGTCGTTCGGACAGACGGAGATGACGCCGCAGCGGAGGTAATGTCGTCATGACGAACGCACGACTTGCTTTAGACTAGCACGAACGTGCTTTTCAGCGTGATGAATCCCGATGCGGCCGGCATCGATGCGGCCGCGCTTCAGCAAGGAAGGAGACCCTGATGCTACAGCTGTGCGGTATTCCGTTGTCCAACTACTACAACAAGGTGAAGTTCGTCCTGCTCGAGCACGATATTCCGTTCGAGGAAGTGACGTGCGGTTTGCCGATCAGCGATCCGGTCCGGCTCGCCGATTCGCCGCTCGGCAAGATTCCGTTTCTGAAGACCGAAGAGGGCGCGCTGTTCGAGTCGCAGGTGATCATCGAATATCTGGCGGCGCGCTATCCCGAGAAAGGCATTTTGCCCGCGAGTCCATTCGCGGCGGCGAAGGTGCGCGAACTGGTCGAGACGCTCGAGCTGTATCTCGAGTGGATGGCGCGCGAGGTGTACACGGAAGCGTTTTTCGGCGGCAAGGTCAGCGACGGGACGAAGGCGCACGTCGAGAAGCGCCTGCCGCGCGCGATCGATGCATTCAAGCAGATGACGCAGTTTTCGCCGTATGTGCTCGGCGAATCGTTCGGCCTCGCGGACATCGCCTCGTGGGTCCATTTGCCGGTCATCGGCATGGCGACGAAGGCCATCTTCGGCCGCGACTTCCTGCTCGATGCAGGCATCGACTGGAAGGCGCACGCGAAGACGGTGAGTGAACGCCCGGCCGCGCAACGCGTGGCGGCCGAGCGCAAGGAGTATGTCGAAGCGGCGAAGGTCGTGCGTTCGTAAGCGCGGTTTCCCAAGGGCGGCGTGCGGGGTCTTACAGGCGCGCGAGCCGTTCGAGCGCGGACGCGAGCGTGCTTTCCTGCTTCGCGAAGCAGAAGCGGACGACGCCCGATTCGTGCGGCTCGTGATAGAACGCCGACACCGGAATGGCGGCCACGCCGATTTCCGACGTGAGCCACTTCGAGAATTCCGCTTCGGGCAGGTCGCTGATCGCCGAGTAATCGACGCACTGGAAGTACGTGCCCGTGCACGGCAGCAGCTTGAAGCGCGTGCGTTCGAGGCCGGCCCGGAAGAAGTCGCGCTTTTGCTGATAGAAGCCCGCGAGCGACAGGTACGGCGCCGGGTCGCGTAGGTAGTCGGCGAGCCCGATCTGCATCGGCGTGTTCACCGTGAACACGTTGAATTGATGGACCTTTCGGAACTCCGCGGTCAGCGCGGCAGGCGCCGCGACGTAGCCGACCTTCCAGCCCGTCACGTGGTAGGTCTTGCCGAAGCTCGACACGATGAAGCTGCGCGCGGCGAGCTCCGGGTAGCGCGCGACGCTCTCGTGGCGGGCACCGTCGTAGACCATGTGTTCGTAGACCTCGTCGGACAGGATCAGCACGTTGGTGCCGCGCACGATGTCCTCGAGCTTGCGCATGTCCGCCTCGCGCCACACGGTACCCGTCGGGTTGTGCGGCGTGTTGATCAGGATCATCCGCGTTTTCGGCGTGATCGCGGCCGCGAGACGGTCGAACGGGATCGCGTAGTCGGGCGCCTCCAGCGTGACGAACACGGGCTTGCCGCCGGCGAGCTCGATCGAGGGCAGGTAGCTGTCGTAGGTCGGCTCGACGACGATCACTTCGTCGCCCGGATGCACCGTGCACAGGATCGCCGTCAGCAGCGCCTGCGTCGCGCCGGCCGTCACGGTGATTTCGGTGGCCGGATCGTAATGCCGGCCGTATACCTGCGCGATCTTGGCGGCGATCGCGTCGCGCAGCGGCGCGACGCCGGCCATCGGCGGATACTGGTTGTGCCCGTTGCGCATCGCGGTTGCGACCGCATCGACGATGCGCGGATCGCAATCGAAATCAGGAAAACCCTGGCCGAGATTTACCGCGCCTTTTTCGGCGGCAAGCGCGCTCATGACCGTGAAGATCGTTGTGCCGACGTTCGGCAGGCGCGAGGGGAAAACGGGCGTCGTTGGCATATCTGAAGGAGCGTTCATCGATACGGTCGAATGCGGATGGGGGGCGTCAGGCGGGCGTCGCCGCGGCGGGCGGCGCGGCGTCGAGTGCGCAGGCCTCCACGAACGGCGCGGGTTGCGCGATCCGGAAACCGAAGTCGCGTGCGGTGCGCTTCGCGAGCTTCAGCAGCGCGCGGTCTTTCGACACGAGCCACTCGGCCTGTGCGGCGCGGGCGAGTTCGAGAAATTTCTGATCGTCGCGGTCCTTGCACTTCGGCAGCGGCGGCGCGTCGGCGTCGACGGGCGGCGGTTCGACGAGGCTCGCGAGCCGGGCGACCGTGGCGAGGGCGGCAGCCTTGTCGATCGCACGCGACTGGAACTGCGGATAGTCGAGCACGTATTCGAGTTCGGTCAGGCAGCGGCCGTCGATCACGGCGGCAAGCATGCCGTGCTCCAGCGCGGCACGGATCGGTCGCGTAGCGGGGTCGTCGAATACGAGGATGTCGATCCAGACGTTCGAGTCGAGCACGACGCGGTGTGCGGCATGCGGGGCGAGAGAGCGGGTCATTCGTTACAATCGGTGGTTTTCGTCTGACCGCAAGGCACGGCGTGCCAGCGAGCCTCTATGATAATCGTTCTCTCTCCCGCCAAATCCCTCGACTACGATACGCCCCCGCACGTCCTGTCTTACACGAAGCCTGCATTCGTCGACGACGCGTCGGAGCTGATCGACGGCCTGCGCAAGCTGTCGCCGCAGGACATCGCGACGCTGATGGATATCTCCGATCCGCTCGCGCGCCTGAACTTCCAGCGCTACGCCGACTGGTCGCCGACTTTCACGCCGGCCAACGCGAAGCAGGCCGTGCTTGCGTTCAATGGCGACGTCTACGAAGGTTTCGACGCGAAATCGCTGTCGTCCACCGATCTCGACTATGCGCAGCAGCACGTGCGCGTGTTGTCGGGCCTGTACGGGCTGCTGCGTCCGCTCGATCTGCTGCAGCCGTACCGGCTCGAGATGGGCACGCGGTTCGCGAACGCGCGCGGCAAGGATCTGTACGCGTTCTGGGGCGACCGCATCACGCGAGCGCTGAACGAGCAGCTCGAGACGCGCAGCGGCGCCGCGCGCGTGCTCGTCAACTGCGCGTCGACCGAATACTTCAAGTCGGTCAAGCCGAAGCTGCTGGCCGCACCGGTCGTCACGCCGGTATTCGAGGACTGGAAGGGCGGCCGCTACAAGATCATCAGCTTCCATGCAAAACGCGCGCGCGGCCTGATGGCGCGTTTTGTCGTCGAGAACCGGATCGCCGACCCGAAGGCGTTGAAGGCATTCGCGACCGACGGCTATGCGTTCGATGCGGCTGCGTCGAACGATTCGACTTACGTATATCGCCGGCGCGTCGGCGAGTGACCGTGCCGGCCGTTCACGAGACGGCCGGTGCATGCATGAGGCCGGAGTAAGCGCTAAAGCGCTAACACCGGTCGACAGCTTTGCATGAGGCCGGAGTAAGCGCTAAAGCGCCAACTCCGATCGACAGCTTTGCATGGGACCGGAGTAAGCGCTAAAGCGCTAACTCCGATCGACAAAGGAGAGATAGATGGCCGTTTCGATTACCAGTAATTTCGATGCAGGTGCAATCGACGTCGTGTCGTGCGACAGCCCCGACGCGATCCGGCTGCGCGTGCGCGGCGACAATCGTTCGGAGTTCGCGCAATGGTTTTACTACCGCTTGACGGGTGCGCGCGGCGAGCGGTGCGTGATGACGTTCGAGAACGCAGCCGAATGCGCGTATCCGTCCGGCTGGCGCAACTACCACGCGGTGGCGAGCTACGACCGGGTCGACTGGTTCCGCGTGCCGACGACGTTCGACGGCAAGACGATGACCATCGACCATACGCCGGAGTTCGACAGCATCTACTACGCGTATTTCGAACCGTACTCGGAAGAGCGCCACGCGGCGTTTCTCGGCGCGGTCCAGCAGTTGCCGCAGGCGAGCGTCGTCGAGCTCGGCCGCACGGTCGAAGGCCGTCCGATGTCGCTGCTGACGCTCGGCACGCCGGAAACCGATGGTGCGCCGAAGAAGAAGGTGTGGGTCATCGCGCGCCAGCATCCGGGTGAGTCGATGGCCGAGTGGTTCGTCGAAGGCCTGGTCAAGCGGCTGGCCGGATGGGGCGACTGGGCCGGCGATCCGGTTGCGCGCAAGCTCTACGATCGCGTGATGTTCTACATCGTCCCGAATATGAACCCGGACGGCAGCGTGCACGGTAACCTGCGCACCAATGCGGCCGGCGCGAACCTGAACCGGGAGTGGATGGCGCCAGACGCCGAGCGCAGCCCTGAGGTGCTGGCCGTGCGCGACGCCATCCACGCGATCGGCTGCGACATGTTCTTCGACATTCACGGCGACGAGGATCTGCCGTACGTGTTCGTCGCCGGCTCGGAGATGCTGCCGAGCTTTACCGAGCAGCAGGGCAAGGAGCAGGCCGCGTTCATCGACGCGTTCAAGGTCGCGAGCCCCGACTTCCAGACCGAGCACGGCTACGCGGCGAGCAAGTACAAGGAAGATGCGTTGAAGCTCGCGTCGAAGTACATCGGCCACCAGTTCGGCTGTCTGTCGCTGACGCTCGAAATGCCGTTCAAGGACAACGCGAACCTCCCCGACGAGCGCGTCGGCTGGAACGGCGAGCGCAGCGCGGCGCTCGGCGCGGCGATGCTGGCCGCGATCCTGGTGCACGTCGACACGTTCGCGTAAGCGCAGCCGTCGTCGCATGAAAAAAGCCGGCGCATCTCGCGATGCACCGGCTTTTTTTGCTGCTGTCGCTGCCGCTCCGTCGTATCAGGACTTCTTCGCGGTTTTTTTCTTCACGGCTTTGTTCTGGCCGCTCGACTTCTTCGTTGCGACGGCCTTCTTGCTGCCGGTGCGGCCCGATGCCTTCGCCTTGGCCTTGCCGCGGTGCGACTTGCCCTTGAACTTCTTCGTCGAAGACGACGAGCGTTCGACGCGCGGCTTCAGCGGCGGAACCGGGTCGTTCCAGCTGAACGCGAGCATCTGCTGGCCGACATAGCCGCAACGGAATTTCAGCGGCGTCGGATCGCCGCCGTTGCTGTGGATGCCGAGCCCGTCGACGGTGACGATATTGTCGACTTTCACGCGCTGCTTGCCTTGGTCGAACGAGTCGTTCCACGGCGTGATCGTCGCGTTGCCGCTGTCGAATGCGTTCGGTGCGAAGTCGACGCGGTCGAAGGCCGTCGACGTGCTGGCGATGAAGCTGCCGTGCGCCGCACAATCGGCGACGAGCGGATCGGCATGCATCTCGTTGACGAATTTGTTGATCAGTTCGGAGCGCTGGTCGAGCAGGTCGGCGAATACCGGAGCGGGAAGCGCAAGCGACAGGCCCGCGATACAGGCTGCCAGCTTGCCGAGCGCCCGGAAAATCCGGAGCGAGGCAGGTGAGCTGTCCATCTGGTTATTGGTGAGGAGCGAAGGAGACATCGGGCACGTATAGATGCCCGATGAAGAACAGGAGTTCAATCTTAGCGTAAAAAAGTTGTGCGGCAGTAGGTGGCGTATTCGACGCGCGCCGCGGGAGGGCCGCCGGTACGCGTGTGCACCGAGCCGATCCGGAGGAAATTCAGGCGCGCGGGCCGCCGAGGCGGTAGCGCCGGACGTCGAAGGTCGTGACCCACGCAGGGCGATAGACGGCGATGAGTGCCGTTGCCATGCCGGTGAACCATGCTTCGCCGAGCGCGAGCAGCGCGGTGTTCAGCAGATAGCCGGCCGGAATCACGACGGGCACGCCGTCCGCGAGCGCGAGCTGGACGCCGGCCGCCGCGGCGGCGACCGCGACGATCGCGATGGCTGGCGACAGGAAGCCCTGCCCGGTGATGAACGACGCGAGGTTGTGCGGCAGCCAGGCGAGGGCGGCGCGCTGCAGCAACGCCGACACGCCGACAGGCAGCGCACCGTAGATCAGATAGGTCAGCCCGATGCCTTGCCACGGCGCGTCGAAGATGACTGCGGCAATCGCCGTGACGACGCCCATCGCGATCAGGGCGAGTGTCCAGTCGAACAGCGTGACGAGCAACGTTGCGCCGAGCAGATGCATGACGATGCCATCCTCGAGCCATGCGTTCGAGGCCCACAGGACCGTGATCGCAGTGACGAGTGCAAGCCACACGTGCTGAAGCGTGGCGTCTTGCAGGCGTACGAAGGGGCGCTTCCAGATCGCGAGCGTGAGCAGGGCCACGGCGGCGATCCAGCCACCGATGCCAATCCAGAGCGGAAGCGGTGTGAAAAGAAAACCCATGCGTTCATATTACTCGTTGAGCATCAAAGGTGGGAGCCTGCACATGCCCGACCGTCGCAATATCGAGACTGTTTGCCTAGCGCTCGCGCCGGAACCGTGCCGGCGGCTCGGCGGCGAGCGGCAGGTCCTGCGTGCCGGCATTCGCGGTGGGCAACGGGTATGGACGGTCGTGCCGTTGTGTACGTAGGGGCGCCGGGCCGTGTTCTCCTATGGCCGGTTTGCGGGCGCGGTTACGGTTCGCCAGCAGCACCTCGAGATGGGGCGACAGCCAGCCGTTGTAGATCGCGACCGCGGCGGCCCGGTTCGCGGCGCCGAGTTGCTGGAAGATGCTCGCGAGGTGGATCTTCACGGTGCCTTCGCTGATGCCGAGCGTACGCGCGATCATCTTGTTCGTGCTGCCCATGTGGACGAACCGCATGATCTGCGCTTGGCGCGGCGACAGGAGGCCGCTCGGCGGCCGCCGGGGCAGCGAGCCGGCGAGCGTCTGGAAATGGGCGTCGTGGCGCGCCGTCGTCGCCGTGGACGGCAGCAGGCTGAGGGCGATCGGCGGAATGTAGTGTCCGCCCAGCAGGACGATCTCGAGCGCTCGCACGATCAGGTGCGGCCGCGTGGAATGCGGGATCACGCCCGCGACGCCGTAGTTGAAGAAGCGCTGGATGGCTTCGGGCGAGGTGTCGTCGACCAGGACGGCGACCGGTGTCGGCGAGCACGCATTGCCGAGTGCCTGAAGCTCGCTGAGCCGGCCCACGTCCAGCCAGTCGATCGCGACGAGGTCGAAACGCTGGTTGCGCAGCAGCCGGCGCGCCTGGAAACCGTCAGGCGCATCGTTGATGCTGGCGTGCCGGTCGATCTGCCGCAACAGGGTCTTCAGTCCGTCACGCCGTTCGGCGTCTGAGTTAAGTATCAAGAACCGCATATTCAACCTCCGTAAAGTGAGTCATTGCCTGCTGTCGGGTATTGGCTGGCCCCGATAATGACAAAGACCTTACACGCTGTCTGCTTGTCTGAAAGGCTTAGGAAAAGTTCGAAATTTTGGGCGACCGGCGTCGGATAAGAAAAAAGCCGCTTCGGCGGGCACCGGAAGCGGCTTTGGGCAGGGCAGGCTGTCGAGGCCTGCGGGGTAGGTCAGTGGAAGTGCGGCTGGGCGGGTGACGCGTCTTCCGGCATTTCCGCATGGACGATTTCGCCGAGCGGATCGGCGTAAAGCGGCACGCCGCAGTCGTCGCAATATTCGGGCTCGAAGCGGCCCGCGTGCCGGCGGACGTCGGTTACGCCGCATTCCTTCAGCAGGCTCACGATTTCCTCGAGCGGTCCTTCCATCGGCGCTTCGCCTTCGAGCGTCGCGTTGTCGATCGATACGTCGCCGTTTTCACGGCCGTAGAGCGGCCACACGACGCCGTAGATCACGTCGTTGCTGGCACGCCGCGTGAAGCCGACGCGATACTCGTCGATACGACGTTCGCCGAAGCCGGCGACCACCGCGCGCAATTCCTGCGGCGCCGCACCAAGTGTGTCGAATAGATAACGAATGGCCGTTCGGACGGTGTGCGGACGCACGCGTTCGTCCGCATCGCGACAGGCCGAGTAGTACGCGTCCGGAAGCAGGCATTCGAACTCGCAGCCGGGCAACGCGATCGACAGGTTCGGGCCGCCTTGGGCCGTCCATTGTTCGAGGCACTGGCCGCGCTCGATCCGACTGCCGTTTTCTTCTTCCTGCCAGCGGAACAGCGGCGAGCCGGCGGGGGCCGCGACGACCGCCAGCAGGAAGCGCGGATCGGCCAGGATCGGCGAGGTTTCCGGCAGGTCGCCGAAGCTCAGCTTCGGGGTGTTCTGGCCGATTGCCGCATGGGCGAGTTGCTGGGCCAGCCGGTAGGTTTCCACGTGGTGCCGCGGCAACTGGTCGATGCTGTAGAGGAACGGTGCGAGCCCGACGAGGGTGCCGTTCGCGAGCACGTGAGCCTGCAGGTGCGTTCGCAGCGCGTCGGCAACGTCGCTCTTGAGCGGGCCCGACGGAATCATGTAGCGCGTCCAGGCGAGAACCGGGACGGCGACCAGCAGCGCATCGTACGGTTGGCCGTCGTGTTCGATCACCATCGACTCGCTGTGTGTCTCGGCCATGTCGGCGAGCGCACCGTAGGCGTCGGGATGATTCTGCTGAAGATGGTCGAGCGCGGCATCGAGCGTGGTCTGATTGCCGTTGCGGACAATCTTGGCGAGCAGCGCATCGAGCTTCGCTTCCCAGAAGCGATCCTCGATGCGGCTGCCCGACGCGAAGAGCGCAAGCGACAGACCGACCAGTTTGTCGGCATCGGGGGGGAGGCGTTTGGCGATTCGCTGGCGCATATTAAAGACGTATATAGAAAGAGGCGAAGAACCTCACATTCTAGTCCGTTCTTTGCACCATAAGCGGCATCGTGCCCAGACACGGCCGGACGGCCGAGTTGCGACGTTTGTAAAAAAGTTGCTTCAAGCCCCTTGCGCTCACGGCGTGAGCTGCTTAGAATCACGCCTCTTTCGCGCTAACGGAAACGAGGCGCGGGAGGAAGGGAAGCGGTGCTGGTGAGGTTCGGTGGTAACGAGCCTTGGCGGTGCAGGAAGATGGACCCCGCAGTCGCAACGAAGCAGTTAGAAAGTTGTTGACGAGCTGCGAAACACGGTTCATAATCTCGCTTCTCTGCTGCTGAAAACGCAGCGCTGCCAGGAAACCTCAGGTTCCTCGCAGAAATGCTCTTTAAAAATTAACAGCCGATAAGTGTGGGCGCTTGATGGAAGCGAGCTGATCCTCGGATCAGAAAGCGAAAGTATCAAGAGTCTCACACTAAAGTAAGTCAGGTTTATGAAGTGATTCATATT